>QHMR01000106.1 GCA_003217875.1 Verrucomicrobiota bacterium
CAAGCCTGTGGGCGACGGCACATCCGCCTCGCTCGTGGTGACGCGATGTGCCGCATAGACGAGCGGTTGTGCTCCAAGTGAACGTGCGAAGTGATTGTGCGTCTAATCTTTCAACGCCAAATTTCAATTGTCTTCCCTCATGTCGTCGTTGCTTAAGTATTTCGTCACCCTTTGCATCTCTTCGGTTCTGGCTGGCACGACCTCGATTAACGCCGCGGCGCCCGGCTTCGTGGAGGGCCATTTGAAAATTATTTCGCCCAGGGAAGTTGAGCTCGCCAATGGAACGCCAGCTTCTATCACCGCTGAAAGCTATGCCGAATATCCGCTGATCATCTTGAGCCGTGACGAAAAAAAAGAAATCGCGCGCGTGACAGCGGACGCAAATGGAAACTATCGTCTCGCACTGCCACCTGGCGACTACATTCTGGATGTGCAAGGACGGCCGCCTAAGGGCCACGTCCGCGCGAAACCGCAACCGTTCACGATTACCTCAAATCAGATTGCACGCGTCGATATGGATATCGATACCGGCATTCGGTGAGCGGCAATAACTTGCGGCTTGGCGTCGATGGGATCGGACTGTTTTCGCTTACTGACACGCTAGGCAACATGTTGACAAACGGTCCTTATTGCGATTGAATATCGCGCGTTAGTTTCCCTTCTCGCCAGCCATCTCTCGGCGAGGTGTTGTTCGGAAATTCGCAGGTTCAATCAGCAAATCGTACAAAATCCGCACGTATGGCGGGACATAGTAAGTGGTCGAAGGTCAAGCGGTTTAAGGGCGCGATCGACGCGAAACGCGGCAAGATCTTCAGCAAATTGTCAAAGGAAATTACCATCGCGGCGAAGGCTGGCGGAGGCGATCCGGGTGCCAACCCGCGTCTGCGTAACGCCATCCAGGCTGCGCGCACACAGAGCATGCCAAACGATAACATCGAGCGCGCAATCAAACGCGGCACGGGCGAAGACAGAGACGGCGAACAACTGGCCGAGATCGTATACGAAGGTTACGCGCCGGGCGGCGTTGCGTTAATTGTCGAGGCTGCCACCGACAACCGAAACCGAACGGGTGCGGAAATTCGCAGAATCTTCGCCCAGAACAATGGCAGTCTCGCATCGAGCGGGAGTGTTTCCTACATGTTCCACAGGAAGGGACAGATCACCCTTCCGCGATCGAGCATTGACGAGGACCGGCTACTGGAGCTTGCCCTGGAGGCCGGCGCGGAGGAGTTGACAAGCGAGGAGGATCAGTATGTTATCACCACTTCCCACGATCAGCTCTACGCCGTAGCTGAGGCGCTCAAGAAAGCAGGCGTCAGTACCGATGGGCAAAAGTTTACGTTTATCCCCGATACTACAGTCGCGGTCAGGGACGAGGCCGTGGCGCGTCAGGTGCTCCGATTGTGTGATGCGCTCGAAGAGGACGACGACGTGCAAAACGTCTATTCAAATCTAGACATTCCCGACGAATTGCTGGCCACATTGCCGGCCTGAAAAAGCATTGCTCCCAGCCACACGTATTAAGGCATCCGCCGCGGCGGACAAAGAATCTACCTATGAACGAACAAAACGAGAACCAGCCTGTGCCGCTGGAAACTGAATCCGCGTCGCCGGAGCAACGCCACCGTCCTCGTCGCCGTTTTCCCCGAAGGCGTTACCGGGACCGCGGCGATCGATTTAGGCGGAGTGATTCCGAATCACCAAATTCTTCCTCAACAAATGCCGATCCTTCTGGTGAGACTGCTGGTGTAGAGACTCTGGATCGACCCGCTTCAGCCGGACGCGAAACAGTCGAAGGGGCTGCCGAGACCGGCGAACAAGTTCAGGCTGAGCCGGAATTTGGCGAAGGTATCATTGAAATTTCGGGCAAAGGCTTCGGGTTCCTGCGCGATCCAAAACGCAACTTTGTGCAGACGCCGCAGGACATTTTTGTCACTCCTGAAATTGTGCGCCGCTTCGCGCTGCGCGACGGGATGTGGATTTACGGTGAGACCAGGCGCGGCAGCCGTGGCCCGCAACTGGTCAAGCTACTCAAAATCAACAGTGAAGAGCCGGCAAAATACCAAGGGCTTCGCCCGTTTGAAGAATTGACCACGATCAATCCGAATAAACGGATCAAACTTGAGACAGTCCCGGACCGTTACACCACGCGGATCATGGACTTGATGACGCCGTTGGGAATGGGCCAGCGCGGTCTGATCGTGGCGCCGCCGCGTACAGGTAAAACAACGCTGTTGCATCACATCGCCGATGCGGTCGCAAAGAATCATCCGGAGACGTGTCTGATCCTTCTTCTGGTCGATGAGCGCCCGGAAGAAGTCACTGATTTTCGGCGTTCGCATCCAACTGCGGAGCTTATGGCTAGCTCCAATGATGCCGATATCAAAAGTCACACGCGGATTTCACAGCTGGCGATCGAACGCGCCAAACGCCTCGTTGAAGCAGGAAAACATGTATTCATCCTGCTCGACTCCATCACGCGCACCGCTCGCGCGTTTAATAATGCGCTGTCCGGTGGAGGTCGCACCATGAGCGGCGGTATCGATGCGCGTGCCATGGAGATTCCACGAAAAATTTTCGCGGCCGCGCGTAACACCGAGGAGGCGGGTTCTCTCACGATTGTCGCGACGGCGCTGATCGAAACTGGCAGCCGCATGGACGAGCTGATCTTTCAGGAGTTTAAAGGCACCGGAAACATGGAAATGGTGCTTGACCGAAAAATCAGCGACCAGCGGATTTACCCGGCGATCGACATCTTTCTTTCCGGGACACGCCGCGAAGAGTTGCTGTTGCAACCTTGGGAATTGGAGAAAATCAATCTTATCCGGCGCGGCCTGGCTGGTCACAAACCAGAAGAAGCGATTCAGCGTCTTTTGATGTTTGTAAAAAAATTCCCAACGAACACCGAAATGCTTAAAGGCATTCCGGGTTAGTTAATCAAACTTCCGTAGGCGCTTCGCTTCCTGCCGCGCCGAAGCGTGGCGCACGGCGGGTGCGTCTCACAGACGCGCGGCTACAGACTCTTGTTCCGAACGTGCCGTTCGTAGAGTGCATGAATCGCCTCGCGAGCATCGATATAGTCGCGGCGAAAAGTGTCGAGTTCGCCATAGCCAAGCCGAACGGCGAACCTGTGTTGTTCCTCTGGATCGCTGGGAAGCATTGAAATGCTTCGGTTGTCGTACCGTCGCAGTACGAGTTCACAGCGCCGCAGCAGTGCATAAGCTTTTTTGAACCTCGTGACTTCGAAATCATTCATGTACCCGTGTTGGCGGAGCCGGTCGACCGCCCTCTCCAAATTTTGCTCCCATATGTTTTCCCGCAGCTGCAATGCTTGAACGAGAAATTCCGCCTTTATTATTCCGCCGCGGCCAGTCTTTAAATCGAGAAAATCCGACCCGCTGCCTCGCTCGCGCCGAATGCGCTCGAGCATGCCATCAATTGTTGTGGAAAGGTTGGGATTGTGACCGGCGCGACGCCAGGCGGTCTTTGCAATTTGCATAAAGTCGCTCTGTAGCGGTCCGGTGACGGCACGTGCACGAGTCAGCGCTTGCAATTCCCACGGCTGCGCCCGGTTTCTGTAGTACCATTGGTAAGTTTCAATCGAACAAACAAGCGGGCCGTTTTCCCCTTCGGGGCGCAGTCTTGCATCGACCGCCCAAATGTTTCCTTCGGTAGTTGACTGCGTCATAGCGATCATGAGCTTTTGCGCGCCGCGATTGTCGTCGCCGACGAACAAAACGTCCAAATCCGCGCCGTAGCTAATCTCGCGTCCGCCAAATTTGCCGAGCGCAATTATCGTTAATTGTTCATTGCCAAGGGCTCTGGTTGTAAAAAGCAGACAGGCTTCCGCAAGATCGGACAGCTCGGCGAAAGTCTCAGCCGGGCTGATAAGCCCCAGGACCTCGCATAGAATGATGCGCAAGAGTTGCCGCTGCCGGTAGGCGCGAATCGGATCGAGATTGTTCGCATCGGCGCCCGACAAATCGAGCCGCCGCAGATTCTCCGCCACCGAGCGAGGTTGGTGAAACGCAGGGTCTCGAGTGATGTCTTCGAGAAGTTGTGGCCGGCGAATCAAAAGCTCGCCGGCAAAGCGACTGGCATCGAGTGTCTTCATGAATAACTCGAGTAAGCGAGGATTTTCAACCAGCAGCTCAAAGAACAGACTGCGCAAACCATAAGCTTCTACAAATCGAACGAATTGATTCAGAGTTGCATCCGGGTCGGCGGTCTTTGTAAGCCATCCGATCAGGATCGGACGCAGCTTGCTAAATATCTGTCGTGTCCGTGGCGCGATGTGGAAACCTGTAGCGCCTTGAGCGAGATCGCTGAATGCCTTGGCTGCGCGTTTTTGGTCGTGGAAAATTTCCAAATCAGTCCCATGAGGAGCCTCGGTTCGCGTCGCGGGCGTTTTGGAGATGATTCGTTGAAAAATCGGTCGAACAGCGCGCATCCTTTCATGCAAAGCCGCCGTGAAATCTTCGCTGGACGAAAAACGGAGGCTAAGTGCGAGGTGTCGCAAAGCTTCCGCGTCCCGCGGCACAACGTGGGTTTGCTGCTCGGCCTCAATCTGCAGACGATGCTCCACCCGGCGTAGAAACCGGTATGTATTGTCCAACGTCAGCACTTCATTGCTCGGAAGAAGATCCAATTCTCGAAGCGCCCGCAACGCCTTAAGCATACTCGGTTCCTGTAGGAAGGGATGACGCGCTCCATGGATCAGTTGCAGCGTCTGCACAATGAATTCGATGTCGCGAATGCCGCCGCGCCCGAGTTTTACGTCGCGCTCGAGCTTTTCTGTCCCAACGATGTCGCGCTCAATGCGATGCTTGATGCTCGCAATCTCATCCAGCAAATCGGGACTGGTGCTCTTTGGGTAAATGAACGGCTGATGTTGCCGCAAGAATTCGTAAGCGACCTCACGGCTACCGGCGATTCCGCGTGCTTTGATGAGCGCAAGCCGTTCCCAAGTTTCGCCGAACCCAGCGTAATAATTTTCCATGCTCTCGAGCGAGCGGGCTAATGGTCCCGCCGAGCCTTCCGGGCGCAGGCGAAGATCGATCCGAAAAAGTGAACCGGCTGGATGCGGAGTCGAAAACGTTTCGAGGATTCTTTTACCGAGCCGGTTGAAGAACTCGTGATATGAAATATGCGGCGTGAGTTGGCCTTCTTCGCTGTAGAGGAAAAGAAGATCAACATCTGAGCTGTGATTCAGCTCGCTGCCGCCGAGTTTCCCCAGGCCAAGGATGGCAAATTCCGCCATCGGTGAACCATGGTGCTTACGCAATTCGCTGTCCCAATGTTCGAACACGCGACGAATGCAAATCTCCGCGATCTGTGAAAGCTCGCCGGTCGTCTCTTCCAACGGCGCCACATTCGCCAGTTCGCGAAGCGCAACGCGCGTCATCTCGCGGCCTTTCCAGAAACGAAGCGCCGCGAAATCCTGCTGTGCGATCGAATCGCCGGCCAGGGCGCGCAGTTCGCTGAACATTTCCGCGTACCGGCGAGATGCGAGGCATACTTCAGGTTGGCAGAGCCACAGGAGTATCTCGGGGTTCCGCGTCAATCGCGTTGCACAAATGCTCGAGACCGCCAGAAGATGAAGCAGAGCCGCTTCACCCAGCGCGAATTGTTCGATGAGATGCCGAAGAGGGCGCGCCTTTGCTGGCCATCGTTCACTGAGTTGCACCAGAGTGGTGCCGACCTGCGAAGGGTTCAGCGATGCCGCCCCTTTCTCCCGGGTCCAATCAGTGCCGCCAGCCATCACGCGAAACATGAGGTCATGTTGATCGAAAGACCAGCTAGCCACCACGCGGGACTAAGACGATGGAGGTGGCGCCAAAACCCGGAGCGCTTTTTTCTGGATTTGGAAATCAACCGGACAGTTGCCGGCCAGCTCGCCGTCAAGCTCCAAGGGAACGTCCTGGTCGCTCGATACGCGCAGGCGCTCGGTTTGAAAATATTCAACTTCGGGAACACGGATCTCAGAACTGAATACAACGTCTTGCAGGTACTTTATGATTTCGAGGAAGCCGAGGCGTTTGAATACGACGACATCAAACAACCCGTCATCTAAAACGGCGTTTTTGAAAAATGGGAAAGGTCCGCCGTAAAGCCGCCCGTTGCCGATGAGGACGAACGATCCTTCGCTCACAGAAGCATTCTCCGACTCGAGGAATAGCTTCGGTGGTTGCCGCGCCGCGATCTGCGCTGCGGAGATGAGATAGCTTAGTGGGCCGAAACTGCGCTTGAATGCGAGGCTCGTTTCCTTAACCACTTGTGCATCGAGGCCAACCCCACCAAGCTGGACAAAGTGTTTTCCGTTCGCGCTCGGCAGATCAACCAAACGGACATTCCCGCCGTTGATGATTTCCCAGCAAAGCTCCAGATTGTTCGAGGGCAATCCAACCTCCATCGCGAAAACGTTTACTGTGCCCAAGGGAAGAAGACCCAAGGCCGCACTGCTACCCGCGAGCCCGTTCGCCACGTGATTAACCGTCCCATCGCCTCCGGCCGCAACGATTCGTGCCAAGCCTTCCTCAACGGCACGCCGGGCCAGCGCTTCCGCTTCGCCCGGATGCGACGTAATGCGGATGGGGCAATCTCGGACAATTGATTCAACGCGTTCTTGCCAGTGCCGAGATGTTTCGGGACTGCCTGCGGCAGGATTGATAATGACAACGGTGTTTGTCATGCGGGAAAAGTAACCCAGGGCTTTGGTCTTTTCTTCAAACTTCCGCGGGGTAACGTCTTGGAGTGCGAAAATTGCGTCGGATTACGTTGATTGCTTTCACCACCGTGATTGCGCTCGCCGGAGCTCTCTTGCTTGGAGTGAATCTCTATGTGCAATCGCAAGGCACACAAGCAAAGATTCAGCAGGAACTGAGCCGACGCCTCGGCACCACACTGGAAATTCGTAGCATGAGCGTGACTCCTTGGGGCGGACTCCAACTCAGCGGGATCATAATTCCGCAGACCTCTCCGGCGGCCCCGAGGCATTTTCTCGAAGCAAAAACATTTCGGCTCCGCGTTCGGTTCCTTTCCCTTTTTTCCCGAAGGCTTGTGATCAAAGAAGTCTCACTGATCAAGCCCCGTGTCGTCTGGCCGCAAGACGCGGAAGGAAAGTGGAAATTACCCAAGTCGCAAGAAGTGCAGTCGTCTGGAGTTTCTCGAAAACCGCCGGTAAGCGTTTCCCAGTCGCGACGAGAAAGCGAATTCGTCCAGCCGACGGTCCCCCCTGTGGATATTGCGCCCTCAACGAATCTTTCTCCGCCAGCTCAGCCTTCTGTCGACAATAAACCACCGAGACGAGCAGTGGCTCCCGAAGTTCGACGAGTGAGCATTAAGGACGGCAGTTTCAGTTTTCTCGATCAGGCTGGGGGGCTGCTCGCGAGCTTTACGGGGGTGGATTTTCGTACCAGCATCCGAAGCGCGTCGGCACTGCATGGCGACACAAAGGTGGCAAGAATTTCGTTACGGGATCGCTTTTTTTTAGAGGAACTGCGTTCCGCGCTTCGGTACGAGCCCGACGTGCTGGAGCTTTCCAAAATTTCTGCCCGCGCTGGAAACGGCGAAATCAACGGCTATTTTGCCATGCAACCGGAAGCGGAAGATTCACCGTTCACCACGAGCGTAAAGTTTCGGAATGTGCTCGCCGACCAGATTGTCGAAAACGCCGGCGGTCCCAAGGGAATGGTGAAAGGCGAATTGGAAGGAAGTTTCCAGGCTTCCGGGAAAACTGCTGACCCGAACGCGCTCATTGGCAGGGGGGAAATTTTCCTGCGTGATGGGCGCGTTCAACAATATAGCTTACTGGTATTGCTGGGGCAGATTCTCCAGATCGAAGAGCTACAAGAGCTCCATTTAGAGCAAGCCGAGGCGAAATATCATTTGAGCCCAGGGTTGGTCACGATTGACGATTTGATTTTGCGCTCGCCGAATATTCGCCTGACTGCGTCCGGCACAGTCGCATTCGACGGCAGGTTGAAACTCGATTCCCAGCTTGCGATCAACGACAGGATTCGTGGCCAGCTTTTCAAAGCCATTCGCGTGAATTTCCAACCCACTAATGAACCCGGCTATTCTGCCATCGACTTTCAGGTAAGCGGTACGATCGAGCGACCCAGTACAAATTTGATGGATCGGCTCGTCGGCCGCGATCTTACCAATATGCTCAATAGCCTTTTTGGCGGAAAAAAGGATCGATCAAAGAAGAAAAAGAAGCAGATCGAAGAGGCGATGCCTGCAGCGCCATCGCCCTCTGCTTCGACCGAGGAAGCGCCGCCTCAAGCCACTTCAACGCCGACACCGGTTCTGTCGCCATGAGGGTGATCGCCGGCAGCGCCGGCGGGATCCGCCTGGCAGTTCCCAATCGCGGTGTGCGACCCACAATGGATCGCGTCAAGGCCGCCATCTTTTCCAGCTTGGGCGATGCGGTTATCAGCGCCCGCGTCCTCGATCTTTTCGCCGGGAGCGGCGCTTTGGGAATTGAGGCGCTCAGCCGTGGCGCGTCGTCCGTCGTGTTTGTTGAAGAAGATCGGCAATCTGCCGAGATCATCGAGGCGAACCTCGCCAAAACGCAACTAAGAGGACGCATTCGACATCAGGACGTTTTCGATTTTCTGCGCCACGCCTCCGCTGCAGAAACTTTTCAGATCATCTTTGCCGATCCGCCGTATGAGAAGACAAACCGCGGCGAGCGCTACACTGAAAAGCTCCTGACCGACGATGGGTTGCAACGATCGCTGGAGTCCAGCGGCGTTTTCGTTTTGGAGAAACGACCGAATGAAGTTCTTCCTAAAATGAAGCTCTGGCGAATTGTCAGACAAAAAACATATGGGGCTACGGAGGTCTTGTTTCTTTCCGCAATCCGCAATTGAATGATCCGTTTCATTTATAATTTGTTTTGGCCGATCGGCCTCCTGTTCTTTTTACCGAGCTATTTCATGAAAATGGTTCGCCGCGGCGGTTACCGCAAAAACTTCGGACAGCGCTTTGGAATGTACAATCGCGAACTCCGCGTCCGTCTATCGAATCAAAGATCGACGTGGTTGCACGCAGTCAGTGTGGGAGAAGTGAATGTTGCGCTTAAACTAGCTAGCGCGTTGCGCGCGCCCGAGCCGGATTTGCACTGCGTTTTGAGCACGACAACCACCACCGGATTCGCCATTGCAAATCAAAACGCTCCGGCTTGGATGGAAGTTATTTACACGCCACTCGATTACTGGCCGGTCATGCGACGTGCGTTTTCTGTGATTCGTCCTGTGCGAATTATTCTGGTTGAGGCGGAGGTTTGGCCCAATCTTGCCGCCGAAGGTCACACGCGTCGCATTCCACTTGTGCTGGTGAACGCGCGATTGTCCCCGCGCTCTGAGCGAAGATACCGACGGTTCCGGTTTTTTGTCGCACCGATATTCCGGCTTCTCGATTTGGTTTGCGTACAAGAGCCCACGGATACCGATCGATGGCAGCGAATTGGAGTGGAGCGCAGCAAAATCAAGTGCACTGGCAGCATCAAGTACGATCCTGACGTTCAGACACAAAGCCAGGTTGTAGCCGTGCCCCTGTGGGACGGGCCGATTCACGCCCCGGATAGCGCCGTACTTTTCGGCGGGAGCACGCACCGCGGTGAAGAGGAAATCCTGGCGGCGGTTTTTCTGCGCTTGCGTCAGCAATTTCCGTCATTGCGGCTTTTCATTGCGCCCCGCCACGTCGAACGGCTGCAGGAAATCCGAGCGCAACTGGATGCATTAGAGTTGCGCGTCGGGCTTGCCAGCGAAGCGTGCCCCGGCCGCGGACGCTATGACCTGGATTGCTTGCTTCTAGATACAACCGGCGAACTTCAACGGTGGTACGATATAGCCACCGTTGTTTTCATGGGGAAAAGCCTCACTGCACATGGCGGGCAAAATCCTGTTGAACCGATTTTGGCGGGCAAACCGGTCGTATTCGGTCCGAATATGGAAAACTTCGCGACGCTTGCCAAAGCCCTCGTCTCAAAAAAGGGTGCGATCCAAGTCCCTGACGCCGATTTTCTCGAGCGAACGGTCGCCGAGCTTCTACGCGATAGCAAAGCGCGGCAGTGCCTTGTGGAAAACGCGCATGAGGTTTTGAGCGCGCATCAAGGCGCAACCGCACGCGCAGCGGCGTTGATTCACGAACTTCATTCGAGTCTGTAGGCACAGTGCTGTCCGCCGTCCGACGCGGACGCCAAAGTTTGAAGACCGAGGCAATTTGCCTTGCGCAAAAGAATGGCAATTCCGATATTGCCCGCGCTTTTGTGACCCTATCGTCTAGAGGCCCAGGACACCGCCCTTTCACGGCGGTAACACGGGTTCGAATCCCGTTAGGGTCGCTTCCCTCGTAAATGGGGGAAGCGACAAATGCATAAACGCTTTGCATAACAAGTGTACTGAAATCCACCAATGTTCGTCTCTGTATTCAGAGCCGCCGAAAAACCGTCCGGGTAAGGTGTAGCGGAAATCACCGAAAGGCTCAAAGAGAGAGAGAGAGAGAGAGAGAGACTGCGCCAGAGTTACAGCGTAGGAAACTTCTCCCCATGCTACATGGTAAGTCGTCGCACCAAAATGGACGTAGGGTTTTCACCAGTGGCCCAAGAGGCGATTTTTCAAGGTCTTGATGGACTTTCGCAAACGTGGCAGTCGAGATTTTTCCTTTCTTTTGAAACTCGGGGAGCAGTAGAAAGGTCGCGAGTTCTTTTTCTAACAGTCGGGCGGCGTGAGCGGCACGTCCAAACGCTGCATAGACGCTGTCCGAA
>QHMR01000107.1 GCA_003217875.1 Verrucomicrobiota bacterium
AACGCGCCAAACCCTCATTGCGCTGTTTTTGTTAACAATTCTCGCTGTTCCATTGATCCAGTTAGTTGGCGAATTTCGCGCGGCGGGGTCGATCGGCCGCTTGCCAATGGTTTCCATTTTCAAATCGCTGCCATGGCTTCCTCATTCTGAAGATCTGAAACGCGTTGAGCGCACGCTCGAAAACGAGTCGTTAGTCTCCCAATGGCTCCTGCCGCGCATGCAATATCTGCTCACCGTGCTGCTGGGCGCTGGAAACGAGCAGGTTTATTTGGGTCACGATCCCTGGCTGTTTTATCGCGCCGATGTCGATCATGTGATCGGGCCACCGTTTCTCGATCCGACCCGGCTGAAACACCGCTCGCAAACGAGCCGTGTCCAGCCCGATCCGATTAAGGCGATTGTCGATTTTCGCAATCAGCTTGCTGCACGGGGGATCGATCTGGTGATTCTGCCGGTGTACGTGAAACCAAGTACTGAAGGTGAAATGCTAGCCGTATCTAACGCCAATCGGGCTCAGGCCAGCGGCGCTTTACCCAACCCGTCTTTCAACGAATTTAAAGCCCGGCTCGAACGAGAGAAAGTACGCGTGTTCGATCCTGCGCTGTTTTTGATGGAGCGAGGAAGCAACGGGCATCGTTATCTCGAAACCGACACGCATTGGCGGCCCGAGACGATGGAGCTTGTGGCGCAAAAGTTGGCAGATTTTCTCCAATTGCCAGTGGCAACAGGATCAACATCGTCGTCGATTATCGAAAAGGAAATCGTCGCGCGCGGCGATATCGCCGCGATGTTGAAGTTAACGAGAAGTGACAAGTTTTTTCCGCCGGAGAAAGTGACGATTCGACAAGTCGTCACTGGCAACGGGCTGTGGCGTCCAAGCAGGGACGCCGATGTGCTTCTGCTCGGCGACAGTTTTTCAAATATTTTTTCCTTCGAAGCGATGGGCTGGGGCGAATCGGCGGGATTCGCCGAGCATCTGAGCGTGGCGTTGCGGCGGCCTATCGACTGCATTCTGCGAAACAGCGACGCGTCGTTCGCCACGCGCGAAATTTTGAGCAACGAGCTCGCGCGCGGGCGCGACCGGCTGGCTGGAAAAAAACTGGTGATCTGGGAATTTGCAGCGCGCGAGTTGTCGTTTGGGAATTGGAAACTTCTCGATCTAAAACTGGGTGAAGCGAAACCTTCTCGCTTTTTGAGTTTGAAGGCCGGCGAGGAGATCACGGTCAGCGGAACGGTCGAAAGCATTTCGCCCGTGCCGCGGCCGGGCACCGTGCCATACAAGGATCACATCGAGGCGTTGCATTTGGTCGACATTGTGGCCGCCGATTCGCGCGGCGAGGGCGCCGCGGACACCTTCCGCAACGCGGCGTCGCACGCCCAGGCTGTCGTGTATTTGTGGAGCATGCGCGACAACGTGTGGACATCAGCGGCGCGGTTGCGGCCGGGCGATCGGGTCAAGCTGCGTTTGCGGCCGTGGCCGGATGTCTCTGGGCAATATGAGAAATTTAATCGCACCGAGCTGGACGACCCGGCGTTGCAACTGGAGGAGCCGGTTTGGGGCGAGGACGTTGAAGTGTTGAAACGTTGATGCAGTGGGGACACTGACCCGCTGCTTCAATGATTTGTTGTGGCGAACGTGGGCTTAAGCTTCGGCGTTCTTCCATGCATTTGGCTGACAAGTCTTTGGTTCCATCTCATTCCATCCGCGTAATCCACGCTCCTCTCCTCTTTGAGTGCTCGCTCACCGCGCGGACGTGGCTAGTCGTCGCTTTGAAACTCGCGGCGGCCGAGTTCCGATTTGCAATCCGGCTCTGAGAAATGAATCGACCCACCAAAACACATTTTCCTTCCGAACCACGTGTCTCATCCGCTTCATGCGTCCACTGCGCTCGACCTGGCTCATGCGGAAAGCTTTCAAAATCGTGTCCGCCATTTCCTCGATATCGTAAGGATTGACCAGCAACGCACCGGGCTTGAGTTGCTCGGCCGCGCCGGCGAACTGGCTCAGGATCAGCACGCCATCGTTGTCGATTCGGCATGCACAATATTCCTTGGCTACGAGATTCATCCCATCCTTGAGCGGCGTGACGAACGCGATGTCGCACCCCCGGTAATGCGCGAGAAGGTCCTCGCGATCGAGGCACCGAAAATGATATTGCACCGGCAGCCACGTGCTGGTGGAGAAGCGGCCGTTGATATCGCCAACCAGGCGGTCGATGCGTTGCTTGAACTCGTGATATCTGGGAATCTCCACCCGGCTCGGCACGACGATCTGAATCAGGACCACGCGGCCGCTCAGTTCCGGATAACGTTCCAGAGCGGTGCGAAATGCGCGCAATCGCTCGGGAATTCCCTTGCTGTAGTCCAGCCGGTCGGAACCGAGGATTAACTGACAACCAGGAAAAGTGGCGCGCAGCCGCTGGGCTCTTTGCTCGACGCTGTCAGACCTCGCACTCTTTTCAAAAGAATCGAAGTCGATCCCGATCGGGAAATACCCCACGCGTATTTCGTGATCTTCAAATCGGATCAGTTGCAGCTCGCGGCGAGAAAGGACTTTTGCTTCTGACATCACGCGCCGCACACACTGAATAAAATTGCGGACGTCGCGCCGGGTTTGGAACCCGACCAAATCGAACTGAAGCAGAGCGCGCAGGAGCCGTTGTTGTTGCGGAAGCTTCGAAAAAATATCGTACGGCGGGAAGGGAATGTGTAGAAAGAACGTTAATCGCGAAAGGTCTGGGGACACGCCGCGCTCGCGCAACGCCTCCGCGACGTACATCAGGTGATAGTCGTGCACCCAGATGAAATCATCGGGCTGCGCACACCGGGCAATGGCATCCGCGTAGCGGTTGTTAACTTCCTTGTAAGTTTGCCAGTATGCCGGCTCGAAGTTGCAGAAATTTTGCAGATCGTGAAAAAGCGGCCAGATCACCTCGTTCGAATAGCCGTAGTAAAATTCGTCGCGCTCGGTTTCGCTCAGAGCCACAGGCACAACCTTGTAACCGGCATTGCGCGTGGCTTTGGCTAGCGGTTCCTGTGGGATTTTGCCTGCAATTCCGGGCCAGCCGATCCAGGTTCCGCCTCGCTCGCGCAGCACCGGCTCGATCGCAGAGACGAGTCCACCTGTTGCCGGTGTGACTGTCCACAAATCTTCGCCGGTGGAATCAAGCGCGAATGGCAATCGATTGGAAACAACTATCAGGCGATTCATGCAAACGTGAGTTACAGTGCCGACCAGTTTAACTTTTTTCGTTGAAGCGTTAAAGCGTTGAAATGTCAGATCGAATATGATTCCCTCGGCGCTCGAGCACGTTCAGGAGATCGCTAGCCCAAATCATCGCGTGGCCGTTTTTCTCGACTATGATGGCACACTCACGCCAATTGTCTGTCATCCAGAGGACGCGTGGCTCTCCGAGTCAATGCGACTCGTGCTGCGAGAGCTTGGTGCGCAAGCACTGATTGCAATTCTTAGCGGTCGCGACCTCGATGACGTTCGCCGCCGCGTGGACCTCGATGGCATCGTTTATGCCGGTAGTCACGGCTTTGATATCGCCGGTCCGGGCGGATTATGCAGGCAATTGGGTGCCGAATATCTGTCCATCCTCGACACTTCGTAAAAGGAGCTGCGCCAAGCGCTTGATGAAATTCCCGGTGCGCAGTTAGAACGAAAACGTTTTTCCGTTGCCGCGCACTACCGCAACGTGAACGAAAACGACGTGCTCATGCTGGCGCGAGCTGTCGAAGCTGTAGCAGCGCGACATCCCGAACTGCGCAGGATCAACGGCAAAAAAGTCTACGAACTGCTACCCGACATCGATTGGGACAAGGGCAAAGCTGTGATCTGGCTCATGGAAAGCCTCGGCCTGGATCGCGAGAACGTTCGCCCAATTTACCTCGGCGACGATACCACAGACGAAGACGCCTTCCGCGCACTCGAGCACCGCGGCGTTGGCATTCTGGTGACAGACGAGTCGCAACTGACGGCAGCGCGTTATTCGCTTAAAAATCCCACCGAAGCCGAGGACTTCCTGCGCGCGCTCTCAGTGCGTGTGGGCGCTGTAAAATTGTAGGGCAACCGCTTCGGTTGCCGGGCACGCGATGCGCCTGTCCTACAATGAAGATTCGTTCATTAATCTGGTCGCCATTCGAGCATTAGACTGTTGTCGCTTTGCAGCTTTGCCCCTGTGCTGAATTTTGCGCCGAGCTGATTCAACAGATTGCAAAGCGATTTAGCATCGGCGGCCGATGCGCGCCGTAGCTGGAACTGTCGCATTTGCATCGGGACCAAACGCGCATTCATCAATTCGCCGCTGTCGTGATCGAGTTCGATCAAATACATCAGCGCCAAGTCGCCACGGAGCGTTTCGTAGCCGCTGATTCCTTCGTAGTCGGTGAGGAAATCGCCGCAACCGTAAAGGATGAGCCGGCTTTTAAAGACTTCGATCCCCTTCACGTGATGCGAGGAATGCCCATGCACGACCGCAACGCCTTCTTCAATCAAGCGATGGGCGAACGCGATTTGTTCTTGTGGAATTTCGTAACCCCAGTTGCCGCCCCAGTGGATTGACGCGACGACCAAATCGCCAGATTGCTGATACGCTCGCATTTGATCGCACACTCGTGCCGCGGTTTCGTCCGAAAGATCATCCAGCAGATTTACTCCAGGAGAATTGCTCGTGGCTTTCCACCCGCGCGGGATGCCGCTGGTTTTTGATCCAAATGAAAACAAAAGCACGCGACCTTTGCCAGCCGGGCTGAGCACTGCGGGCCGCATCGCCTCGTCGGCATCGTTGCCAGCGCCCGAGTGGGCGATGCCCGCCGCGTCCAGGGTTTGCAGTGTTTCCGACAACCCTTGGTATCCCCAGTCCAACACGTGATTGTTCGCCAAAGCGCAGGCGTCGATGCGCGCGGCGGAAAGGGAGCCAATGTTTTGTGGATGCATGCGATAATGAATTCCTTTGCCGGGCCATGGTGTTTCGGCCGAGGTGATGGCAGTCTCGAGATTGACAAGTCGGAGATCGATTTGTGCGTCCTCCAGTCCTCGCAGCGCATCACCCCAGATGTAATCGAGGCTCAGCGGACGCGGTATCGGTTCGTGTGCTTTCTCAGCAAGCTCGACATACTCACGCGCGTCGCGCACGTACGGTTCGTACAAAACTGGATTCACCGGATGCGGCAGCGCCTGATCAATGCCGCGCCCTGTCATGACGTCGCCGCAGAGAAAAAGGCGCAACAACATGAAGAAAAGTAAACTCCCAGCCCAAGCATCCAAACTCAGATCTGTTCTGGGCTAAGGCGGGAAAGCGGTGCGCTGACTCACCGCACTCCAAAAGCACTTCGTGCGAAATGTGTGAAACGTGGATCGAGTTTCGCGAAGCTTTCGGAGTGCGCACGCGTCCTCGCGTCGCTTTTCGGGAGGCAGCAAATTTAGAACGTGACTTTCATTCCATCGTAGGCGATCCGGACTTCGACATGTCGCTCGACGGCGATGGCACGGAGTTTCGCCGACATTTCGCGTTCATCACCGGTGACAATCTCCGAACCGCAATGCGTAATGATGGCTTTAGGCACGCCCTCTTTTTCACACCATGTCAGTTGGGTCCGAACAGGCGAGTGACCGATGAGTGCTTTGCCGCGTTTGCGAATAAACGAGCGCGTAACCGTGGCACCATCGCCAATGTAGATTTGCACCCCGTTGAGCGCTGCACCGCGCTCGTGAATGAAGATCAGGTCGGGCGCGTAGAAAATGCGGGCACACCCGGCGCTCACGCGATATCCGACCGCCGGCGAAAGAATGGAATGTTCGACCGGGAACGCTTCGAATGTGATCCCACAAATTTTCGTCGGCGTACGCTCTTTGATCAGCCGACGCTCCTTAATGGGATAATGCCGTAATTCCTGCCACGTTTTTTCCGGCGCATACACCGGACAACGCGCACCGCGTTTCAATCCCCAGGCGTGATCGGGATGCGCGTGCGTGAGCACGATCGCACTTGGATCTACCCGTTTCAGTTTGCCTAGCCAATCGAGACCGCAATCGATCATCACACGCGCGCCGCGGTGTGAAATCAGCAGTGACGTGTGCATGCGGTGCCGCCGCATTCGGGCCTCGATCTCGCCGCGCGTGCCGAGGAACTTCAGTTCCATCGAGGAAGACTAGTCCGTTTCGTGACTGCCGTGCGATTTATCTGTTGAATGACGGAGACCAGAAATCGTTCGCCGCGAATCAAACATGTTTCGTGGGGTCAGCTTGAGGTCGAGGGCAGAGCCGAGCCGTACAAAGACGCAAAACTTTTCCCCGGCGGCTCGCGCGAATGGAACTGGCGCGACACAGGAATGGCTCACCGGCCGGGGATTCAAATCGCCGATGTGCAGGAATTACTCGATCACGGCGCGAAAATCATCGTGCTCTCACGTGGAATGGCCGAGTGCCTTCAGGTCCCGCGCGAGACGCTGGATTTTTTGAAAACGGCGGGGGTTGCCGTGCACGTGTTGCCGACCAAAGAAGCCGCGGCGCTTTACAACAAGCTGGCCGAAAGCGAGGCCGTCGGCGGACTCTTTCATACGACGTGCTGATAAGATCTGCTGCAAATGGTAGGGCGCGTCACTCGGTGTTGCAGAAAACTTGGAAGAATAATCGAGCGGTGATAAGATCGAAAATATGAGTCTAGCCGAAATCAAAACTGCGGTTGATCAACTTTCGCCGAAAGAGTTCGCGGAACTGATCGCGTTTCTGCGTGAGCGAGATCGTGCGGCGTGGGACCGGCAGATCGATGAAGATTTCGATGAAGACGGACGGCTCCGCCCGGTTCTGGATGAAGTTCGGGCCGATCTTCACGCTGGCCGCATGCAAGACCTGCCGTGATCGGCAAGACGCACCGGCGTTTCTGGAAGGCTTTCGAGAAATTGCCGGTCCCGATTCAAGATCTCGCACGAGAGAAATACGCAATGTGGAAACGCGATCCATTTCATCCATCCCTTGGATTTGAAGAACGGCGCAACAACGTCTGCGTCGTGCGAATCGGGGACCATTACCGCGCACTTTGGCCTGCGAGAAGGTGATACTGTTTTGTGGTTTTGGATTGGGACGCACGAAGACTACAACCGGTTTCGGTTCTAATTGTGTTAGCAGCGGGCCGAGAGCCGATGCCTGCTTGATCCTGGCCGAGAGCGATCAACTCGCCGTCCACGTGTTGCCGACGCAGCCTACTGTGGCGCTTTACAACAAGCTCGCGCAAACCGAGCCAGTTGGCGGACTGTTTCATACGACGTGCTGAATTCGCTGCTCGCGTGAAACAGCCGCAGTTCACTTCGAACTTGCTGCCGCCCGCTTGATTTCGTCCAAGGACGCCGGGTTTTCCAACGCTGACGTGTCGCCAAGCTTTTCGCCCAAGTACGCGGCGCGCACGACGCGGCGCATCACTTTTGCGTTCCGCGTTTTTGGTATGTCGGCGACAAAGATGACGTCGCGCGGCGCGAGCGCTTTGCCGAGATCGCGCGCGACGTTCTTTTTCAATTCGGCTGCTAGAGCCACGTCGCCGTTTGCGTCCTTCTTCAATACGCAAAAGCAAACGAGCGCTTCGCCTTTGATTGAATCCGGCACGCCGATTGCAGCGGCTTCGCTCACTTGCGAGTGCGCGACGAGGACAGATTCGACTTCAGCTGGTCCGACGCGTTTGCCGGCAATTTTAATCGTGTCGTCGGAACGCCCCAAAATGTACCACAGCCCGTCGTCATCGACTGCAGCCCAATCGCCGTGGACCCACACATCTGGAAAACGCGACCAGTAGGTTTCAATGTAACGCTGAGCATCTTTCCAAAAACCGCGTGTCATTCCAATCCAAGGCTCGCGAATGACCAGCTCACCTACCTGACGGCGTACCGATTTTCCATCTTCATCGACCACGTCCACCGCCATTCCCGGTAATGGCCCGGAGAACGCACATGGTTTCATCGGCGTGAGCACGTTACCCATCAGAATCCCGCCGGAGATTTCGGTGCCACCGGAATAATTAATGATGGGAAGTTTGCCGTGCCCGACATTTTGGAACAACCACATCCACGGTTCGGGATTCCACGGTTCACCGGTCGAAGCGAATTTCCGGAGCGAGGAAAGATCGTGTCGATGCACAATATTGTAACCGTGACGGCGCTGCGCGCGGATCAACGTTGGCGAGACACCGAGGGCCGTCACTTTGTGTCGATCCACCAGTGACCAGACACGATCCGGTCCCGGAAAATCAGGCGCGCCATCGTAGAGCATCATGGTCGCGCCGAGCAGTAACGTGCCGAAAACTTCCCACGGTCCCATCATCCACCCCATGTCCGTCATCCAGAAAAGCGTTTCATCTTCGTGCAGATCGAGGCCATGCCACACGTCCTGCGCGGACTTGATCGGAAAACCGCAATGCGTGTGGACTGCGCCTTTCGGTTTTCCGGTCGTTCCCGACGTGTAGATGATCATCATCGGTTCCTCGGCTGACGTGTGTTCGGTCGGCGCATCATCAAAAGGCCCCCGCAATCTTGTGGGTGGTCCCGCATCAGGGCTGAGATCTTCGACGAGCCATTCGCCGGCTTGGTTAAGAACGACCAGATGCCGCAATGTTGGAATTTGCGCCGCTGCATCATCGGCGACCGGTTTCATCGGGCAAAATTTCCCGCGTCGATAAGTTCCGGCCGCCGTGAAGAGCGCTTTTGCGTTGGCGTCATTTAATCGCGAGACGATTGCCGCTGCGCCGAACCCGGAGAAAAGCGGAAGGAAAATTCCGCCGATCTTAATGATGGCGAGCATCGCGACTACGATTTCCGGCACCATCGGCATGAACACGCCGATAGCGTCGCCTTTGCCGAGCTCGAGAGTGCGGAGGGAATTCGCCATGCGATCGACTTGATCGCGCAATTCTTTGTAGGTGAGCTCGCGGGTCGTACCGTCTTCGATTTCGGATTTGATGGCCAGCTTCTTGTCGATCTGCGTGTCGGCGTATTTATCGAGCAGGTTGTGAAC
>QHMR01000009.1 GCA_003217875.1 Verrucomicrobiota bacterium
GATTCCCGGTGTAACGACAGACGCGATCGAAGCGCAAAGAGTAATGCGCGAAAAACTCGCCGACGTGACGCACGCCTTGCTGCTGGCGACCGTTCAACATTCGCTCGCAGTGGCGAGCATGCTTGCGCCTAGCGTGAAAACCGTCTGCGTCGATATCGATCCCTCGGCGGTGCAAAGAGCGGTCGAACACCAGCCGTTGCAATCAATCGGCCTCGTCACAGATGTGGAACCATTTCTTCGCGAACTGGCCGATTGTCTCACTGAATCCCACGCGCGCGACTAGATTGACGATCCGATGCGCGAGCTGCTTCTTTGTCCGCCGGATTACTACGGCATCGAGTACGAGATTAATCCCTGGATGAGTCGCGCCCGGGGCGCGGAGGCAGTGCTCGCGCAAAAGCAATGGAAACAATTGCAGGCGACGCTCTCAAACTTGGATTGCAAAGTTCATCTAATTGCGCCGCAGCGGGGATTGCCCGACATGGTTTTCACGGCCAATGCCGGACTGACCGTTGGCCACAAATTCATCCCCAGCAATTTCCGCCACAAAGAACGCGCGGGTGAGCAGCCGTTCTTTGCTGAATGGATGAAACAACGCGGCTACGAGGTCCGCTGGTTGCCGGAGAATCTTTATTTCGAGGGGGAAGGCGATGCGCTCTTTGGCGGAGACGTGCTCTTTTGTGGCTACAAGTTTCGCTCCGACATTCAATCGCATCGCGCCGTGGCAGACATGCTTGGATGCCTGGTTGTCTCGGTGGAACTGGTTGATCCGCGCTTTTACCACCTGGATACCTGCTTTTGCCCGCTGCCCGACGGCGACGCGTTTTGGTTTCCCAGGGCCTTCGACGAGTACGGTCAGCGCGCTATCCGGGAGCATGTGACCGATTTGATCGACGTCTCCCCTGAGGAAGCCACGCACTTCTCGTGTAATGCTGTCGTTATTGAGCGCGACATCGTCTTGCCTGAAGGCGCACCGCAGCTCGTGACCAGGCTACAAGATCGCGGTTACCGCTGCCACGAATTGCCGATGACCGAATTCATCAAAGCCGGTGGCGCCTGCAAATGCCTCACCATGTTTATGCCGCAAAGAGAAGGAGTTGATGATGCGGACGGAACTCCGGGCCGTCCGTGAACTTCGACGCGCTCGGCGGTTGCGCCTATCGTTCGCGCTTAGTTCGCAACGCGATCTCGATCTTGCCAAGTGGCAAGCAATTCATCACATCGTCTTTGGTAAGCCAGCCTTTGCGCGCGATGCCAATGCCGAACCACAAATCCTGCAATCGCTCCGTGCGATGAGCGTCAGGGTTGATTACACATTTAACACCTTTTTGTTTGGCCAACGGCCACCAACGCCAGTCCAGATCCAGCCGCTTTGGCGCGGCGTTGAGCTCAATCCATGTGCCGGTCCGTGCTGCCGCGTGCAGGATTGCGGGAATGTCGATCTGGTACGGTTCGCGTTTCAGGAGCAGACGGCCCGTCGGATGCGCCAGCATCGTAACGAAGGGATTCTCGATCGCGCGGATCACGCGCGCTGTCATTTCCGCTTTGTTCAAATTAAAGACGGAATGCACGGATGCGATGACGTAATCAAGCTGTGACAGCACTTCATCGGGCAGATCAAGCGATCCATCCCGTAGAACATCGCATTCAACCCCCGCGAAAACACGAAAGCCATGCAGCTTCTCGTTGAATTTTCGAATCTCTGCGATCTGCGAAGACAGTTTTGCTTCATCGATGCCATGTGCCTGGATTGAGCTACGGCTGTGATCGGCGATCCCGAGATACTCCAGCCCCAGCGCCTGCGCAGCTTCTGCCATCTCTTCGATGGAGTTGTGTCCGTCACTCGCAGTCGTATGACAATGAAATGTTCCGCGCAAGTTTTCCTTCTCAATCAACCTCGGGAGAGAGTGCTTCTCTGCAGCTTCGAATTCGCCCCAATCTTCTCGTAGTTCTGGCGGGATAAAATCCAGATTGACAGCCCGATAAAGTCCGGCTTCATCGTGCACCTTTGGAATCTTCTTCACGGGCTTTTTCTTTTTCGCTTTGGAATCGACTGGAACCGGGGCAAGCCGATATTCGTTGAGCGTCCAGCCTCGCTGAAGCGCGCGGCTGCGCAATTCGATGTTGTGCTCCTTGTTCCCGGTGAAATAACCGAGCGCAAATGGGTATTCTGCAGTCGTCACGACTCGCAGATCACACTGCACTCCGGAACCGAGTCGCACACTCGACTTTGTCGGTCCTTGCAGGATGACTGATTCGACCAGCGGATGAGAAACGAAGAATTTCATGACCTCTTCGGGTTCTTTTGTCGCCACCAACAGATCCAGATCATGCACAATCTCCTTTCGGCGCCGATAGCTGCCGGCGATATCAACCTGTAAAGCACCGGGATGCGCCGCCAGATCGGCGCGCAATGTTTCTGCGTCAGCCGCGACTTGTCCGAACTGGAACGAGCCGGCGTGAGCCGCGCGATTCGTAATTGAGTCGCTCAGCTTTTGCTGCGTGGTCTGCCCAAAACCCGGCAATTCAGCGACACGCCCCTCCTCACACGCCTTCTGCAACTGCTCGATCGAGCTAACGCCGAGTTGATCGTAAAGAGCTTTTATTTTCTTTGCGCCAAGACCGGACAACGAGAACAACTCCATGATCCCAGTCGGAAATCCCGCGCTCAACTCTTCCAGGTATTTGAGTGATCCGGTTGCGGCCAGTTCCTTAATCTTAAGCGCAATGCTTTTTCCGATTCCTGGAATCTTCGCGACTGCTTCGTCATCCTGAAAATCCGAGAGGTTGCCGCCAAAGGTTTCAATCGCGCGCGCTGCGTTGGTGTACGCGCGGATCTTGAACGGATTCTCGGCCTTTAATTCCAGCAGCAGCGCGATCCGCTCCAGAACGCCCGCGATTTGCTCCTTGGTCATCACCAAAGACCGTTAACCTGAATTGCTTCGCCGTCGACGGCGAAGCGATGCGCGAGCGCCGCGCACAATTGTTCCTCACATCCTGCCGCGCCGCTGGTAGAATTTGTAGCGGTCGATAATCGACTCGACGTATTTTCGGGTCGCGGGAAAATCGATGTTTTGGACGAACTTTTTCACTGGTATATCAGTGGCGCCATTTCCGCTCCACCGCTGGACGCGACTGGCGCCGGCATTGTACTCTGCCAATGCGAATGGGAGCGGGTCGGGCTCATGTTTCCAGTGTTCGACCGCGCGATGCAAATACCATGTCCCAGCCTCCAGGTTCGTTTTCGGATCGAAAAGCTGGTCGATATAAAAAGCGGCGATCTTGTTTTCGCGTGCCCATTCGTTGGCCGCTTTCTCGCTTACTTGCATGAGGCCACGCTCTCCATGGCTGCCATACTTTTTGGGATCGAATCGGCTTTCGCGCCAAACGACCGCTTTCACCAGCATGGGATCGAGCTGATGTTCGACGGCAACGGCGCGAATGAGACGGTCGTATTGTTGAAATCGCGCCGGGCTCATCCATTCGTAAAAAGTGTAAATCGGATCTCCTGATAACAGTACGAAGTAAGCAAACGCTGCCGCCAGCGCCAGCATTACGCAGAGGACTAGTTTTAAGAAGAATCGTATCACTTCGCCATCAAATCTCGTGCTCCTGCTCGCGTGGGCAATTAAATTACCGGCAAGTTTCCATGGCAAAAGCCAATTACGTTCGTGTCATCATTGATCGGGCGATCCACCGCGAGCTCGATTATGCCGTGCCCGATAGCCTGACGGGCCGGATAGGAATCGGTTCGCGCGTACGCGTGCCATTTCGCGACAAATCCGCCCTCGCGACAGTTGTAGCCGTTCCAGAACACAGTGAAGCCAAAGGCATTCGGTCAATCGAAGCAATCGTCGGCGAAGCGCCGGTCTTAAGCGAGCAATTGCTCGAACTGGCGCGCTGGATCGGCACCTACTATTGCTGCCCGGTCGAAACGGTGATGCGCAGCATGCTGCCGCAGGTGATTCGCCGCGCCGAAATCGGATGGAAGAAGCAGTTCTTCGTTCAGCCCGGGCGTAAAGTCGACCGCGAAGAGGTCGAGAAATTGCGG
The DNA here is from genome assembly GCA_003217875.1 of Verrucomicrobiota bacterium. Lineage (GTDB taxonomy): Bacteria > Verrucomicrobiota > Verrucomicrobiia > Chthoniobacterales > UBA10450 > Udaeobacter. The sequence goes on from QHMR01000009.1 coordinate 4,052, forward strand.
AGGCGCGCGCCGCGTCAGGCGGAACTGCTAGACGCGATCTCGAAGCTGGAAACTCCAATACGTGCGGCGGACCTCCTGCGCCAGACAGCCCTCGATAACCAAACATTGCGCGCGCTGGTCAAACGCGGCCTCGCGGAGCTGCGCGAGCAAGCAGTGGTGCGCGACCCGCACGCCGACGAACAATTCATTGCGACGTCGAACCTCGTTCTGAACGAGGAGCAATCGCGGGCATTGAAGCAAATCACGCAAGCGCTCGATTCACCTGAAAATGCGCAGCCAATTTTGCTCCACGGCGTCACCGGCTCCGGTAAAACCGAAATCTATTTGCAAGCGATCCGGGCAACGCTTGATCGCGGACGAACGGCAATCGTTCTTGTCCCCGAGATTTCACTGACGCCGCAGACAGTCGAACGTTTTAAGGGCCGTTTTGCCAACATGCCGGATGCCGTCGCGGTGCTGCATAGTCATTTGTCAGAGGGCGAACGCCACGATGAATGGCATAAAATTCATTCCGGCCGGGCCCGGATCGTGATCGGAGCACGCAGTGCGGTGTTCGCGCCGCTAAAAGACCTCGGGCTCATCGTGGTCGATGAAGAACATGAGACGACCTACAAGCAGGAGGAAGCGCCCCGGTATCATGCCCGCGATGTGGCAGTGGTCCGGGCAAAGATGGAGAAGTGCGTGGCGGTTTTGGGAAGCGCCACGCCGTCGCTTGAGAGTTATCACAACGCTGCCATCGGCAAATATCGGCTGCTTACGCTCACCCAGCGCGTGGACCAAAAGCAGATGCCTCTTATGCGCATCGTCGATCTTCGCCAGGAACGGCGGAAGGAAAAAAAAGCTGCCATTTTGTCAGAAAAATTGTCGCAAGCCATCGCCGATCGCTTGGAAAAGCGAGAGCAGACAATCTTGTTCCTGAATCGCCGCGGTTTTTCTACTTCGCTGCTGTGCAGCAATTGCGGGGAAGCGCGCAACTGTCCAAATTGCAGTGTCGCGCTCACGTTTCACCGGCATCCCGCCGTCCCCGGACGCCTCAGTTGTCATTTGTGCGGGCATACCGCTGCCGTGCCGAAGAAGTGTCCGGCGTGCGGCCAGGACGCACTGATATATTACGGTTTCGGCACGGAGAAAGTCGAATCGACGGTCGCCCAGATTTTTCCGAAAGCAGTGGTGCGGCGGATGGACGCTGATTCGATGACGCGCAAGGAAGCATATCGCGAGACGCTAAGAAATTTTCGAACCGGCAAGATCGATATCCTCGTTGGCACACAGATGATCGCGAAAGGTCTGCATTTCCCAAACGTAACGCTCGTCGGAATCATCAACGCCGATCTTGCTTTGCACCTGCCCGATTTCCGCGCTGGCGAACGCACGTTCCAACTTCTCACCCAAGTCGCCGGCCGCGCCGGTCGCGGGGAGACGTCAGGCGAAGTTTTTGTGCAGACTTACACGCCGTTTAGTCCGTCGATTCAGTTTGCGCGCCACCACGATTTTGCCGGCTATTTCCAACAGGAGCTTGAATTTCGCGACCGTTGCGATTTCCCGCCATTTAAACACGCGATTCTGATCACCGTCCGTTCCGCACATGAAGGTCGCGCGAAATTGTCAGCCGAAACATTAAAGCGCCGTTTGAAAGAAGCGCTTCCCGAAGAATTCATCTTGGGCGACGCAGCCGCCGCGCCTTTGGAAAAATTACAAGGCCAATTCCGATTTCATATCCTGATCCGCGGTGCAGCCATCATGCGTCTCAGCCGCCTCGTCCGCGAAACGCTCGACAAACTGCCATTCCCAGAAGACGTCACCGTCACTGTCGATGTCGACCCTCATCAGTTGTTGTAATACTGGAAGCGCCAGTCGACGTGGCGATCCCGTCAGCGCGTGTGTGAACGGCGACCATAGATGGAATAGCCGCGATTACGCGCTCGACGCAGCAAGACTAGGTGAAACCAAGCTCACGCGAATCTCTTGATCGCGTTTGTTTGAAGAAACCCAAGGGCTTTCCGGAGAGCGAAAGAAAACCTCCTTTGAGCTCTAAGCAGAGCTCGGAGGACGGAGTAAGCGTTGCCCATCGGGCTCTTTTTCGTCGCTCTCTATCGTCATCAGCCTGCGCCCTTAGCCAGCGTTTCACAGAGAGGTTTCGTTCGCGCCGCGCATTCGCGCGCAGCCAATGCCCCTGATGAATCCAGACCTTTGCCGTGGGGTCCAATAACGACTTCTCCATCCACGACCAAGAACAGCCGCGCTTCGCCTTTCCTCTAAGCAACTCACCCTCCCGCGGCACCAGAACCGCCAACGCGAATCGATTTGCCTGTTCGCCGCCAGCAACTGACGAGTAGTACTGAGCTCGATATCCAGATCTACTGCTGTGGAACAACGAAATCGTCTCAGCACGGCATTTCAGTTTCACATACGCTCGAAAGCAATTCGGCTTGTGCTTAGCGCGTTCCCGGTGATGGGCAACTGTGTCGGCTTCGCTGGCGATGCGCCGAATGATTCGCTCGTATCCAACGCTCGGTAGCTGGGACATATCGCCCGTAAGTTGCCATACGCGTGGTGAAATATTAACAAAGCGAGTCATATCTACGTGCGCGATGAAGCTAATGGAAGCAAAAGTCGTTACTCCGTCTTTTTCAGCCTATGGGTTTTCGGCCGATGGCAAGATGCGGCCGTATTCGGACGTTTTGCCGCGCATCTCGAAGTATTGATACGCTTCAAGAGCAACGTCGCTAATGGCGCGCTCGGCCGCTTTCTCATCGCGGTCGTAAGCGGTCATGACACTTATCCCAAACGGCCGGTGTGCCGCAAAAACAATACCTGAATCGTTTCGCACGCCTTCCAATTCTCCAGGCTTGTTCGCTATCTGAACGTCATCCGGTAGAAGGCGCGGAATGTAACTGTCCTTCTTGGTCGATAACTGTTTGATAAGCCCCGCGGTCGATTCTTTGTCTACCGCCTTCTCCTTAAAGATAGCTTCCAATAGCCGGACCATTTCCTGCGGAGTGGCGACGTTTTCGTCGCCGCGCCGTGCGGCTGCGATGTCCATCATCTTCCGGCGCAACACTGTCTTTGAAAGCCCAAGGCTGCGCAGCATTGCGTTTACGTTATCTCTGCCCACACGATCGATGAGAACGTTGGCGGCGGCGTTATCACTCACAGCAACCATGAATTGAGCCAAGTCGCGGTTTGTCACGCGCGTCACACCCGGAGTCAGGCCAGCCATGATCCGGCTGTCTTCGACCAAATCTTTGGGATCGAAGCTGTAAATGTCGTCTAACCTAGCTTTCCCTTTAGCTCCGGCGCGGGCTTCCTGATCCTGACGATATAATTCGAGCAAGATCGCCAGCTTGATTGAGCTGGCAGCGGCAAAGACGCGATCAGCATTGCGCAAAAGGACCCGTCCATCGGTAAGATCGAGAACAGCCACGCCCATCACGCCATCGAGTCGTGCGGCGATTTCTTCAACGCGGGTCTCGAGTTTCTTCCAAAGCAAATCGCTGCCCGTGTCGCGTGGAATCGCCTCCGGTTTTTGTTGTCCAAAAGCACTCGTGTTGACTGCCAACGCGATGCCAGAAATGATCAAGCTCACAAATGTGAGGTCAAAACGACTCTGCAGACAGGCTTGACGGCGATTCCGGAAATTCGACAATGCCGAGCTTCTCATTCCGCAATTCATCTCATGAAAAAACTCTTCCTCGCAATTGTTTTGCTACCGGCGCTGACGCCGTTGCCTGCGCAATCACAGCAAAACAGCGGCACGCTCGCGGGCTTTCTTTCAAAGCAAGGTCTCGCCGGCGCGAAGCTGGAGCGGCGCTTCGGAAATCATCTGTTTGTTCCGGTCCTCATCAACAACCGACGGGCTGCGCTCATGATCGACACGGGTTCGCCTGTCACGGTCATCGATCTCAACAGCGTAAGTACATTCGGTCTAACGGTAGAAAAAACCGGCTCAAGTGTCGGTGGTTTGTTTGGCCGGAGCTGGGAACGCTTTGGCACTAGCAAAGTAAAAGCCATCGCCATGGGTAACTGCACGGTGACAAATGTGCCGGTGGCGATCGCAGATTTCTCCGATTTCAACCGGGACCGCAGCGGTCCCGCTACGGGCTCGCATATCGCCGATTCGAAGGCCCTGGCGCATATTAACGGTCTTCTCGGCGCCAACGAAATGGTGAAGTTCGGGATGATTGTGGATTGCACCCGGCAGATGCTTTACGTAAATCCGAACGGACGCAGTCCCGCAGTTAGTCAGAGCCTCGCAGGTTTTCTAGCCGGTCGCGGGTTTACGCGAATCCCGATACGCCTCAACACTAATAATCACTTCGACGTGGAAGGAGCGCTCAACGGACATGCGACTCGATTTATCGTAGATACTGGCTCAGCGAATACGCTCATCGACACACAAGTCGCAGTGCGATCTGGCACTGGTGTAACCGCTCTAGCTGGCGTCGGTGCAGGCGGGGCCGGCGGCTTGGTTGAAGGAGTAAATCGCACAGGCGTGAAAGACTTGGCAATCGGCACCTTCAAAATCGCGAACGCCGAGGTGGTAGTAGCTCACTTGTCTGGCGACATCCTGCTCTCGAAATCTGCGGCCGAATCAAACGCGGGCGTTCTGGGCCAGGAGTATCTCTCGTCGCATTTTGCCATTCTCGACATGGGCGGCATGGCGTTGTATTTGCGCCACCCCGATTCCCGGTAAGAACGTTTAGGGTTTGATCATTCTCGGAACAGTCGCCTTGGCGAGGCTTGTGAATGCGGCGACCGCGCTGTTTGCTGCAGAATCGCTTAGTCGCAACAGACCAATATCGACTCCCAGATTTTTGCCGCGCAAACGAATCGCCCGTAATTTCAGATTCTCCCGGCCGCGCAATGCGATCTTTGGCATCAATGCGGCGGCTTTCAATGGCCCAAGCGAGCGAAGAAGGGTTTCAATAGCGTTGATCTCGGCGACCATATGGGGACGGACCTGATGCTTTCGACAAATTTCGTCCGTCATTCTGCGCATTACAAAGGTGTCCGGCAATTGGAGCAGGCGTTGCTGGTGTAATTCTGAAAAATGAACCGCCCGCCGGTTCGCCCATGGATGATTCTGCGCCGCAATGAGGGCGAATTCATCCGTGCAAAGACGCTCGTAACGCAAATTTGGAGAGTGGCGGGTCAGAAAACCCAGGCCAACGTCCATCCGGCCTTCTTCGAGTGCCGTCTCGATCTCGGTGGAAGAAATTTCTTCAACCGTTATGCTGATCGCTGGATGATCGTCGGTAAAAGAGCCAAGGAGTTGCGGCACGAGCGGCACATTCAGCACCGGGATAACACCCAAATGCAATGCGCCGCGTAATTCCCCGGGTTCACTGTTCAGTTCCTGGAGAAAATTCTCCAGCTGATGAAGGAGCGCCCGGGCGTGCTCCTGAAAAATCAGACCGCGTGGAGTAAGCAGAATCCGCTTCCCTCGACGCTGAAACAGAGGCACGCGAAGACCCGCTTCCAAATCCCGCATTTGCTGCGAAACACTCGGTTGCGAAATTCCCAGACGATCAGCCGCGCGGCTAAAGCTTCCCGCCTCGGCGACCGCGAGAAAATAGCGGAGGTGGCGAATGTCCAAAGGCTCCGGCATGGGAAAAGGAATATTCTTCGGCTGGGCGGGCTAAATGCAACCGGGAGCTTGATCCCGCAAGCGTTCGGGGTTGATTGCGGGCTAGAATTCTGCTTCCATAGTCAAAACTTATCTGGCTATTTGCAAAACCTTTGAGAGGCACAAATGAAATCGAAGCTGATCACGGCCGTTTCGCTGAGTGTTCTGCTAGTGGCAGGCTGCAATAAGAACCCCAGTTCCACAGCTCGGAATTCAAACAAGGTCCGCGTCGGTTATGTCGGTCTGACCTGCGAGGCGCCAATTTACGTCGCTTACGAGAAGGGCTTTTTCAAGGAGGAGGGACTCGAGCCTGAACTAGTGAAGTGCAATTGGGCGACTTATAAGGACGCACTGGCGCTTGGCAGCTACGACATCACTCATCATCTGGTGATGTACTTCCTCAAGCCGATCGAACAGGGTTTGGATGTAAGATTCCTCGCCGGAATCCACCGCGGATGTCTGCGTGTCCAGGCGGGCGCGAAAACGAATATTCACACGATTGAGGATCTGAAAGGAAAGCGAATTGGTGTGCCGGGAATGGGCACGCCGCCCTTCGTGTTCGCAAATCGTGTCTTCGGAACGCACGGAATCGACGCTGGGAAAGATATCACTTGGAAAGTTTATCCGGCGGGTGAATTAGGTCTGGCTATCGACAAAGGCGAAGTGGACGCCGTTTGCAACGCAGAACCAATCGGAAGCCTGCTGATCGCGGAGGGAAAGGTGCGAAACATTGCCGACCAGATAATGGATGCACCTTACAAAGACGAGTATTGCTGCGAGGTGATCGCGAACGGCAAATGGGTGGATGCCAATCCCTACACCGCAGCCAGAGCAACGCGTGCGCTGTTGAAAGGCGCCAAGTGGGTCGAGACCAACCCGAGGGCTGCGGCGATCATGGCAGTAGAGAAAAAATATCTCGCCTCAACCCCAGAATTGAACACCGCCGCCCTGGCGCGTTTGCGCTACATACCAAGTGTCCACCTGGCTGAGGAGTCGGTCTATACTGCCGGCCGGGAGATGAAGGTCGCCAAGATGCTCTCTGCCGAGACCGATACCGAAGCGCTCGCCAAACGTGCGTTCATGCATCTTGACGGCGTTACGGACGAGTGGATCAAAACTCTGGAAGTGGAAAAAATTGCCGGAGCCCAGGTCTCGCCCGACGACGATATCCGGCTAATCGCGGAGTTGGTCCAAAAAGACAGAGGAGATTCGTGCTGCCGAAGAAAAATGTTTGATCAACCGGATCAGGATCCTCCGAATCTGGCCGACCCTGATGCCCCTTGCCTCGAGAAAAATGCGATGGCTGCTAAGCAGTGAGGCCGGCTGCCGCGCGAACGCAGTTAACTTTCGTGCGAACACAGCTGAAGAATAACACCGCGGACCGGCTTGAGAGCAGATCGGCGTTGCCTTGGCCGATACAGCTGGCTGTTCCGGTCGCAAGTTTAATTACATTCGGAATTCACTTGCTCTTTTCAAAAAAGTGGCCGCCGCTCGAGACACGTTCTTACGTGCTGCTGTTTTGGGAAATTCTTGGCGTCTCAATTGTTCTCTCAATCGCGCAAAGTTTCTGGGCGGGGTTGCGCCAATGGATGCGGCACATGTGGCCGATTTTTACGGCTGCAATTCTGTTACTCGGCCTTTGGGACGTAATTACGTCGGGCTTCCACTTGCTTCCGCTGCCGTACTTTCCCGGACCCGCAACGGTTTTACGGAGTTTGATTAGCGATCGCGCCCTTTTGCTCGATAGCACCTGGCACTCGCTGGTTTTACTCTTAAGTGGCTATACACTTGGCGTGATCGTGGGACTTGTTAGCGGTGTGTGCATCGGGTGGTCGACTTCAGTGCGTTATTGGGGAATGCCGCTGCTCAAAGTCGTGGGGCCGATTCCAGCCACCGCATGGATCCCTCTTGCGATGGTCGTGTCGCCTTCGGCGATTGTGTCCGCAGCGGGATTAATCGCGCTAGCGGTGTGGTTCCCGGTCACAATGTTGACTGCATCCGGGGTTTCCAATACCCGGGCGTCGTACCTTGACGTGGCTCGAACGCTCGGCGCCGGACGCGCGTATCTCATCTTTCGGATCGCGATTCCAGCTGCGGTTCCGAATATTTTCATCGGGCTGTTCATGGGCCTCGGTGCATCGTTTCTAACTCTGGTGGTCGCCGAGTCTGTCGGAGTTAAATCTGGTCTCGGTTGGTATGTCAGTTGGGCGCAAGGCTGGGCCGAATACGGCAAAGTCTACGCGGCTCTCATCATAATGGCGGCCTTCTTCTCCACCGTCATGACTTTGCTCTTCAAACTGCGCGATCGGGTGCTGGTTTGGCAGAAGGGAATGATCAAATGGTAATGACGAATGTCGCGGCCGGATCAGCGCTTCGCGTTGACGAAGTCCGCAAAAGTTTTGCGGTCCCAGACGCGCCAGGCACAAGGCGCCTCGTCCTGGACGGCATTTCGTTTTCGATGGCCGCTGGCGAGCTCGTGTCGCTAGTCGGCCCAAGCGGTTGCGGGAAATCCACATTGCTTCGACTTATCGCTGGTCTCGATCTTCCTGATGCTGGCGACCTGCTTGTCGGTGAGGAAGAAATTCTGGGGCCGAGCGCTGAGCGCGGTCTCGTTTTTCAAGATCCAAACCTGTTCCCGTGGTTGACCGTGCGTCGGAACATCGAAGCAGGCCTGGTCGCGCGCGGCGTTCTCCACGAAAAGCGCCACGAAGTGGACGAGTTCACGCGCCTGGTCGGCTTGGGAGCGTTCGGCAGCGCTTATCCTCATCACTTGTCCGGCGGCATGTCGCAGCGCGTCGCACTCGCACGCGCACTCATTAATCATCCCAAAGTGCTCTTACTCGATGAGCCACTTGGCGCGCTCGACGCCTTCACTCGCATGCGCATGCAGGACGAAGTACTGCGCCTGTGGGAAAATCGCCGCACGACGATGCTGCTCGTCACCCACGACATCGATGAAGCCATCTACATGAGTGATCGTATCCTTGTCATGACCCGGGCACCCGGGCGCATCGACCGCACGATCGACATTAAGCTTCTGCGCCCGCGCGATCGCACTAGCGATTCATTCCTCCGCCTGCGCAGCCAGATTCTCGAACATCTCCACTTCGCCGGCAAAGCCGCCGACGTTTGAGGCAGTAAAACCGTGTCTCTTTTTCGAGATTGCCCGGCCCACACACGTAATCCACAACCGACAATTGAGGTGAGCCGGCAGTCGGATTCGAACCGACGACCTGCTGATTACAAATCAGCTGCTCTACCCGCTGAGCTATGCCGGCGAAAAAAGGCCTAGAAAGCTACAAGAGCGACAACGGTAAAGCAGAAACAGCAGAAAGGCCATTGTAACTTTGAGCCTCTGAACCGTGTTATTCGCGAACACGCATCTCCGCCCGATTCAACACCTTAAACCCGTAGCGCTCGAACATTTTCTCTCCGCGCCGGCTCTCGAATGTGATGATCTGGCCGTAAACACGTTTTTCGCCGGATCGATAAAGATAACTTAAATACGCGCTCATGAGCGCGCGTGTCGTCGAGACTTTGCGAGCGTCGGGCAACAAATTGACGTGGAAATGCGGCGTGCGCCGCGGTGCTGCGGGGACTTCGCGCCAGCCATGCACAAGAAGCCAGCGGATAAACCGGCGCGATCGCGCATTGTAGCGGAAGTAGCGTGTTAGCGCGCGGAAGAAGAGCCAGACGTTTTGGTAAAGGGCGTAGAGTTGGTTTCGTAGCGGCTTACGCGAGCCGAGTAGATAACCGCGTATTTCGCCGTCCACTTCCAGGAGAAAACAGGATTCGGGTTCGTGATCGGTGTAGTAGGTGGTGAGAAAATCAGCGAACAATTCTCGATCCTCGTACACGGGATCAATAGGGTCGCCAAGAAAGCCAGTGTCGCAGCAGAGCTTTCGGACCGCTTCGCGGTCTGATCTGCGATAGCCGCGAATGAGGAACGCCTGGTGATCGTCGTTCGCCATTTAAAATTGGCGGTAGTTTGCGCGAACCTCGCGATAAATGCAAAACAGTTCGTCAAACACCCGCTCCCAGCTATAGAGGCTCCGAGCCCTCTTTGCCGCATTTCTGCCGACGGTTAACAATTTTTTTGTCGCGCAACTGACAATCGCACCCGCGAGCGCATCCGCGCTGTTCTCTCGCGCCCATGATTTCTGCTCATGACAAATAATATTGTCCATGCAGCTGCCACGAATTCCCACCACGGGCGTCCCGCACGCCTGACTCTCCAACGTCGCTAGGCCAAAAGTTTCCTGAACACCGGGATGAACGAAGAGATCGGCGGCGCGGTAGTAGCGGGCGAGGTCGCGCGGATCACCGCAATAACGAACCCACGAAATGTTTTTGGTTCGCGCTTGGAGTTTCCGAAGCTGAGTTCGCTCGGGACCATCGCCAATGACGAGCAAATGAAACTCATTCGGACGGCGTTGCTGCAGAATTTTGAATGCCGCAAACAGAGTTGCCGTGTTCTTCTCTTTCGCCAGACGGCCGACGTAAAGAAGGAGTTTTTTTTGTGAATTGAGACCAAGCGAGCGGCGCGTTGTTTCCTTCTCCGAGGCGTCGGGACGAAAGATATCAGGATTAACACCGAGACTCAGGACCCGCACGTTATGCACTCCCCAATCGCGCAGCACGCTCGCAAGCCGCTCTGATGCTACCAACGTTGCCGCGTGCTCATTGTAAAGTTTACGCACGTAAGCCCGGGAAAGCTTCATCACCCGGCGCGTCGCAATTTTTCCGAGGACTTTTGCGCTGTTACGCAGATATGCTTCCGGAAAATGCGAATGATAAAATCCGATCACGGGGGCGCGCAGGGCACGGCCAAGCTTCACCGCTTTCCACCCGAGTTGATAAGGATCGGCGGACTCAATCAGGTCCGGCCGTTCCTCTTCCAAAATTTCCTCCACTGCGCGCAAATTCAGTAGAGCGCGATATTGGCCCGTACGTGACACAAGAGGCGAACGAATCGAGTAGACACGCGAGCGCCCATTTGCCTTCACGTTCGCCTTCGGGCCGGGAACAATCAGAACGTGCTCGTCGCGCGGCGCGTGCTTCTCGATATAGTGGATCTTTTCGTGAAGATAACGTTTCACCCCGCCGCTGACCGGAGAGTAGAACTGTGTCAGGTCACAGATCTTCACAGCATTTTCGATTTTCGATTTGCGATTTTGCCGCGGTTTTCTTCGACGATGCCATGATGGCGGCGATCTCGCCCGCCTCAGTTAGCAAAGGCCTCACTTTCACTGCACTGAGCAAGCCCGTGTCAATTATAAACTCGAGCCAAAACGCGCTTTCATCTGCTTCGTCTTCGACCACACCGAGTTTAGCAATGAAGTCCGGTTTCGAACGCGCTCGGCATGCTGCGCAGTAATTTGCTGCTACAGATGTCCCGCTCCTTATGAGTTGCGAAGCTACCGCTCGTCCCTGAATCGTTTGGGGCAGAGCGGCAACAAGTTTAAAGATTCGCAATCCAAACTGCTTGGTTCGATCAAGGAGCTCGCGTTCAGTCATTGAGCAAATCGCAAATCGCAAATTGCAAATCAAGATTCCAGCTCGCTTAGGTACTTCTCCGCATCCATCGCCGCCGCACAACCAGAACCGGCTGCGGTTACCGCCTGCTTGTAAATCCGATCTGCAACGTCGCCCGCCACGAATACACCGGGATACTTGCTCTCCACGAGATTTTTCGTGACCAAATAGCCATCGGTGTCCATGTCGAGCTTGCCTCGATACGCTCGCGTGTTCGGGTCATGACCAATTGCCATGAAAACACACGCCACTGCGAGTTCGCGTTCTTCTCCTGTCTTCACATTGCGCAAACTAACGGCGCGCATCTCGCCCTTTTCATCGGCAATGTATTCTGTCACGACGGTGTTCCAGATGGGCTCGATCTTCTTGTTCGCAAATACACGCTCCTGCATAATCACCGACGCGCGCATCTTGTCGCGACGATGAATCAGATAGATCTTCGAAGCAAACCGGGCGAGAAACAGCGATTCCTCCGCGGCTGAATCTCCGCCGCCAACGACGCAGACCGGCACATTTTTGTAAAACGCGCCGTCGCACGTTGCGCACGAAGTCAGCCCATGACCGATCAACTTCTCTTCGTTTTCGAGTCCGAGATAGCGAGCTGACGCTCCGCTGGCAATAATGAGCGCCTGCGTCTCGAGCCACTCGTCATCGGCTTTGATCCGGACATGCTTATTGTTTCCGTCAAAATCACTCACTTCTGCGTAGGAGAAACGGGCACCGAATTTTTCGGCCTGCCTGTGCATGTAGAGGATGAGCTCCGGTCCATCGATTCCATCAGGAAAGCCGGGATAATTTTCCACCAACGTCGTGGTCGAGAGTTGTCCACCCGGCTGCCGACCTTCAAGCACCAAGGGGCTCAGGTTAGCCCGAGCCGCGTAAATCGCCGCCGTCAATCCGGCGCAGCCGCTTCCGACGATGATCACTTTCTCCATCAACAAAACTTAGCACACAGCGCAAGTTGCAACGATCGGTCGCACGGCTTAACCGCCTAGACTGCGCGGCACCGGATTCCTAAGGTGTTTGAGCCACAAGGTCGGGGCGGACATGCTGAAGCCACCAAACGGCTTCCGAATTCCGATTCGGCGACGGAACCTTCGTTAGAACTGTCCGCCAGACTTTCCAAAAGCGAGTCAGTTCCGTCCGCTTATGCGTAGCCTTCTCGTCGGTTGGCCAGACAAACTCGACCCGGTGCGTTCAGCCGACCATCGTAATTTTTAGGACACAGCCGGCGAAGTGATCAAATTCGCTATTGGAAATCTTATTTGGAAGACCAAAGAAATTCGCTTGCTCAACGACTGCCGCGAGACCACGCATGTCTTCTTCGGACAAGACGAAGGATTTCGAAGTTCGCCGCACGCCGGCTCCAGCTCCGATAATCGAAATCTCCTGAATCGCTTTTCCCTCCCGGGTAATTCGTAGGCGCCACGGCTTCGAAGCCTTGTAGTCCGTCAACCCTGCTCCCGGAAAAAGGCAGCCCCCACAGAAAAGTCTGCTGGCACAGACACAGTTGAGCCGTCACACAGGGAAGCAATCGCAAGCAAAACAAGATAGAGCGATCTCGCACCGGCTCGACATAATCGTCTAGGTGCTATCGAACTCATGTAGTCACGTGCACGACAATTTTATGAAACCCGGTCACGCCCGAGAAGAAGCTGCGATCTTCTTCCCATTCCTGCACGTCGCCTTCGCCGTCGGTGGCGCGGACGACGAAGACGTGATCAGCTGCTGCATCTGGTGTCCATTCGGCCTTCCAAAGCGACCACGCCAGATCGCCGCCAGCGTAATAAATCTCCGCATCACGCCATGATTTGCCGTCATCGAAGCTGAGCTCGACTCGCGTAATGCCGCGGTCGCCACCATAGGCCATGCCTTTCACCTCGATTGGCTGCTGTAATTCGCTAATCGAGAATCGCGATTCATGATCGGGCGCATCGATCCGAGATCGGGTTGGCGTGATGAAATCCGGCCCCCAGCCTTGGGTTTCGTAAAAGCCTTTCACTTTGGCATCAGTCAATTCGATGCGGGTGAGCCATTTCACATGCTTTTCGCCGAAGTAGCCCGGCACAATGACGCGTACCGGATAACCGTGCCGGTGCGGCAATCGGACACCATTCATATTGTAGGCGAGTAAAGTTGTTGGCTCCATCGCCTTTTCCAATGGAATGGTGTCGGTGTAATTATCAACGCCGTGGAAGCGGACCCGTGCGGCGTTCGGAAGCGGGACTGCTCGTTCGAGCAAATCGCGTAAGGGAATACCTTTCCAGATCGCATTGCTGATCAAGCCCGCGTCCAGCCCATTGCTGATGCACATAAGCGTCGTTTGCTGCTCATGCGCTGGGAGCCCGAGGAGATCCTGGATTCGCCACGTGGCACTATTTTGCACGAGTCCGTTCAGTTCGAGGTGCCACAGGTCGGCATTCACCTTGGGATCGACCACGTTCTTCGTCACGCAATAAAATAATTCGTTAGGCGTAATCGGCTGGACGATGCGGCCTTTATATTGCGTGCCGTCGTAACTGAATGTTGCCACGCGATAAAGTCTTCGAGCCAGCGCGAAGCCGCCACCGGCTACGGCGACTCCGATTGCGCTCAAGACAAACGCACGCCGGCCAATCGCCGGACTAAATTCGTAACGGTGCTTCCCGATTTTTCGCGTCGCCAAAAATTGGAAACTGGCGACAAGGATTCGTTCGAACAAAAAAACGCACAGCACAAAGCCTACGAGCGTGACTAGGCGCGCGGCATCGATAGGCAGGCCAACATAGCTTGTGCCCAGGACTCGCCACAACGCGATTGCGAACGCAACGATCGGTAGCATGACAAACGTCGCTATTGTCCAGATCGCCGGGACGCGCGTGGGGTTGCGTCGAGCGAACAAACCGAAAATCGCACCTGCAATCGCAGCAACCAGGAGTTGGCCAGCAATTGTCGATCCAACGCCAAGTTGTTTGAGGTGATTGTATCCGCCCACTTTGCCCATCAGTGAAAGGAACGGACCGGGCGGTATAAAAACCGAAAGGCGATCACCGATGATCACGAGCGGTGTTGCCACACCAAGCGCGGCAAGCAATAACATCCCCGCCGTCATAACAATTCCGCCGACCAAACCGGCGAGTAATCCAGTAAAAATCGCCTTTGTTCTACTCATGCGCCGCAAATATGAGTTGTAGAGGCGCTTGTGCCAAGCGCCGTGATGATTCGACCGAGGGCTTTCGCCGCGTCGACGGCGCTACCTCAATTCACTTTGTAGTCGCGAGGATCTTTTCGACCCGCTCTACGACCATCGCAGATGTAACCTGGTTCATGCATGCGTGGTCAAACGGGCATTGGCTCAGCCGACGATAGTTGCATGGCGAACATGGCAAATCCACGCGCACGACCGATTCTGGCCGTTCGTAAGGTCCGATGTGAACGGGATTGGTTGGTCCGAAGACGCTTACCATGGGCTTGCCGAGGGATGCTGCGACGTGCATCGAACCTGAGTCGTTTGTCACCGCCACCTCGGCACGGCGAATAAGCGCCGCCAATTCGGCTGGCGTGGTTTTGCCTGAAAAATCACATGCGCCGGGCGCGGCAGCTGCGATCTGCCGGCAGCGCTCCTGGTCGCGTTTTGTGCCCGCGAGAGCCACGGCAAATCCATCGCGAAGAAATTCGCGCGCAACACCCGCAAATCCTTCGATCGTCCAGTGCTTCGTCTCCCAAATGGTCCCGGGCACCAGAACAACAAGCGGCGTATCAGCGGACACGCGGTGCTCCTCAAGCAATCGCTGCACCTTAGATATCGCTTCCGGTGGAAGATGAATTGTTAGGTCTGGTGGATCGGCGTCGAATCCGAGCAGTTCTCCGACCCAAAGATATCGATCGATTGCGTGAACATCGAGCGTCGGAATCGCGATGCGGTGCGTGTACGCCAGCCATGAGCCTTCGCGCGCGCCGCGCCAGCCATGGCTCGGTACGTTCTTCAGAGCGTGCTCCGCAGAAACTGTCAGTGTGCGTTTGACTGGTCGATCAAATCCGATCCGCACGCGGGCGCCGCTGATGAGAGCGAAAAAAGCCGAACGCACCTGACCATGCATGTCGATGATCAAATCATATTTCGCGCGGCGGATTTGCTTGAGCAGATCAAAGAACGCCACCAGCGCGCGCCATTTATGGCCGGGCTTCGAGAAATCGCGACGCGCAAAAAGAACAACATTGGTGAGCGCCGGATGGCAGCGCACGACTTCGGCGTTCTCCGGGGTGATCAGCCAGTCAATCCGCGCGTGCGGGTATCGCGCGCGCAGCTTTACCAGCACCGGTATCGTGTGGACGACGTCGCCGAGCGCTGACGGTTTGATGAGCAAAATCCGCGAGAATTCTGCCGATTGCAGTTCCAATGCATCGCGGCTTTTTGTGTGCGCGCTTTCGATCCGGCCGTTCAATTGCCCAAGGTAAATTGCGCTAGGCCGCCTGCCTCTCACCCGAGAATGCGCCGCGAATTTTTTTCATCCAAGCGGATAAGCGATGCCGGTTCTGCTCGCGTCGCACTACTGCTGCGCTCGTGACCCAATTAAATTGAATCGCGCGGCGCGGACCAGAGAACGGCTTGTGGCCGTGCCACGAGTTACTGCTGCGACGGAACGCTAGCAGCGTGCCTTCGGTCGGTGGCACTTCCTGGATCACGTCATCGAGATTCGTCCCGGAACGCAGCAACCGCAGGCGTCCGCCGGACGATTCCCAAGCCGGGTTCATGTAAATGAGGATCGTGATGATTTTCGTCTCAGAATCTGTGTGGATCTTCCCGTCCTTTTCGCTGCAGCGGCCGCGCACCGTGATCATGTCCGGCCGATTCGTAAGATCCACGTTAAATTTCTCCTCAAAGGCCTGGCGAAACTCGTCGCTTCGCATCTCCTCGATCAGCTTCGCAAACGCGGGGCCGTAGGTTACCTCGCGCAGCGGAAAGCTGCCGGGCCGGCTGACCCCTGGATAGTCTTTCTCGATCGCAGAGCGCGCTTCGGCCTTGACGAACTCTGGAACAATCAAAAAATCGAATGGTTGACGCGTAAGCGGCGTGTTCCGAAATCTCTCCAAATCGAGCATCGAAAGCATTGGCCGACGCTACACGAAGAGGCCGGAATTTCCAGCGCTCTCCCTCTCGACGAGTCGCCTTATTATTCGAGCGCCACACGCACGAGAGTCGCAATGATGCGACTGCCAGCGACAAATGTGCCGCGCAACGTGCCTGAAACTTTCGATTCTCCACCAACCCGCCGGCGATGGTCTACCGGAATCTCCAGAACACGCAGACCACAGCGGGCGGCTTTCATCTGCATCTCCAGATTCCAGCCGTAAGTTTCCTCGCGCATGTTGAGTTTCGCGAGAGCCTCGCGACGGATCGCTCGAAAGGGGCACATGTCAGTGTAACGAACTCCGTAAAGCAGGCGCAGAATCATTCCCGCAATTCGTCCTGACAAAATTTGCTGGAAGTTCATGCTGCCTGATTCGCGCTGCCCCCGCGTGCGCGAGCCGATCACGAAATCATGTGTGCCGCGCGCAATTGGATCGACAAGTTGATTCATGAACGCGGGCACATCGCTGCCGTCGCCGTCCAGAAACATCACGATGTCGCATGTGGGCGAGAGCGCGCGAACACCTGCTGCGCAGGCGCGCCCGTAACCCCGGGGCGCAGTCACCACGCGCGCGCCAGCTTCACGTGAGCGCGCGGCTGTGCGATCCGTGCTGCCGTTGTCGACCACGATTACCTCGTCAGGCAGACCGGTCGTGAGGCATTCGCGAACGACGCCAGCGATAGGTTCCTGTTCGTTCAGCGCCGGGATAATGACGGAGATGTTACTCATCGCAAAGCCAGCCACGCAGTCGTGAAGTAAATCACCAGCGCAACGAAATCGGCCAGAGCGAGGGTAACTGGGCCCGCTGCAATTTTCGGATCGAGCTTGAGCCGATGCAGAAGCGATGGCACGCCAAGGCCGAGCGCACACGCTGTAACGAGCGAGAGCGCGATGCTACCGCCAATAACAAACGCAGCGCGGATGTCATGGCGCCAGACCCAGGCGATGATGCCGACAATTAAGCCGCACGCAACGCCTAGAAGGATTGCAGTCGCCACTTCGCGACGAAACGCAGTCGAGAGCCAGCGCCAGCTCACGGTGGCTGAACGCAAGGCATGAATCGTCACGCTCATGGATTGCGCGCTAACGCTCTCGTTCAGCCCGAGCACCATCGTGAGAAAAAACGCCAGCACCAGACTACGGGTGAGGGTCGCTTCAAAAAAGCCTGCGAGAATTGCCGAGACCGTTCCGCCTGTCACCGTGACGAGCAGCCACGGAAAACGAAACCGAAACACGCGCCACGGCGATGCGCCTCGAATTTCTTCAATGCGAAACCCGAGCGCCTCAAAAAATTCGGCGCTCACCGGCGCAGCCGAGCGATGTCGATCCTCGCTATCCCCCGCCTCTAAGATTTCTTCCGCGAAAAGATTCGCATCTATGATCCCGATGACGCGGCGTTGTTCGTCCACCACGGGAAACGCAAGAAATTTGTAGAGCACGAAAAATTCGCATGCGTCGAGTACGGTGGCGGTCGCGGGAATAGCCACGACGCGCGGCACCATGATCCGGCACAACGGTGTTTCCAGCGCCGCCGTCAACAAACGACGGGTGGGAACTACGCCAACGAGCCGTTTCTGCTCGTCAACCGCGTAAAAGTAAATGACGCGTTCGCCCACGCCTTCGCGTCGGATGCGCTCGAGCGCTTCGCTTACCGTCATGTCCGCATCCAGCAGCGGAAAATCCTTGCGCGCATGTTCGACAACAGACGCGTCGAAATCCGGGATGCCCGTAGCGACATTCATCTCGCTACACGGTGAACGATACCTTTGTTCTTCAAAATTTCGCTCGCTTCACTGAAATAATCGCGAATGTCTGATTGGGCACGGATCCAATCGATGTAGCGTGCAATGCCGTCGCTCAGATCGACGGTCGGTTCGTAGCCGGCGGATCGCGCAAGTCTGGTGTCGCTGGTAAGATGACGCATTTCGCCAGGACGAAATTCGCCATTGATCTCGGGCGCG
Source organism: Verrucomicrobiota bacterium (assembly GCA_003217875.1). Classification (GTDB taxonomy): domain Bacteria; phylum Verrucomicrobiota; class Verrucomicrobiia; order Chthoniobacterales; family UBA10450; genus Udaeobacter. Next base: position 22,285 of record QHMR01000009.1, read on the forward strand.
ATATTGATTTTCAGAATATCGGAAAGTTGTTCAGCGATTTCGCGAATCGGTACACCATGTCCGCTGCCGATATTCACGGCTAATCCGTCGAGCTTGTACGTTTCGGCAGCGAGTTGATTGGCACGCGCGATATCTTCAACGAATGAAAAGTCACGCGTCTGCTCGCCGTCCTCGTAAAGCACCGGCGGCAAATTATTCAGCAAGCGCGTGCAAAAAATCGCGATCACCCCCGTATAAGGATTAAATATGGACTGGCGGGGGCCGTAGGTGCAGGAGTAACGCAGCGCGACCGTGGGGACGCCGACCTGTTTTCCCCAGAGCAGCACAAGCCGCTCTTGGTCGACTTTGGTAAGGCCGTAAACGGTTTCGCCGCCGACGGGTGCGGTCTCGGGAGTAGGAGCGCTTTTGCTGATTGCCCCGCAAACTGGGCAATGGACTTGCCAGTCGCCCTTACGTAGTTGATCGATCGGACGCACGCTCGGAAAGACCAAACCGTGTTTCGGACAGTTGCCGGCGCCTTCGCTGTAAACGGCTTGCGAGCTCGCGACGACGATTTTTTGAATCGGCAACTTTTTCTCGCGAATAACTTCGAGCATTTGCGCCGTGCCGAATGAATTCACATGGACGAATTTCGTGATCTCCGGCATGTATCCGCCATAGGCGGCCTGGTGAAAGACGACGTCGACGTTATCGAGCGCGGCCGTTATTGTGCCGCGATCGCGCAAGTCACCTTCAATGAATTCCACCTTCTCATTAATCCACGGCGGCCTTCCGCGACGGTGGGTTTGCGGTTCAAAGTTGTCGAGGCCGCGCACTTGCCAACCCTCGTGGACGAGAAGATCGACAATGTGCGAGCCGATCAGGCCCGCAGCACCAGTGACTAACGCGCGTCTCGTCATGGGTGTTTGTAGCGGCGGTCTCGAACCGTCGCAAATGCAGATCGGCGCTTGGACAGGGCGGTTACAGCTTCTTCCGCGCCGTCAGCTTCCGCAAAAATTCTCGAGTATGCGGTGCGATATCTGCTGATGCTGCCTCGGCCAGCAGTTCCTTGCACAATCGGCATAAACTCGCCCCGTCATCGACGTCGTATCCGGGCGGCAACAGTTTGACTTCCAGCCCGATTTCGCGCGCACGTTGCCTTGTCTGATCCAGTACCCGTCTTGTGCTCCAATCGATTTGTTCGAAGAGTTCCCGGTGCGGTTTCTTGAGTCCAATTAGGTAATAGCCGCCGTCGTCACACGGGCCGAGCACAACGCGATCGCCAAGTTTCGTCAGTTCAGCGACAGCGTGAGAAAAACTCTTCGCCGGAACAGTTGGGCTATCGGAATCAATCAGGCACACCGATTCAAAACCACACTTAAACAAATCTTCCGCGGCAAAATAGAGACGTTCGCCAAAGGTTTCACCCCGCTGCGGAAGCAATTTGAAATCGACTGCCAGAATATCAGTGTAGGCTGCCTCGCAGCCGACCGGCGTGTAAACGGCGATTGCACAGGCATTGTTGTCGCAAGCCGCGCTGGAAATCGAGGCTGCCGTGTCGCGCAAAAAACATTTGTTCAACTCCGCGGCTTCGCTAGGCGTAAGTGGCGGCACTAGGCGCGTTTTTACATGCCCTGCCTGTGGCACTTTGGTCATTACGGCCAAGGCACAGAGCCGACGTGTATTCTGATTCGTAATAATAGGATCAAGAACACAAAACGAATTCATCTTTTGACGGAAAAGTTTTTCACAGCCTGCGAAGATGATTTTGCGGTTCTAGTTCCGAATTCTCTTCTTCTAAATCGCGTGAACAACATGCACGATTATTCTCGCCAATCCCAGGCACGAGGCAGCTGTTGATAACATCTGTGCGCCGCGCCGACAAATGCTCCCTTTTCAAAAAAACGGCAAGTTATTCGACGTTATTCAAACTTGTTGCCGCATAGTTGGGAGATGCTTAAACAAGGTAAAATGCAACAAATGAAGCGAAATCAACGAAATGCTTTAACACGGCGCGAGCTTGCGGATGTACGCCACGCCGTTAGCAAAAGAAATTGCACGTGGCTCCATTTCGAGAAATGCACTTGGAGGATGCGATGCGTCTTGGTATCGCTTTTTTTCTTTGTAGTCACCATAGTCTCCCCTGCAGACGATCTCTCGCTTTGGAAAATCCAAAAACTGCTGGCTTCCAAAAAATACGTAGATCTTACGCACGACTTTGCGCCTGGAATTCCGCGTTGGCCCGGTTTTCCGGATGAAACGCGAAAGACAATCTACTGGTACGACAAGCGCCCAGACACGATGGGGGTGGGCTTTTTCTCGGAATTGTTTACGCATGTCGGCCAATGGGGAACGCACGTTGATCCGCCGGCGCATTTCATCAAAGGCCTGCGCACGGTTGACCGGATCGATCCGAAAGAAATGGTCCTGCCGCTAGTGGTGAATGATGTGCACCGCGAGGCGGCGGCTGATCCTGATTACACGTTGTCGCTCGAGCGGGTTAAGAAATGGGAAAAAGATCACGGCCAAATTCCGGGCGGTGCATTTGTGGCGATGCGCACGGATTGGTCCAAACGCTGGCCCGACGCAACGAAAATGGAAAATAAAGACGGAAAAGGAGCTGCCCATTATCCCGGATGGAGTCTGCCAGCGCTGAAATTTCTTTACGAAGAACGAAGGATCACCGCTTCAGGCCACGAAACAACCGACACCGATCCGGGAATAGCCGCGAGCAAAGATGATTACTCACTCGAGACTTACATTTTGAGCACCAATCACTATCAGATCGAGCTCCTCACTAATCTCGACCAAGTGCCCGAAGCTGGCGCAATTGTCGTGGCCACTTTCCCAAAACCAAAGGACGGCTCGGGTTTTCCAGCCCGCGTCTTTGCAATTGTCCCATGAGTTGACCCACGCGTCAGGCAAGGGTAATCGCATCTCCTATGGGTTTGCTTGAGCGAGTCGAAGTAGCTTCACATGGTTCATGGCGAACGCGTGGTCGCAAATCTTCTTTGTGTGATTTGACCGAAACTCGCGCCAGGAACGAAGGTAGGCGCTGAGTCATGCATATTACCGACATTATGCGGGAGAATTCTCCCACATTTTCGTTCGAGTTCTTTCCTCCGAAAACTCCCGAGGCGGCGGAGATGCTCTACCAAACGATTCGCGATCTCGAATCGTACATGCCGCATTTTGTCAGCGTGACTTATGGTGCCGGCGGGTCAACGCGTGATTTAACTCACGATCTTGTCGAGCGGATTCAGCGCACAACAAAGCTGGACCCGATCCCTCATCTAACTTGTGTCTGCCACAACGAACGGGAGGTCGAAGGAATTCTGCTTCGATATGCCAAGTCGGCGATTGGAAACATTCTCGCGCTGGGCGGCGATAGACCGGCTGGAATCGCTTATGATAAATCGCGCGACTCGTTCCAACATGCGATCGATTTGGTCAAGTTCATTCGGCGATTCAACGAGTCTGGCGCACATCGAGACCGCCGCGGCTTCGGCATCGGGGTGGCCGGTTTCCCTGAAGGACATCCTGCCACGCCGAATCGATTAGTCGAAATGGATTATTTCAAAGCCAAAGTGGACGCTGGCGCCAACTACATTGTCACACAGCTATTTTTTGATAATCGAGACTTCATCGATTTCCGCGAACGCTGTACGCTTAACGACATTCACGTCCCCATTATCGCCGGCATAATGCCGATTACCTCCATCAGCGGATGCAAGCGCATCGCCGAGTTGGCGGGCGGCGCACGCTTCCCCGCCAAGCTTATGCGCGCGCTACAGAGTTGCCAAAATGATCCTGAAATGGTGAGACGCGTCGGCGTTCAGTACGCGTTGGAACAATGTCACGATCTTCTAGATAACGACGTCGCCGGTATTCACTTCTACACGTTGAATCGCTCGGACGCCACGCGAGTAATTTTTGACAGTCTCGGCTTTCCACATCATCGGAACGCCCGAGCTTTGAGCGTCTAGCTGAACGATGCAATTCCCGGAATGTTGAGGTGCTTGCGCCTGCTCGCGTATTTTCAGGCGTTTAAGTCGAGCCCGAGAAATTTGCACGAAGTCAGTGGCGCAAGCAAAATCTCGAAATGCTAAAGGTCCGCCACTCGCTTTACTGGCAGGCTGGAGCGTTAGGGATAGCCATTGCTCTGGTCTTTGCGCTCTCGCGTTTTTTCCCAGTTATCGAGTTCATCGATGCGCTGCAACGGCGTGTGATGAGCTTGGGTGCGTGGGCTGCGGTTTGCTATCCATTGCTTTTCGCAGCTTGTAATATTCTTTTGCTTCCAGGCGGGATCCTCGCTGTCGGCGCCGGTTTTTTCTTCGGTTTGTGGTGGGGATTTTTGATCGTATTTGCGGGGAACCTCATCGCTACAGCAGTTTCGTTTGCATTGAGTCGGTCCATAGCCCAGCGATGGTTTCGGCAAAGACTCTCAGATAACCCAACGCTGCGCGCTTTGAGACCTGCGGTCGAACGTGAAAGCTGGAAAATTATTCTTTTGAGTCAATTACATCCCCTTTTTCCCACCAGCCTGCTAAATTACTTTTACGGTCTAACGCGAATTCGATTTAGTACGTACATGTTGTGGGCTTCAATCGGCAGGATACCCGGGCTTTTTTTGTACGCTTACGTCGGGACACTGGGGCAACTTGCAGTGCGCATCATGCAGCACAAGAATTACCCACGCATGATAGAGTACTGGATCTGGGGAGGAGTCTTTGTAACGACCATGCTGCTCTTGATTGTGCTGGGCCGCGTCGCGTATCGGGCAATCCAGACATCACACGCTTCGGCAACGCTGGGTGGCGAAACAGAAGAAAATGGCGTTCGGCGCGGAGTATTACTAAGGTAAATAACTTGTGAGTAGCTACTTATGTCAAAAACGCTTAAGCTTCCAACAGAATATGACGTAGTTGTCGTCGGCAGCGGGCATGCGGGGATCGAAGCAGCATTGGCCGCTGCTCGAATCGGTTGTCGCACGCTGATGTTGACCCAAAACCTGGACACGATTGGCCAGATGTCCTGTAACCCTGCGATCGGGGGGTTGGCGAAGGGGCACATTGTCCGCGAGATCGACGCCGCTGGCGGTGCTATGGGCCTGAATGCCGACGCAACGGGAATCCAGTTCCGAGTGCTTAACCGGACAAGAGGTCCGTCCGTTCGTGCGCCGCGGGTGCAATGCGACAAAAAAGCATATCAGTTCCGAATGAAAGCCGTTTTAGAGCGAGCGGACAATCTAGATACGAAGCAAGCGACCGTCTCACGTATTCTCGTGGAGGGCGGGAAGGTTGTGGGAGTTGAAACTGATTTCGGATTGAAGGTTATGACGCACAGTGTCGTAATCACTGCTGGGACATTTTTGCGCGGTCTGCTGCATGTGGGTCAGAGCAGGAAAGCAGGAGGCCGTATGGCGGATGCAAGCTCAGCACTAAGCGAGGACCTCCGGCAGATTGGATTCCAAGCAGGCCGGTTCAAAACCGGCACGCCTTGCAGATTGAACGGTCGATCTATCGATCTTTCTAGCTGTACGATTCAACTGGGCGATGAGCCTCCTCCGACTTTCGCCTTCGAGCATGAAGAACTCAACAACGGCGCAGATGAGATCTTCACGTTAAACTCGATTCGCGGGGGCCAGTTCCACGTGGAACAACTTCCCTGCTGGATAACTGGCACTACCCCAAGAACGCACGACATAATCCGCGCAAATCTTGATCGATCTCCCCTGTATGCGGGAAGGATAAAAGGCACCGGTCCACGTTATTGCCCCTCAATAGAGGATAAGGTGGTAAAGTTTGCAGACAAGAATTCGCATCAGATCTTTTTGGAGCCAGAAGGGCGGCATACGCACGAGTACTATGTCAATGGAATCTCCACTAGTCTGCCCTACGATGTTCAACTCGAATTGGTTCAGAGCATTCCCGGATTAGCCCAAGCCGAGATCATGCGGCCAGGCTATGCCGTCGAATATGATTATTTCCCGCCGACCCAGCTCTTTCCTACCTTGGAAACCAAGCTGGTCAGCGGGCTCTATTTTGCCGGCCAAGTAAATGGCACCTCGGGATATGAAGAGGCCGCGGCCCAAGGTCTCATCGCTGGGGCCAACGCGGCTTTGAAAGTTCAGGAGCGTCCGCCGTTTGTTTTGAATAGGAGAGAAGCATACATCGGCGTCCTTATTAGCGACCTCGTCGTGAAAGGAACGGAAGAGCCTTATCGCATGTTTACGAGTCGAGCTGAGGATCGACTCTTCTTGCGACACGACAATGCTGATCAACGCTTAACCGACCGCGCGTTTGCCGCAGGCCTGGTCACCAAAAAGCGCTATGCTCGTTTTCAGGAGAAAATCCGTCTTCTTGAGCAAACTCGGTTTACATGTACTGAGACGAAGCTCGGAGGCATTCCAATATCCCAATTGTTCAAGAGACCGGATTTCGGTGTCCGGGATTTGCCTCCTGAAATTCTTTCATGTGTGCCAGTCGCGATCTGGGAGCTGGTGGAGACCGATTTCAAGTACGAGGGCTATGCTGCCCGACAATCGGAGCAAAATCGCAAGCTTGAATACCGGCAGGAGCAAACCATCCCGGACGAGCTGGATTATAGCAAGATCAGCGGACTTCGTTCTGAGACGAGAGAGAAGCTAAGAAGGTTGCGTCCAACTTCACTTGGCCAGGTTGCGCGCATAAGCGGGATCACTCCGGTGGATGTGGCCATCATATCTATTTGGTTGTCGAAGAACAACCTACAGCATAATCGATTGCAGCAAGAGCAGCCACAATTCGTCGAAAAGGCTTGATGCTCACCCTGGCACTGGTATTGGTCGGAAGCTATCTATTGGGATCGATTCCTTTCGGCTACTTCGCCGGTCGGATCAGAGGCATCGACATCCGGAAAGCAGGCAGCGGTAACATTGGGGCAACAAACGTTGTGCGGGTCCTTGGGAAAGCATACGGCTATCCAGTGTTTGTTTTGGACTTCTTGAAAGGCTTAGGCGCGGTTAGGATTTCGATCGCAATCGCAACGAGCGTGCGACCGGAATCGACTTCACCCGAAGTTGTCGGGATTCTTGCGGCAGTATCTGCTGTGATCGGACATTCCTTCCCGCTGTGGTTGAAATTCCGGGGCGGAAAAGGCGTTGCTACTTCTGCCGGCGCGCTTTTCGGGTTGATGCCGCTGGCGACACTGATTGGTGTCGGCATTTGGATATTAACCTTCTTCCTAACGCGCTATGTCTCCGTGGCCTCGGTAACAACTGCAGTCGCGCTGCCGCTCGTGATTGCAATTATGACTTGGCTAAATCAAACCTATGGGAAAGCGCTGTTTTACTCGTCGCTTTGTATCGCGACGGTTGTCATTTGGCGGCACCATTCAAATCTTTCCCGTCTCATACGTGGTACGGAACCGCGCTTTACCCGCAAGTGAAGATCAAGACGACAGCAATCTTGGGTGCGGGTGCCTGGGGCACGGCATTAGCCTGGCTCTGGGGAAACAACGGGCGACAAATTTCTCTTTGGGGTCACAACAGCGCTCGTGTCGCGCATATCAAAAAGACGCGTGAAAACGGCGATTATCTTCCTGGAATCAAATTGCGTCGATCAGTAGATGTCACATCCGAGTTGGGCGATTGCGCTAGAGCAGATCTGATCGTTTTTGTTACGCCATCAATTGTGTTACGGCAGATCGCGAACCGTCTGCAAAAATTCATCGATAAGCCGCACGCCCTCTTCCTGAGTTGCACGAAAGGGATCGAGTACCGGACTGGCATGCGGATGAGCCAAATCCTGCGCGAAGTTTTCCCGGCCCACAGGGTTGCAGCCTTATCCGGCCCAAACCTCGCCGTTGAAATTGCGCAGAACCTTCCGACGGCAACGGTGATTGGCTGCGACGACGTTGATTGCGCGACGAGTTTGCAAAGCGTGCTAGGAAGTTCGCGGTTTCGCATTTACACCAGTCAAGAGATCGTTTCTATCGAGCTGGGCGGCGCGTTAAAAAATGTCTTCGCCCTGGCGGCAGGGATCAGCGACGGTTTGAAACTGGGCGATAATTCGAAAGCGGCATTGGTCACTCGATCGTTGGCCGAGCTCGTTCGGCTTGGGGTTGCCATGGGTGGGAACGCGAATGCCTTTTATGGATTGAGCGGCGCAGGCGATCTGATCGTGACCTGCTACAGTGATCGCAGCCGAAATCACACGGTGGGCGAACGTCTGGGGCGCGGCGAGCCACTGGCTCAAATTACGGCGTCGATGAAAGCGGTGGCTGAAGGGATACCGACTACGCAAAGCGCATGGGAATGCGCGCGGCGATTGAAGATCGCCACGCCTATTATCGATCAGGTCTACGCCGTGCTGTACCAGCAGACAAAACCGACGGTCGCTCTGGAAGAACTACTGAGGCGCGAACAAAAACCGGAACAACTGTAGCGGAGTAATTTTGCAACGCTCGATTGTCTGCCGTTTCTCGAATTACACATTCGATGCCGGGTATTTTTCACAGAATTTGGCGATTGCTGCCGGATACAATTCGCGCTCAGCGATTTGAATCCGGGCATGCAGAGTTTCCGGCGTATCGTTAGGCAAGATGGCTACTTCTTGTCGAGCGATGATCTGGCCGTGATCGATTTTCTCATCGATAAAATGCACCGTGCAGCCCGTCACACTTTCGCCTGCTGCGAGAGCTTGTTTCCACGCTTCGAGCCCCGGAAATCTCGGCAGAAGCGACGGATGGATGTTAATGATACGCTGGGGGAATGCCTGAAGCATGGGCGCGTGCAACACGCGCATAAAGCCAGCGAGAACCACAAGTTGAACGCCGGCTTCGCGTAACATTTCCACAAGCTGACCTTCTGCTGCCGGCGTTAGACGGGTGCGAAATTGACCGGGTGCCAAATATGCATTCGGAATGGAAAACTCTCGCGCGATATCAAGGATTGGCGCGTCGAACACATCCGAAATCACCACGCGCGCTTCGGCGGCAAGGTCGCCCGAGCGAATGCGCTCGAGAATCGCGCGGCAGTTGCTTCCTTTTCCTGATCCGAGAATTCCAATTGGTAGCCGTTTCACCTATTGGTTATGCCCTTATTCACTAACGGACACGAATGGGGAGTCAGAAATTTCAACGCGTGCCTTTACATATTTGTTCGATTAAGCGCGAAGTCGAATAACCCGCTTCAAATGGAATGAGGCGAATCTCCGCCCCAATTTCCTTTAATACTGCGCGCTCCTCTTCGTCCAACGTTTCGGCTCTGTAATCGCCACCTTTGACGTAAATGGCGGGCCTGACTGCGGCAATAAATTGCGTCGCCCGGATCTGTGGAAAAACCGTGACCAGATCTACACACTGCAACGCCGCAAGAAGCTCCGCGCGATCATTCTCCGATGTAATAGGACGCCCGATTCCTTTCAGCTCGCGAACCGAGTCGTCGCTATTCAATCCAACTGCCAAAAAATCACCGAGCGCCCGCGCAGCTTGTAAATACCGAACATGACCGACGTGCAACAGATCGAAGCAGCCATTCGTAGCAACTACCTTTTTGCCACCAGCACGGAGCTCCTCGCAGCGTTTAGGAACATCCATAAGATCGATCACCTTTAGGCTCATGCGCTTCGAATTTTGTTACATGCTATGCAGGCCGCGAAAAGTTCAAAAATCGAAGTGCGAAAACTTCGAGGAAATTGCCTTTGTGCGGCAACATCACACTTGGCGTTTCAGCAAATTGCACGACTATGTGAAAAATGGCGGAAACAAAAGGAAATCGCAACGCGCAAGAATTGAAGACTAGTGGGGGATTCCGAATTTCTGGGAAGCCGTTGGTGCACATTACCGCCGCCGAGGAGCGACAGGACTCTCCTGACACAATTGGCCTACCGCGTAAACATGGCGCGCGAATCCTGTTCGCCATTGCAAGGGATCCGCGCACGATCTTTGCCAGCTGGAATATCGATTGGCCGGCTTTGTTTGAAAAAGTGGTGCCAGTGGATCGACAGGTCCATCTTCGCCTGCATCGCGCAGATGGTCTCGAAGAAAAAACCGTGGCTGTCGAGCCTTTGGCCGCGATGCATTATCTCACGACATCGGGAACGCCTGCCTCGTATCGGGTTGAGATCGGATATTACGAGCCGGCAGACGTGTGGCATTCGGTTGCGATGTCGCATGAGATCGTGACGCCGCCCGACGATATCGCCGAAACCGCAGACGTCGATCTTGCGACAATTCCGTTTCACATCGGTTTCCAACAGCTTCTCGATTTCTTCGGAGCATCGAATGGGACTGCGTTGGCGACCGTCATGTCTCAATTTCAAAAGCGCGTATTGAGCGAGCAGCCAAAAGCGCTGAGCGGAGAGGAAAAAAAAATTCTTCGCAAGCTACGCTCTTCGGTATCGGAGATCGCAGCGGCGCGGCGTGCTTTTAATAAGATCGCTCGCGAAAAGCTCGCGAGGCGCACCCGCGCGCTCCTCGATTTCACTTCGACCAGCCCATCGCGCGGATTCGAAGGGGATTGGGTTTCAGTCGGCTCCTGAGCGGTTGTGCGGTTAGTCGGCGCAGTGTCGTTGCTTGCTCGCCGGTTTTGTCCGTCTAAACGCGCTGCTTAGCGAGATTACTGCGGCGGACGCCGTAGAAGAAGTAAACGACCATGCCGATGACGAACCAAATGATGAGCCGTTCCCACGTTCGCCACGGCAGCGAGATCATCAGATACAGCGCGGACAGCGCACCCATGGGCGCAACGAACCAAACTATCGGCGCCTTAAATTTGCGCGGCAATTCCGGCTCGCGCACGCGCAGCACAAGCACTCCGATCGAAACGATGACAAAAGCGAGCAGCGTGCCAATAGACACAAGACTCGCGGCATCGCGGATCGGCAAGATCGCTGCGAAGAATGCCACCACCACACCGGTTAAGATTGTCGTGATCCATGGTGTGCGAAATTTTGGGTGAACCTTGCTCACAAATTTCGGCATCAAACCATCGTCAGCCATGGTCCAAAGAATCCGGGACTGGCCCAGCAACATCACCAGGATGACTGAACTGAGGCCTGCGATGGCACCTAGCTTTATGAGCGACGACATCCAACCGAGCCCGGCGTGATCCGCTGCGACCGCGATCGGATCCGGCACGTTCAAATCGTGGTATGACATTATGCCAGTCGCGACGCCGGAAACCAGAATGTAAAGGACCGTGCAGATCAACAACGAGCCGATGATGCCAATCGGCATGTCGCGCTGCGGATTTTTGGCTTCCTGCGCGGCCGTGCTAACCGCATCAAAACCGATATACGCAAAAAAAACAATTCCAGCGCCTTGCATGACCCCGCTCCAGCCGAACTGTCCGCGTACACCGGTGCTCGGCGGCATAAACGGATGCCAGTTAGCGGGGTTGACTGCGTGCGCCGCGCCGACAATGAACAACAGTACGACTGCCACCTTGATGATTACGATCACGTTGTTTGCGTTCGCAGATTCCTTAATGCCAATCACAAGCAGGAGCGTGACGATACCGATGATGATTACAGCTGGTAGATTGAAGATCGCCGCGACTTGCGTTCCGTCGGCCAGCGTAATCAACGTGCCGCGTGCCGCCGACAGCTGGGCCGGGATATCAATGCCTATATCGTGCAAGAACGAGACGACGTAGCCCGACCAGCCAATAGACACTGTCACTGCCCCGAGGGCATATTCCAAAATCAAGTCCCATCCGATGATCCACGCAAAAACTTCGCCGAGCGTGGCGTAGCCGTAGGTATACGCACTGCCGGCCATCGGCACCAGGGAGGCGAACTCGCTATAGCAGAGTGCCGCGAAGATCGACGCCACTCCGGCCAAAACGAACGATAAAACCACGGCTGGGCCCGCATTCTGCGCTGCGACGGTGCCCGTCAGCACGAAAATGCCCGTTCCGATGATGGCGCCGATGCCGAGCGCCGTCAGGTTCGTCGCTCCGAGCGCGCGTTTCAGCCGATGATCCGTCAGCGCATCAGACTGAAGCTGCGTGACGCTTTTTCGTCGAAGTAAGTTCATTAACGAAGTTTGTTTTGGTTGTGCTAGTCGGGATGGGCCGAGCAAGTCAAGCCAGCGGTGATCTTTTACTCCGAAATTTCCACAGAAAATACACGGGCACACCACTCAGCACGATAATCAACCCCGGCCAGGTGGTCGCCGTCTGATATGCGAACAGGACCACAAGAATGACGGTCGCGCCGACGACGTATAGAGCGGGCACGATTGGATAGCCGAATGCCCGGTAAGGTCGTTCCACGTCTGGCTGTTTTCGACGCAGCAAAAAGATGCCGATGATCGTCAGGATGTAAAAAATGAGCGCGGCCGAAATGACATAGTCGAGCAGATTGCCGTACAGGTTGCCGTAGCCGCTCACGGCGCCGGTGGCGTCGGTCTTGACCGTGCGCGGCAGGACGAGCGCGCCGGCCCAGATGCCTTGAATGACCAAACCCCAGGCCGGCACATGAAATTTGTTCAGCTCGCTGACCGATCGAAAGAACAAGCCGTCGCGCGCCATAGCGTAATAGGCGCGCGCTCCTGCAAGAATAAGTCCGTTATTGCATCCGAAGGTTGAGACCATGATCGCCACAGCCATGATCGCCGCACCGGCACCGGGAAAAATTACGTTGGCTGTTTCCGACGCGACGCGATCGCTTGGCGCATTTTGGATAGACGCAAACGGAAGCGTCGCCAAATAAGCAACGTTCGCGAGCAGATAAAGTCCGATCACCAGAAACGTGCCAAACGCTAGCGAGAGCGGCACGTTTCGCCGCGGGTTGACAACCTCGCCTGCTGTGAACGTAATATTGTTCCAAGCGTCCGCCGAGAAAAGTGAATTCGTCTGCGCCACGCAGATGCCGACAAAGAGGCCGAACGCAGTCGCAGCGGTCAAGCCCGCGCCGACATCCTGCAAATTTCCGCGCAGCGTCCAGAAGTGCTGAAAGTTTTCCGCGCCAGCGCCCGATCTCAACCCGACGATGATGCCGAGCACGATTAGCCCGATTAGCGCGCCAGTCTTCGCTGTAGTGAAGACATTTTGGATCAGCTTGCCTACTTCCAAGCCACGCGTGTTCGTATATGTTAGAAAACCGATCAGCGCTAATCCGACGAACTGCGCAGTGGAAAGCGACACCGCATACCCACCGAAACGGATCGGCGCGATCAAATAATTGCTCTCGGAAACCCAGGGAACAAGCACGCCCATGTAGCGTGCGAATCCAACTGCGACCGCCGCGATCGTGCCAGTCTGAATGACAAGGAAAAGCGTCCAGCCGTAAAGAAATCCCCACAATGGCGAAAAAGCTTCACGGAGATAGACATACTGCCCGCCAGCTTTTGGCATCATCGCCGCCAATTCGCCGTACGACAGCGCTGCCGTCAGCGTCAGCAACCCGGTGACGATCCACACTACGAGGAGCCATCCCGGCGAGCCGACCTGCCGGGCAATGATCGACGAGACAATGAAAATTCCCGAGCCGATCATCGAGCCAGCCACCAGCATGGTTGAGTCGAGCAAGCCGAGTCCTCTAACCAATTTCTGGTTAGCGACAGGGGTTTCAGTAATCGCGCTGGTCATTTGAGCCGCTTGGATTGGCGGAGAGTTAATCATCACTCGAGTGGGTCGTGCAATGCCAAAAAACAGCGGCTCTCAGGTTTTACAAAGACCCAGGCACTCGGACATCAAGACTTAAAAGCATTGCCGCTCCAGCCGAAGGGACCGATATCATCAAAGCTATCATCGCTGTCTCATTGCGAGACGCGATTAGGCTCAGCGTGCGGAGATCACTGCAAGGCGGCACATCTGGGGACGCCAGTGCTGCGGAAAGAGCGCGCGATCGACGGGGCTAAAGCATTCGCAAATCTGTCGATCCGACGTATGTTTGTTGTTCGCTTTTATGAAGGAACTGAACATAGAGAACCTGCGTATCGCCGTGGATGGTCAGGAGATTGTTCGCGGATTGACGCTCCGCGTGCCGCGGGGTGAGGTGCACGCGCTTATGGGCCCAAATGGCTCAGGAAAAAGCACACTGGCCAAAGTGTTGGCTGGTCACCCCGATTATCATGTGACCGCTGGCAAGGTGTTGATGGACGGAGAGAATCTCCTCGAACTTGAGCCGGATGAACGGGCGCGGCGCGGCCTGTTCATGGCCTTCCAGTATCCGAGCGAAATTCCAGGCGTGACGATCGCCAACTTTCTTCGTGCCGCGATGCAATCGCGTCTGCCGGAAGGCGAAGAACTCGAGGCCACCGATTATTACGCAAAGCTTTACGAAAAGATCGAGTTGCTCGGGATGGATCGTTCGTTCACTTCGCGTGCGGTCAACGAAGGTTTTTCCGGCGGCGAAAAGAAGCGCACCGAGATTCTGCAATTGGCGATGCTCGAGCCGAAATATGCCGTTCTCGATGAGACCGACAGCGGCTTGGACATTGACGCGCTCAAGACCGTGGCGCATGGAGTAAACTCATTGCGCGGCCCTGATCTTGGCATATTGTTAATTACGCACTATCAGCGCCTCCTGAACTACATCATTCCCGACCACGTCCATGTGATGGTGGCGGGGCGAATCGTTAGGAGCGGGCGGAAAGAACTCGCTCTCGAGCTCGAAGAGAGAGGTTACGATTGGGCGCGCGACGGGGCGATTGAACCAGCGTTTAGGTAAACAGGGTAAAATTTACAATGAAAACCGAAACTTCAGCAGTCAATATTGATCGAAGCAAAGGAGACTTCTTTTATCCGGAAGCTCACGTGCGCGATGCTGGCGCCGGCCTGAGCGAACGAACCGTTCGCTACATTTCGGACGTCAAAGAGGATCCGGATTGGGTGCGCGAATTCCGGCTCAGAGGGCTCAAGACGTTTTTGGAAAAGCCGCTCCCCACTCACTGGGCGAGCAAGGATCTCGAAGCAATCGACTTCGACAAAATCCGTTACTATCTTTCTCCCGGGACCGAGGCGAAACGCAGCTGGGATGAAGTGCCGGACGACATCAAGCGTACATTCGAGCGTCTTGGCATTCCCGAGCAGGAACGCAAATTTCTTGCCGGCGTAGAAGCGCAGTTCGACAGCGAGGCCGTCTATTCGAACATCAAGAAAGCGGTCGGCGAACAGGGCGTCATTTTCGTTGGCTCGACCGAAGGACTGAAGAATTATCCGGAAATTTTCCGGAAATGGTTCGGCAAAGTCATCCCGATCGCCGACAACAAATTCAGCGCGCTGAATTCCGCAGTGTTCAGCGGCGGCTCATTCATTTACGTCCCGCCCGGAGTGAAAGTGAAACACCCGCTGCAGGCTTACTTCCGCATAAACGCCGAAAACTTCGGACAGTTCGAGCGGACCCTGATCATTGCCGATGAAGGCTCGGAAGTGACTTACATGGAAGGCTGCACGGCGCCGAAATTCAACACTCCAACACTCCACAGCGCTGTCGTCGAACTCGTCGCTCTGAAAGGCGCAAAGATTCAGTACATCACGGTGCAGAACTGGGCTTCCAACGTTTTCAACCTCGTGACGAAACGCGGTCTGGCGCAGGAGAACGCTGAAGTAAAATGGATCGATTGCAACATCGGCTCGCGGCTCACGATGAAGTATCCCAGCGTCATCATGAAGGGTCGAAAAGCGCGAGGTGAAGTTCTTTCGATCGCCCTCGCCAATGACGGTCAGCATCAGGATACCGGTGCGAAAATGATTCACGCCGCCGATGAAACGACGAGCAACATTATCTCTAAATCAATTTCCATCGGCAAAGGTCGCGCTACTTACCGCGGCTTGGTCCACGTGCCGAAGCATCTGAAGCATTGCAAAAACAACACCGAATGCGACGCGCTTCTCATCAACGCGACGTCGCGAACCGACACATATCCGGCTATTACCGTGCGCGGCACCGGCAATGCCGTCCAACACGAAGCCAGTGTCAGCCAAGTGAGCGCGGAGCAAATTTTCTACATGCAACAGCGCGGTCTCAGTGAGGCGCAGGCGATGAGTTTGAGCGTTAACGGTTTCGTCAACGATCTCGTCCGCCAATTCCCCATGGAATACAGCGTCGAGCTGAAGCGGCTGATCGAGCTGGAGATGGAAGGCTCGGTCGGATAACTTTCGCGCTTGGCGAATTGTTTCTGTAAGCGCGGTTTACGGCCGTCGCTTGGCTAGAAGGTCAACATGTCCTTAGTCATACATCAAGAAGAGGCGGCACCGATTCTCTCCGGGCTGGCCGAGTTACGCGAACTTCCCGAATGGTTTCGCGATCGGCAACGCGCGGCTTGGAAACAATTCGAGTCATTGCCGAACCCCACACGAAAAGATCAGACCTGGCGATTTTCCAACGTTGGTCTTCTCGATCTGGCGAAGTTCAAAGTCGGCGGGACATTAACTGAAGAAGAGCGCGACGCGATTCTGGAGCGATCTCGTGGGTTGGATGAAGTTGCGGGCCGCATGGTCTTTGCCGGCGACCAGCTCATAGAGCGCGATGTCATTTCGGATCAACTGAAAAAGCGCGGTGTGATCTTTCAATCGCTCGAGCGCGCTATGGTCGAGCACGCCGATTTGTTCCGGAAACACTTCATGTCACAACCGGCAACTCTAGGCTCAGCCAGGTTCGCCGCGCTGCATCAAGCGCTGGTTTCGTCAGGAACGTTTCTTTATGTGCCACACGGCGTCGAGATCGAGTTGCCAGTCGAAATTTTCCATTGGCTCAATGGCGAGAACGCTTCGGTGTTTCCACACTTGCTCCTGGTCACGGACGAACTCGCGAAAGTGACCGTGATCGAGCATTTCTGCTCGCTGGATCCACAATCGCCGGGCTTTGCTTGTGGCGTGAACGATCTGGTCGCTGGCCCCGGCGCGAAAGTGACCTACGTGTGTGCGCAAAATTGGGCAGAGAATGTCGTGGCGTTGCAAATGAACACAACCACGGTTGATCACGATGCGTCGGCCATGAGTCTGAATTTGCATATTGGTTCGCGATATTCGCGCTTCGAAAGTCTGAGCCGGCTCAGCGGCGAAGGCGGACGCAGCGATTTGCTTGCTGTCGCTGTGGCCAAACACCAGCAGGAATTCGATGCGCGCACATTGCAGGATCACATCTCGCCTCACACCGCCAGCGATCTCCTTTACAAAAATGCGCTCGACGACCGCGCTCGTACCATTTTCGGCGGTCTGATCCGGGTGGAACCGCACGCCCACTTCACTGACGCGTATCAAAAAGTTCGCAACCTCCTCCTGAGCGATGACGCAGAAGCGAACTCAATGCCCGGACTGGAAATTCTCGCCGACAACGTGCGTTGCACCCACGGCGCAACGTCCGGTCAGATCGATGAGGACGAACTATTCTATTTGCACGCGCGCGGCATTCCCACAAAAATCGCCCAGCGCCTCATCGTCACCGGCTTTTTGGACGAAGCAATACAGCGTCTCAATCATCCGGCGATCTCATCGCATTTGCAGCGACTGATCGAAGAAAAATTCGCTGCTTGATGTGCGAATCTGTCAGCTTTTCGACAGCCAGCCGATTATTTCTCCGTTTCCTGTAGCAGCTTCACCAACTCATCTTTCCACAAGCTAGCGATGGTGTGGCTGCCGTGGCCGCGCGTTTTGTCGCTCAACGGAATTACCATAGCGCGGCCATGCGGGACGCGCTTGATCTCGTGCTCGAGGATCCCGAGCTCTGGCGGGTTGATTAGATCATCGGCAGAATTGATTGCCAAAAGCGGAGCGCGGATTTTTTCAAGACCGGGACCGGGATCGTAATCATGTGAAGCTTCGACCGCGTAAAGCACATCGTTCGCGTCGTCGGCTTTCACGATCCCGTCAACAAACTTGTCGAGAACCTCATCCGTTTTCGCGAGTGTGGGCGCGTCTTTCTGTCGCAAGACCGGATTGCTGCTCATGAACCAGAGCATTTCCGCTGCGGCGCGCAGACTCGGTGGCTGGGTTTTGTACTCGCCACCGTTCCATGCTGGATCGTTGCGGATCGCGTCGATGACGATGCGACGCCATCCGCGGTTGCGCCCGGAAATCTGAGTCGGCAAAGACGCCAGCGGCATAAGTGCGTCCATAAAATCGGGATATAGCTCGCCCCACAGCCACGTATGCATTCCGCCCATCGATGTTCCCATCACAAGGCGCGCGTGATTGACGCCGAGCCCTTCCGTGAGCAGCCGATACTGCGCTTCGATCATGTCGCGATAACCGTAGCGCGGGAATTTCGCGTGCATGCCGTCGCTGGGCTTGCTCGATTTGCCGTGGCCAATTCCATCTGGCAGCACGATGAAAAATTTCGTTGTATCGAGGGGCTGATCTTTGCCGAATAGTTCGCCGGCGAATTCCGGGCGAATGAATTGCGCGCCGCTGCCGGTCGTCCCGTGCAAGATGAAAATTTGAAATCGCGAATCGTGTAATCGCCTTCAGTCGGTGTCGGGTAATCCGCCGCGGACACGAACCCCGCGACCAAGACAGACGAAAAGAATGTGAAGATTCGGATTATTGGCTTCATGTTAGACCTCATCTTTAGACGACCGTGTCATGTTGAGCGAAGCGAAACATCTCTGATTTAGCTCCATGAGGAGCGGTCCAGAAATGATCTGAGATTCTTCGCTTGGCTCAGAATGACATGATGACGGGGCGTGTTAGCGGTTTCGCTGGCGCTCGGCTTGTATTCGTTTGAGCAGCTCGGTGTGGGTTCGTTCAAGCTCGTTAGCAAATTTCACGGTTGCTTGTAGAGCGTCCGGATATATCTCGAATCGCTTTCGCAATTTCTTCGTGGCCGGATCGTAAAAGAACGAAATGTCCTGGTCGAGATTCGGCACGATCAGCTCATCGCTCAATTTTTGGTACCAAGCCATGCGGCCCAGTCCCCAGCGGATGACGGATTCGTCGTTGCGCACCGCCATGAGCGTCTGCACGTCAAGCAGCTGGACGCCTCCGGATTGCAGCACCGTAGCCCAGTCAGTTGGGCTGTAGTCGGTCGTAAAAACAAACGGACGCAGCGGCGGCATCTCTCCAGCATCGAGCGCGTGCTGAAACTCCGCGGCTGTCCGTTCCTCGTTCGCGCGGTTAGTTTTTCCGCTCGCGATGCCTTCGCGCAATTGCTGCTCGAGCGAAGCCAGGATCTGATCGCGCC
This sequence comes from Verrucomicrobiota bacterium, assembly GCA_003217875.1. GTDB lineage: Bacteria > Verrucomicrobiota > Verrucomicrobiia > Chthoniobacterales > UBA10450 > Udaeobacter. The sequence goes on from QHMR01000009.1 coordinate 41,376, forward strand.
GTTCTGCGTCCTGCAGGTGCTGCTGATAACTATTGAGCCAAAACGCGGCATAAACGCCAACGAACACCAAAATCAATTCGGCGATCCAACGGCCAAAGCGCGAGAAACGCGAACGTTTTTCAGTTGTTTGACTCATGATTTACGGGGAAAATTGAATCAATGAGACAATCGTGGGCAGTCAACGATTTGATCGGGTTCGTGGTGAATTCCGTGCGAACGGCGCCTGCGGATGATGCGCCTTTCCATCACTTGAGATTCGAGCGCGTGTTTCCCGACGATTTTTACGGGGAGATGTTGGAAGCCATGCCTGTCGCGGAGGATTACCGGGCGATGTCTGGAAAAAGTAAGATGGGCAGCAGCAGACCTGATGGAAAACCCACTCGCGCCAAGATCGATCTTTTTCCCGAATACATTCGTCATTTGCCTCCCCGGAAGCGCGCAGTGTGGGATGTCGCCAGTCGCGTCCTTCGCTCGAAAGAAGTGGAGTCAGCGTTCGTGCAGCGGCTCGCTCCGGGCTTGCAGCGCCGGTTCGGAGGGAACTTTCAGAAGGTGCAAATGTATCCAGTGCCGATCCTGACTCGCGACATTCCGGGCTACCGCATCTTCAAACACACCGACAGCCTGTGGAAAGGCATCACAGTGCAATTTTATCTACCGCCAGACAACTCGACGCCGCATATCGGGACGATTTTTCACGAGGTACTTCCCACCGGCAGAAAACCGAAGAAAGCACAGATGCCATTCTCTCCGAACACCGGCTATGCATTCGCGGTTGCTGATAATACATGGCATTCGGCAGATCCGGTCGGACCGGAAGTGAAAACGCGGGACAGCATTCTGCTAACCTATTTCGTCGATGCGGGGTCTTGGCGGTTTTTGCGCAATCGCGGCCGCCGAATTGGAAACCTGCTGCTCAACGAGTTGCGCAATTTGAAGCACAACTGATCCAGCAGTAGACCGCTTCGTCGTCAACGCGGCAATGGTTGCTCCATATTCGCAAGCGCATACGCGACGACTGCGATAACAGCGGAATTTTCCGCAAGTTCCTTCGGAGCGATCTTGTCCAGCGTGTCGGCAGCAGTGTGGTGATAATTGAAATAAAAGCGGCTGTCTTGAATTGGGCTGAAAGCTGGTACGCCGGCTTTTTCCAACGGCTCGATGTCAGCGCCGCAATGTTCAACGAGATTCAGCATGCCGGCGCCTGATTGCTGCAGAATTGCTGCGACAGGCGCGAGCATCTTTTTCACCTCAGCCTTCCCCTTGATATTAAGGCCAAGCGGGTGCCCGGCGCCACCATCCGTTTCCATGGCTGCGAAATGA
>QHMR01000085.1 GCA_003217875.1 Verrucomicrobiota bacterium
AAAAGCACGAACCCATGCTGGCGATGGCCACCCTGGCTGGCGAATTCATTTCCAGAGAGGGAATCATCTTTGGTGGCGGCAGCGACGTGCGCGCAGCTTCTTTGCTGGAGCGCAAGGCGCAAATCGACGATCTCGCAAAGGAGGAAGCAGCGCTGGCAAAGCAGCGCGATTCACTTTTAGCCAAACGCGACGAAGCGAAGGCTGCGCTTGAGATTGCGTCGCGTCTCCAACGCGACTTCGGCGAGGTCGAACGCAAGATCGACGATTTACGATCGGAAAAGAATGCGCTGGAGCGCCAGGTGACCGCCGCCGACGAACGCGTCGCGCAGTTGGAGCGCGAA
>QHMR01000086.1 GCA_003217875.1 Verrucomicrobiota bacterium
GTGAATCGGAAGCTTTAATCAAAAATCACACGGCGGAGCGTGAGAAAGCAGAAGCGAACGCTTTGAAAATCGCTCAGCAACGTGCTGCACGAATGACTGCAATTTCCGATCGCGAAACCGAACTGCGACGTTTGCGCGATTCGCTGGGCGAATTGCAAGACCGCCGCGCTCGACAGCAAGTGCGCGAGTCACAATTGCAAATGAAGATAGATAATCTGGTGGATCATGTTTCGCGCAACTACCATGTCGACCTTCGCGTCTTTGCTCCGGACCACGCGGCGTTTGAAAAAACTTTGAGCGCGCAATTAAAACGGAGTGAGAAACTGGAGGGCGGAGCTCCTGTGACTGCGGGTTCGCCACAGCTCGTCCCTCGAGACTTGGAAAAACTCATCACTGAGCTTCGCGCGCATCTCGACAACATGGGCCCGGTGAACCTCGACGCCGTTCATGAGTACGATGAGCTCGAAGAGCGGTACAAGTTTCTCGAAGCGCAAAATAATGACCTTACAAATTCGCGTCGCGAGTTGCTCGATGTAATTGCACACATCAACTCGACTACGAGAAAGTTATTCAGCGAAACGTTTGCCCAGGTGCGAGTGAACTTCCGCGAGATGTTTATGGAACTTTTCGGCGGCGGGCGCGCGGATCTGTCTCTGCTGGACGAGAACGATCCGCTCAACTGCGGGATTGAGATTAGCGCCAAGCCTCCCGGCAAACAGCTTCAAAGCATCTCGCTGCTGAGCGGAGGCGAACGCTCCATGGTCGCGGTGGCGTTGTTATTCGCCATCTACATGGTGCGACCGAGCCCGTTCTGCATTCTCGATGAAGTGGATGCAGCGATGGATGAAGGCAACATCAACCGCTTTATCCGCGTCCTAGACCGCTTCGTACAACAGAGCCAGTTCATTATCATCACCCACAACAAACGCACCATTGCCAAAGCCGATGTTCTTTACGGAGTGACAATGGAAGAGCGCGGCGTGAGCAAACTGGTTGGAATGAAATTGACTGTGCCACAACAAGTCTCCAAAGATCTGTCGTCGAACGGAGGCGAACAGAATTCGACACAACGGCACCTCGCGCTGGCAATGCGGTAGGCGGCTCGGCTTGCCGGACGACGACAGGACGATGGCAAGGGCGCGTCTCTCCCGACGCTTGAGGACAATGTGTTCCACCTGTGTAATTGGAGCGCCGAAAATTCTTTTGCACGCGATCGTCGATCTCGCGTAAATTTGGAAGATGCTTCAGACGGCGCAGCGCAGCGCAAAATCAAAAACAAAAAAGGCCGCGCCGCCGCACGATCGCTTCCTCGAGGCATTTCGCTGGATGCTGCTGGCGCGTACGCTCGAGGAAAAGCTCGTTAGTCTCTATCGAGGCGGCCTCATCACGGGCGGAGTTTATATCGGCAAAGGCCAGGAAGCTGTAAGCGTGGCATGCGGTTTGTTTTTGCAAGAAGGCGACATCTTCGCGCCATTGATTCGCGACCAGGCGGGACGCTCTGCATTTGGCGAGCCGCTCATTGATGTGACGCGCACGTATTTGGGCTCGCGCCTCGGGCCGATGCGTGGACGCGACGGCAACATTCATCGAGGTCATCCGCGCAACAACGAACTTGCGATGATCAGCCACCTCGGCGCGATGGTTTCGGTCACCGTGGGCGCATTGATGGCGAAACGATTCAGAGGTGAAAAAAACTTTGTCGGCCTGGCATGCATCGGTGAGGGCGGGATGCAGACTGGCGCGTTCCATGAAGGAATGAACATTGCCGCAGTGGAACAGGTGCCGCTCGTCATCGTGGCCACAAACAATCATTATGCTTACTCAACGCCTAACGACCGCGAATTCGCCTGTCATGATTTGGTTGATCGCGCAATCGGTTACGGATTTGAGGGCTATACTGTTGATGGAACGGACTTGGCTGCGTGCCTGGACGTGATCGGCAGTGCAGTGAAACGTGCGCGCGCAGGTCGTCCGCCGCAGTTGGTGGTCGCGTCCGTGCTGCGCCTGTCCGGTCACGGCGAACACGATGATGCAAGTTACGTTCCAGAGGAGGTGAAGCGTGAACCGTTTGCGCGCGACTGCCTCAAGGTCGCCGAGCAAACCATTCTCGATCTCGAGTTGTTAGACGCGGAAACGCTGGCCGAATGGCGCAAAGAGGCAGCCGCGCAGGTGGACGAAGCAGTTGCTGCGGCGCAAAAAGAGCCCGCGCCGGAAGGCGACAAAGAAGATTGGTGCGCGTATTCGATGCGCGACCTCGTCAATTCCGTCGAATGAGCATCACGTATCTCGAAGCGATCCGGGAGGCGCAGGCGAAATTATTGCGCGACGACGAGCGCGTTTTCATTTACGGACAGGACGTCGGAGGAACCTTCGGGGGCGCGTTTAAAGCGACGAAAGGTCTGGCGAAGGAATTCCCTGCACGTGTATTGAACACACCGATCAGCGAAGACGCAATCGTCGGCACCGCGATTGGCGCCGCGATGCAGGGAATGCGGCCGATTGTCGAAATGCAGTTCGCCGATTTCTCCAGCATCGCGCTCAATCAGATTCTAAACAATGCAGGCACGCATTACTGGCGAACAAATGTCCCGGTACCGATAACCGTGCGTCTGCCTTCCGGTGGGACCAAAGGAAGCGGCCCGTTTCACAGCCAATCGATGGAATCGATTTATGCGCATTATCCCGGACTGATTGTGATGACGCCCGCGACGGTGGAAGATGCGTACACCATGTTGATCGAAGCGGTGGCGATCGACGATCCCGTCATTTACTGCGAACACAAATATCTTTATTACCATCTCAAGGCCGACAAATTGCCGGAAAAAGGTTTGCCGACAGGTCGCGCACGCATTGCGCGGGAGGGACGCGATCTCACCATCGTAAGCTACAGCGCAATGATGCAGGAATCACTCGGGGCGGCAGAGGAACTCGCCCGGGAGGGTTTCGAAATTGAGGTCGTGGATCTACGCACGGTTAAACCGCTCGATACTGATACCGTGCTGGCGTCGGTCGCGCGCACAGGACGCTTGCTCTGCGTCGGTGAATCGTTTCCGTGGGGCGGCGCGACGGCGGAAGTCATCGCGCGCGTCACGAACCAGGGTTTTCATCTGCTCGATGCAGCGCCACAACGTCTTAATGCCAAAGACACTCCCATTCCATATCATCCGAACCTGTGGAGCGCGCATCGACCTAATGCGAAAAAGATCGCAGCTAAAGCTCGCGCACTGCTGCGAGAGTAAAACTTATGCCGCAAGTTCCAATCATCATGCCGCAGCTAGGCGAATCAATCGCCGAAGCCACCATTGTCGATATCAAGGTCAAACCCGGTGACGAGGTTGTTGATGATCAGGAAATTATTGATGTCGAGACGAACAAGGCAGTCATGGGCGTAACTACCCCGTGCAAAGGCAAAATCGATAAGATCTCCGTGCAGCTAAAGGAAACTTATCCCGTTGGCGCAGTGCTTGGCTACATAGAAGCGAGTGAGGCCGATGCCGCCCGATTTGCACAGCAAGCACCGCCTCCTCCACAGCAGGAAGTCGCTGAGGAAATTCCCGCGCGCGCTGATCAGGAAGTCGCTCCCGCACGCGGGAAAAAAATCGCCGCGAGCGATGGTGAGGGCGTACGCGTTGGCGACCTGCCCGTTCCAGCGATTACGAAGGGAGCGACTTTCATGTCGCCGCGCGTGCGTGCACGCATGTCTGAGTTGCAATTAACGACTGCAGACCTGGCGGGGATCATGGGAACTGGCGCGAGCAATCGCGTGACCATTAAAGATCTTGAAAATTTCCTGCATAAGATTGAAAACCAAACTGCGCACGAAGCTTCCGCGATTCGCGCGGGCGTAGCTGACGCGATGCGGCGCAGCTGGACGCGCCCGCTTTCGACAATCGGCTCGTCAGTCAATCTCGATCCGGTGTTGCAAGATCGGCAATCGCGGGATCCAAAGCCTGGCCCCGGCCTTTACGCTCTGCGCGCGCTTGCACTGGCACTCGCGAGGAGTCCCGGCGCAGCTGCGAAACTGATTGGCGACCGCGTCGTAGAATCAAAGTCCATTGACGTCGGCATTGCAGTTGAAGCAGAGGACGGGATTATGGTGCCGGTGATTCGCAGCGCAGATAAAACCTCGCTTGCCGACCTTACGACAAAATACAAGGAGCTTGTCGAACTTGCGCGACAGCGGCGAATTTCGCCGGACATGCAAGCCGGCGGCATCGCGACTGTTTCGAATTTCGGAACTTTCGGAATGGAATGGGGCACGCCAATTCCCCTGCCCGATCAAACACTGTTGCTTGGACTTGGAGTTGGGAAAAAAGTTCCGTCATGGGATGAAAAGAAGAAGGAGTTTTTTCCTAGAACCGAAGCCCAGATCACGCTGAGTTTTGATCATCGCAGCATCGATGGCGGCGGCGCCGGCCGTTTGCTCAAACGGGTGATCGAGCTGCTGGAAAATCCGAAAGAACTCTGACAGCCAGATTGCAAGGCGCCGTGCCGATGCTGCCCACGTGAGATCACGCCTCATTATCCATGCGGGATTTGCAAAGTGCGGAAACGCGAGCATCCGAGCGGCTCTTTTCCAGAATTTTCGAAAATTACAGAAGCACAACGTTTTTGTCTTCGACAAAAACCTGAGGATTGCACGCGCCCCTGAAGATCTCATCGGTACATCCATATGGAGTGTTGAGCGGGCCAGGAAGAAAACCGAAAATCTAACGCAAAGACTCGGCGATGAAATTGCGGCAGTCTCCAGCCGAAAGACGGAACACGTTGCTATCCTGAGTGCCGAGAATCTGGCGAATCCGGGAATGGCTGAGCTATTCGCAGGGCTGGAGAGTCAGTTTGAAGTCTGGGTCATCTTGTATGTGCGGCCGCAACTTCAATGGATACCATCGGCATGGAAGCAGTGGGCCCTGAAAACAGGCGTGCCGATCAACGATTTTGTTTCTCAATGCATCAAGGCTCGTAGACCCCCGTTCAGAGCAGGTATCGAAAGTTGGAAAACCGCGCTGCCCGCCGCCCTGATGCATGTTAGATTTCTGATTCCCGAACTACTAACCGGTGGGAATCCTGCTCAGGATTTTTTCCACGTCCTGGGGCTATCCCAAGACGAGTACAAAATTGAAAGTGATGCTCGAAATCCAAGCCTCGACGTTTCGGTTCTTCATGTGCTCTCGAAGAACCCACATCTTTTTTCTGACGTTCATGACAACAGCCTGACGCTGGCTTTGACTCGAGCTCTCTCGAAAAAGTTTCGATCAACAAACATTCAAATGCTTTCCGCCAAGCAAGAGGCGAGGATCGAGGAATCTTTTCGTGATGAAAACTTTTGGTTGTTGAACACGTTCTGCAGCGGGGTGGACGTGGATCGTATTTACCAGACGTATTTCACGCCGCGCAAAGCTGACGCCAGATATTCCGAGATGAGCGACATCGATCTGATATACCGTTGTCTCGGAATCGTCCTCGAATCGATCGCATTCAGTGGCAGCGACGCTTTTGCAGATCACAGCAAAAGCCGGCCGCCGAATGTTTCCGAGTTCGACCAGAAGTAACTGCGCGCACTTATTTGTGCCGGAAATTCGCAGCAACAAAGCTCAGAACCATCGCAAACGCGCAAATCACGGCCACAGCTGTTCCCCACATTAGCCAACACGGTCGATACGTGAGGAGGAGCCGTCCACTTGCGCCCGCCGGAATTTCCGCCATCGGAAACAATCCGCGATAGGAAGTGACGGTGAGTTTTTGATTGCCCAGGCGCGCTCTATAGCCGCGGAAGTACGGGCGTGAGAAGGTTAGGAGCGCGGAACGATTGCCATTCGGCACATCGATATCTGCTTCAACGCAATTTCGCGAATCTTTGATGTTTGAAATTGTCGCGGTAGCAAATTGTTCGTTAGGCCGCAAATCGATCGACGTGACTGAGCGCACGCGTGCAAATGGCGCGTCGCGGCGATGAAAGACCCGCCCCTCGTTTGTCGAAACAACCATCTCCCATTCAGAAGCCGGTCGAGGCGCGATATCCAATTCTCGGGCAACAATAATTCCATCCACGCCCAGCAAAGCCAGTTCACCGTCCTTACCAGCTTGGGAATTTAATACATAGCTCCCCTTCTCAGGATTGATTTCACCGTGAATCGTGGTCGCAAATTCCCGCGCTACGCCTGCGGCGCGGATTGGGCTGTACCCATTGATGAAATGCAAGCCAGCCCACATGGATGTACTACCGGGGCGCAGGGTTTGACCGACTGGTTGCGGTTTATTTGAGACGCAATACGTCAGCTCCGCCCAGGGATAGACACTGAGATAAAGTCGCTGTGGATCGAGCGGCGCAGGTTTGAGCAGCTCTTGAGCAAAATTGTATCTCGGCACATCGCCGTTTGTGGGAATGCAAAAATACGTAGCAAGCAATGCGCAAAACGTGATCGCGACCGGAACCCAATACCGAATCTCGGGATTGCGGAATCGAAACTCGAAAAGAAAAAAAACTCCAGCGAGCCCGATGAGGATCGTAATCAAGGGAAAAGAATAGGAACCGCTCGTCCGGAAAATCAGCAATGCGGCAGCGGTTAACAGAACGATTGCAAGCGGAGATGTAGCTGCGGTCGCTGGCCGGAGCTTCATTTGCAGCACTTCCGCCGCGCAAATCGCAAGAACTAAATGGAAAAATGGCAGCCAGCGAAAGCTCCACCGGAAAGGGCCCGCAGTAGGCATCATGCACAGCAACAGCACAATAAGCAGCAGCACTAACTCCCATTTCAGTCGCGTAACGAGCATCCGTCCATGCCAAATGAATGCAGCGATGAACACTGCTGACGCAACCAAACCACACGCCAGCTCCGTTGCAGTATGCGGAACATTTTTCGAGGAAAAATCTGTCCAGTTCACGGTCCAGGACGGAAGAATTAGGCCCGGCAATGCGGCTGGTGGAACGAGCCATTGCCAATGCGCGGACGACGACTGCAGTTCGCGCGCTGAACCCTGAAGGAGATCCAGAATTGCGAGCCACGCGGGCGCGGATAATCCGAAACCGAGCGCGACACCAAACAGCATCGGCAAAACCGAGAAGATGCTCCGGGTTTCGACTAACGACTTGATCGAGAGCCATCCAACCAAGACCAACAACATCAGAACCGTGTAAGGAAAACCGCCGGTGACGAGCAGGTAAACGAACGGCGCGGGCCAGAGAAATCGCCACTTTGTTCGGCGGGGGTCCAGTGCGCGTTCCGCTCCCCACCAAGCCCAAGGCAGCCAGGTGAATGCGCCGAGGGCGCCGAACCAATCGGTGGCCCCCCAGCAAATGATCCAGCCGTTTAGCGAGGCGACAAGTGCGACAAAGATCGACAATGCGGTTGAAAGTCGCCGGTCACGAGCAAGTAAGAATGCGCCCGCTGCCAGCACGAAGAGATGCGCTATGGAAAGAGAGGCGGCCTGTTGGGGAAACGTAAGCGGAAATTTCCAGATCAGAATGATGGCCGCATTTATAAAAACCGAGAACGTGCCGTACTGGAATTCACCCGCAAGATTGCCGCAGACCCAGGAATAGGGGCTCAGGATCGGCCACTGCCCCTTAGACCAACTGCGCGCCACATCGGCGAACACAGGCAGGATCGACAATTCATAATCATCATTCCAAAAAACCAGCGGATTGTGCCAGAGAAGAAGCAGGCAGAAGAAGAAGACGATTAGACCAGCCGAAAGAGCGCCAAGAAAATTGTAGGGCGTCTGTGTCAGACGCCGACTATTTATAGTTTCGCCGTTTCGGCGTTTCACAGAAACGCCCTACAAAACAACCGGCTTTCCCTCGGTCATCACAAGGACCTTTTGCTCGAGGCCGTGCTCGCGAGCGGCTGCCAGTAATCGCTGCGGGGGCTCATGAAGCGGTTCAAAGCCGAGGCGAAATGTCCCATAATGCATCGGGATCAAAGTTTCTGCACGTAACTCGACGAACGCCTTTACCGCTTCCTCGGGATTCATGTGAACTTCACGGCCAGTGGGCGCTTCATAAGCGCCAATTGGAAGCAGCGCGACTTCAATGTTGTAGCGGTCGCCGATTTCCTTGAACCCGGGAAAATAAGCGCTGTCGCCGCAGTGAAAAATCGTGCGGCCATTCGCAGCGATCACGAACCCGCCGAAATCGCGATGCAAATCCGCGAGGAACCGTGCGCCCCAGTGGTGGCATGGGGTAAGCGAAATTTTTAGCGGCCCGAGCTCGACTGTCTGCCAATAATCGAGCTCGTGGACAATATGAAAACCCAAGTCATGGACCAGGTTTCCGACCCCCATGGGAACAACAATGGGTTGATCCGACGCAACGCGTCGCAGCGTGCGCCGGTCGAGATGATCGAAATGCGCGTGCGTGACCAGCACAAAGTCAATCGAAGGCAGATGATGAATTTCGAAGCCTGGTTGTTTCAACCGCTTGATCACCTTGAGCCACTTCGACCAAATCGGATCGACCAAGATGTTTACCTCATGCGTTTGAATAAGAAATGACGCGTGACCGATCCAGGTAACGCAGATCTGGCCTTCGCGGATTTTCGGGAATTGCGGCGCCGCAGGACCAGCGGAGCGCTTAGTGAAAAGCGAAGGGATCAAGACGCTCGTTAAAAAATTGCGCTTGTGCCAGTCAGCTCGTGGGCGTAGCCGGACACGAGTCGAGTCGCGAAGTCGTGGAAGAGGCGCGCCATCCCGGGATGTTTGGCGAACAACATTTCGCCGGCTCTTTTTAGGAAAACGAAGTGGCACGCTCGTAGACGATATAGGTGCGATCTCGGCAAGTAAAACTCTTAAAGGCCGCCGAAAGCTTTCGGAGTCGAAATGACAAAATCCGGAATCACGAATGCCGATTAAATATCAAAACTCGAAATGAGATTTCATCAGTCGCTCTTGTGATGATTGCGGACTCGGGGGGGGTTCGTGATTTTTTCGCGTTTCGGCATTTGGTATTCGTCATGGATTTCGGGCTGACGTCGCACGAATCCAAAGCGACAGGGTTGAACAAGGCCAAATTTCGCGTTGAGTTGTCCGCGTTATGCGAAGTTGGAAAACCCTTGTTCCGCTCTGTTTGATCTGTTCAGTCGCATTAGCATCGACATCGCGATTGCCATTCAACACGATTTTTAGGGGGCAGGACCAGTTCAACCGACTCGTCGCAAAGGCCAAAGCAGGAAATTGGAAGGCTTTGACGATCGGAGAGCGGACCGCGGCCGTCGGACAAACCTTAGTAGGAACACGCTATAAACATTTCACCCTGGAAATCGACAATCGGATCGAGTCGCCGTCCGTAAATTTTCAGGGAATGGATTGCTGGACCTTTTTCGAGATCGCTCTCGGCTTCGCCCGGATGCTGAATGAGCCAGAGTCGAACTGGACGCCCGAGCGTCTGTTACATTACATCGAACTGGACCGTTACCGCGGCGGCGAATGCACCGGCGATTATCTCTCGCGTTTGCATTACCTGGAAGACTGGCTCTACGACAATGATCGCAGGGGTCTGGTGGAGGATCTCACCCGCGATCTTGGCGGCCAGAGCGTCCCCCATTCCGCGCGCGAGATGAGCGCTGGCTGGCGACATTATCGTTATCTCGCCGCAAATCGCTCGCTGCTTGGACCGCTGGCGCGCATGGAAGCAAACGTCTCCTCGCGATCTCTATACGAAATTCCAAAGAGTCGAGTCGCCAAAATTGAACCCAAACTCCGCAGCGGCGACATCATCGGAATAATTTCCCGCGACAGAAAAGGCGTTTATTCGACCGCGCATGTCGGCCTGGCATTGCGCACAAGTGACGGCGTGTTGCATTTCATGCACGCTTCCTCTCCCAGTAACTACGGTCGTGTCATCGTCGACGAGGAGCTTTCGAAATATCTGTATCGCTACCGCTCGGACAGCGGGATCCTGGTGGCCCGGCCTCTGCGTTAGGATTCGTCGAACTTGTCCAATTCGCCGAGTAACTTTTGTAGTCGTTCCACAGCCTCCTCAGCATCCGCGCCGTGAGCTTCGAGTGTTGCCGGTGAGCGGCAGGGCGTGCGTGTAATCCCAGCTTGTTGCTAACGCGCACCTCTCGCCGCGCGGACACGGGCGTTCGCTTTTGCCTGAAGATCATGCCTGACTGGTACCCCAACGTCGATGGAGGAATTTTTCAATCGGCGAGAAGAAAATTTTGTCGGCTAATAAACCGATAACGACGATGACAATCATGATGCCGATGACCTGCTCCATCGCGCTTAATTCGCGACCGTAGTGTAGAAGCTGGCCAAGGCCGAAACCGGTCAGGATCGTGACGAAAATCTCAGCCGCCATAAGTGAACGCCAGGCGAATGCCCAGCCTTGTTTCATTCCGCTGACGATAAACGGAAGCGCTGCGGGCAAAATCACTTTGAACCATATGTGCAAACTTTTCGAGCCCATGGTCAATGCCGCGCGACGATAAATCGGCGGGACATGGCGCACGCCAGTTTCTGTTGCGATCACTACCGACCACAACGTGCCCATTACCACCACGAAAAGCATGGCGGCTTCCGTTTGTCCAAACCATAACAAGGCAAGCGGCACCCAGCAGACACTTGGCAATCCCTGGAGGCCGAGCGCGAGCGTGCCAATGGTGTCTTGCCAGACTTTCCAACGCGCGGTCAGCAATCCCAACGGCAGCCCTGCAACAAGTCCAATGATATAGCCTATGAGTAATCGACGCATTGTAACGATCGTGGCTTTTGCCAGAGTTCCATCCATGGCAGCGCCTTCCAAATAAACTGCAACCTGCCGCGGCGAAGGCACCAGGACAGGCGACCAAATCTTTGCACGAAACAGCGCCTCCCAAATCAGTAGGAGAACAGTAAAAAAGAGTGCCGCCAACAAAAAGCGTTTCATTCTGCGGTTGCGAGCTCCGGTTGGCTATGACTCTTCAACGCTTTCGTAATTTCGGTGGCGTGAACCGCAAGATCGACGCTGTTGATGTCGCGCGGCCGAGGCAGGTCCACAGCAAATTCTTCCCGAATGCGACCCGGACGCGGCGAAAAAACTATTACACGATCGCCGAGACACGCTGCCTCGCGCACGTTGTGCGTAACAAACACGATTGTTTTGTTCCGCGCTTTCCAGATTCGCTGCAAATCCCCATAGAGCTGCTCACGAGTCAGCGCATCAAGAGCGGCAAACGGTTCATCCATCAGCAGCATGCGCGGATTGGGAGCAAGGGCGCGGGCAAGAGAGACTCGCTGCTTCATCCCACCAGAAAGTTCGTGAATGTTGGCACGCTCGAAGCGGCTGAGACCAACCAGTTCGAGGTAGTACTTGGCGACGTCGTGCCGATCTTTGTTTGTCAGATTCGGCTTGAGCTTGAGTCCAAATAGAACATTCCCAAATACGTTCAGCCACGGGAAGAGTGCTGGTTCCTGGAACATCACGAGTCGCTCACGGCCTGGGCCGGTGACCGGTTTGCCATCGGCACACACCGTTCCGCTGTCGGGTTTTTCCAAGCCGGCAATCATGTTGAGCAATGTGGTTTTGCCACAGCCGCTCGCGCCCACCAAACAGACGAATTCCCCCTCAGCAACATTCAGGCTGACGTCGTCCAGCGCGAGGACCGAGCCTGATGCACCTTTAAAGCTTTTCGACACGTTCTCGATCGCGAGCTTCGAGGGTGTGACGAGTTGGAGCTCTTCGGTGGCTGAGGAGTGGTGATGGCGGCCAGCTAGATGCATTTACGGAGTTTCCACGAGCTTCGAAGTGTCTGTCGAGCCTTTCAAGAAACCCGCATCTTTTCCATCCTGCACTGATTTGGCAACTAAATCGAGGGATACGTCGCTCGTGAATTGAATCCGATTCCATGCCTGCGCGACCGCATCCGGCGCGAAATCAGCGCGCGTTTCGGCTTTGAGTTCCTCGATCAGTAACTTCTGCGCTTCTTCTTGATTCCTTTGCATCCATTTCGTTAATTCTACATTGGCGTCCGCGATTTTCTTAGCCAAATCGTGGCGATCACGCAGTAACTTCACACTGGATACAAGCCAGGTCGTGATAATGTCCTTGTCATCGAGAAAAACGCGCGCTTTCGCATCGCGCTCGAGACGAGTCACCCACGGCTCGACTGTCCAAACGGCATCAACTCCGCCGCTTTGAAAGAGTCCGAGTTGATCCGGGTTCGCGGTTGGGATCACGGTTACTTC
>QHMR01000192.1 GCA_003217875.1 Verrucomicrobiota bacterium
CGCTGTCGATTGATGCGGAAGAGCGGCGTGAGTTTCAAGCCGTAAGACAACGGATAATTCCATGTGGTCCAAACCTTGCCGTCTTTGGCGCGCGACGAAATGCGTAGATAATAGAACGAAAAATCATGTTGTTCGTTCAGGCAAATCGCGGCCTGGGCTCGATCCTCTTCTCTGTAAAACAGCCGGAAAAATTGCCGATAATCTTCCCAATCCCATCCGGCGTCGCCTACGTGCACAAAGCCTTCATCCTCGATCTCGTGGGTGATGTCGCTGAGCGCTGGGAACGTGTCCGCAGACGGCGGACTTTTCGGTCGAAGCTGCTTTTCTTTCGGAAGCCGGAGCGCACAAATCCGGGTGAGAATTTCCAGCCACGGGAGAAACAGCCAGCCTACGGCGGCAACCAAACCCCATACCCAGCTAGCGGTAATAAAATAAACAGCGAGAAAAGTGGCCGCGAGAATGCCGAGCGCACCGACTTTTTGTGCATACGAGTTTTGAAAACTGCGCAGGCCGACGCTGAGCACGGCCACGCCGAGTGTAATGAAAACGCCAAAAAGCATCAAAGTGCTACGGATTGATCTGGTGCTCGTTTAGGAATTTTTCGAGCTGATCGGTATCGAAATTGGCCAGGACTTTGTCGCCCGCCACAAACGTGGGAACATACGTTTGGGCCGAAAGTTTTTTCATGTCCTCGTATGCCCGGCGATCTTTACCGACGTCAATCTCCTGGAAGCGATATCCTTTCTCGCTGAGATAATCTTTCGCATCAATACACCACGAGCACCACTCGCGACTGTAGAGCTTTAATTCCATCGGCAGGGCGGAATTAAGCGAGTGGATACTGCGCAGTCAACTGAGATGCGTCCTAACACACTCTCATGCATCCGACTTTGCCCCCGCGTTCAGTACGATTTCGCCCAAATCACGCGGCGAGCATTCCGTTCACCAGTAAAAATGCATTGCCCGCCTTCGGCCGAATCGTCGAGCGGAATAACCCGGATCGTCACTTTGAGGTCATTCTTGATTTGTTCTTCGATTTCGCGCGAGCCATTCCAGTGTGCGAAGGCAAAGCCGCCGTGAATTTCCGGTTTTGCGGAATTTCCGGGCGTAAAGAAATCGTAGAACTCTTTCTTCGAATTGATCACGCGTGTATTCGCGTCGCTAAACTTTTTCGCTCGCGCGTATAGAGAATCTTGAATCGACGCGAGAATTTCGGGCGAGCGCGCGACGAATTCTTCCATCGGCATTGACTCTTTGGCTTTCACCTCTTGATCACGCCGACTGAGTTCGACCGAATTTTTTTCAAGGTCGCGCGGGCCGATCTCGACACGCAACGGCACCCCTTTCTTGATCCACTCCCAATTTTTGACGCCGCCGCCGAGATCGCGCCGATCGACGAAGACTTCAATGGGAAGACCCGCGTAATGAGTCTCCCGCAAGCGCGCTGCAATCTTGTCACAAGCCTCCAGTACCGCTGCTCGGGTTTGCTCCTTCGGTGTGATCGGCAAAATCACGATCTGCGTCGGTGCGATGCGCGGCGGTAGAACCGCACCGTCATCGTCGCCGTGCATCATCAGCGCCGTACCGATCAAGCGTGTGGTCACGCCCCAACTCGTTGTCCAGCCGAATTCCTGTTTGCCTTCGCGGTTTTGGAATTGAATGCCGCTCGCGTGCGCAAAGTTTTGTCCGAGAAAATGCGACGTCCCAGCCTGGATTGCCTTGCGGTCCTGCACCATTGCTTCGATCGTCAGCGTCTGCACCGCGCCAGGAAAACGTTCGCTCTCGGATTTCTCGCCGCTCAAAACAGGAATCGCCAGATGATCGCGAGCGAAGCGCTCATAAATATCCAGGATCAATCTGGCTTCGGCACGCGCTTCGGCCTCCGTTTCGTGCACCGTATGGCCTTCCTGCCAGAGAAACTCAGTTGTCCGCAGAAACAAGCGCGGCCGCATTTCCCAACGCACGACGTTTGCCCATTGATTGATGAGAATTGGGAGATCGCGATAGGATTGCACCCATCTAGCGTAACTGGCGCCGATGATCGTCTCCGAAGTAGGTCTGATCACGAGCGGCTCCGTCAACGGGCTGGCAGGTTTCATTTTTCCCTCCGCGTCCACCTCCAGGCGCGTATGCGTAACGACCGCGCATTCCTTGGCGAAGCCTTCGACGTGTTCCGCTTCCTTCGCGAAATAACTCAGCGGAATGAAAAGCGGAAAGTACGCGTTGCGATGGCCTGTGGCGCGAAACATTGCATCGAGCTGGCGCTGCATGTTCTCCCAGATCCCGTAGCCCCATGGACGAATCACCATGCAGCCGCGCACGTCCGAGGGCTCAGCCAATTCCCCCGCGCGAATAACCTGCTGGTACCATTCTGGAAAGTCTTCGTCTCGGCGCGGCGTGATGGCGCTTTTCGTCATTGCCGGGTTCAACATGGCGGAGAATTAAGCGTGCAAGACTGAAATCGCCAGCGGGCTTTTCCAAATGGGCCATACGTGACCCACGATGACTCATGTCTCATGGGCATGGGCAGGTTGACAGCCACTGGCGCCGCTAGTAGTTTTTGTGCCCTTTTTCAAAAATGAAAACGTTTTCTGCTAAGGCCAGCGAAGTCCCGCACAAATGGTGGGTAATCGACGCTGCGGACCAAGTACTGGGAAAGGTAGCGGTAAAGGCAGCCAATCTGTTGCGTGGTAAAGAGAAGACCGTTTTCACACCACATGTGGATACGGGCGATTTTGTGATCGTCATCAATGCAGAAAAAGTGCGGCTTACCGGGAAGAAAGAAGAACAGAAAAGTTACATGAGTTTTTCAGGTTACGTGGGTGGGCACAAATCTGAGAATGTCCGGGCGCGCCGCGCTCGACATCCAGAACTGCTAATCGAGCGGGCTGTGCGAGGAATGATTCCGCATAATCGGCTTGGTCGGCATGTTTATCGGAAGTTGAAAGTTTATCGCGGCGATTCTCATCCACATGCCGCCCAACAGCCCGAGGTGGTCAAACTCCAGAAATCCTGATCTTATGCCAGCAACTGAGGAATTCGTCGCCACAGGCCGCCGTAAAACATCCGTCGCGCGCATTCGCATGACGCCAGGCAGCGGGAAAATTGATATCAATGGCCGCAGCTTCGAAGATTATTTTCCAACCGTGCCATTACAGAACGTCGTGCTCCAGCCGCTTCAAACCGCCAAGGCGGTGAATGCTTATGATTTATGGATTAATGCCAGCGGTGGTGGCGCAGTCGGGCAGGCGGGGGCGGCGCAGCTGGCTATTGCGCGAGCGCTGCTTCGAGTCGATGCCAATTTGCGGGTCGCGCTGAAGGCGGAGGGTCTGCTTCGTCGCGATCCGCGCATGAAGGAACGAAAAAAATCCGGACAACCCGGCGCGCGGAAGCGCTTTCAGTTCTCGAAGCGTTAATCGGCGAAGCGTGGGAGTCCATGTCCCACCAAGCCAGAACAACGACCGTTACGGTTTCTTTGGTGGTGGCGGAGCTTGCGGAGCCGGCGGTGGCGTTGCCGCCGGAGGACGCGCCAATAAGCTCGTTCGGTATTGGGTCAGGACGGTTTCGCAGATGCGGCGAGCGTCGTCGTTTCGATCCTTCGCTTTCAGAATGTGCACCTGTGAAAGCAATGCCATCGGGGCAGTAAAGCTATTAGGGTAGGCCGATGCGACCTGCTGATACATCGCCAATGCTTCATCCGTCTTTCCCAATGACTCCAGATTAGCTGCCATTGCCATCCGTGCTGTGCTCAGAAGCTCGTGCTGTGGGTACTTGGCGATGAAGGTTTGGAGCGTTGTGTTCGCCTCCGCGAATTTCTTTTCATTCCTCTGAGTTTCAGCGAGCAAAAGGTAAGCGTCGGCGGCCGCGGGTGTGTTCGCGTAACGGAGTATCACCTGTTGGTACTCTTGTGCATTCTTCGCGCTGGCTAGCAAAGCCGATGCGGCTGCGGCGCGCCGATCGGAATAAAAGCGATAACCGGTAAACGCGATAACCGCGAGCAGCACGATGAGGAGCGCCGCGGTGATTTGTTTTTTGAAACGTTCCCAAAAGACGCGCGTTTCCAGTGCGACGTCACGAGAAGGAGGTGGGGCCGTTGGCATAAATTTCGTGCGCTCGGCGGGTCAAATCCTGCGAGCGGTCGTTTTATGCCACGCGACGGTTTCTCGCGCAAGCGTGGCAGAGCAGATATCGATCGTCACCCGATGAGTGTGGATTGGTTGACGCTACTAGTAGTCGTGCACGCGACAAAGTTTTCTCCGGCGATACAATCTTACGTATGAATGCACTCTGGAATTCTTTTGTAACGTTACTTGGCTTGGGGGTCGAACCCAAGGATCTCACGTTTATTCAAATCTCTCTGCGTGGGATCATCGTCTTTGTTGTCACACTGACCACAGTGCGGCTTGGACACAAACGCTCACTCTCGCGCAAGACCCCGTTTGACGCCGTCCTGCTCGTAATCCTTGCCGCGGTCCTTTCGCGCGCGATCAACGGCTCAGCAGCTTTTTTCGCAACGCTCGGCGGAGGCGTGGTCTTAGTGGTGCTGCATCGGCTGTTTGCATATCTGGCATTTTATTCCCACGGCTTTGGCATTTTGGTCAAAGGCAAACCTGATGTCATCGTGCGCGATGGCCAGTGCGATTTCCGTATGATGCGGCGCAACCACGTCTCAGTGCACGATTTGGACGAGGACATGCGTCTTAGCGCACATACCGACGAACTTTCCAAGATCAAGCTTGCTCGCGTCGAACGCAGCGGCGACATCAGCTTCATCAAAAAATAATTTGACCAGCACGACCCATTTGACCTATGACAGCTACGGGACTCATGAGACGAACCAAAAAACGCTGGATCAAACCGATGCTGAAAACCGTGCCCATTTTCTTTGAGTGCACATGTTACGCGGGCGCGGTGTGATCGAACGGGCCTCATACTGCGTAACTTCGGTTGATTCGCATTCATATTCTCGGCAGCGCGGCCGGCGGTGGCTTGCCGCAATGGAACTGTGCCTGTGCGAACTGCGTCGCCGCGCGCGCGCGGGAAATTGTCCCGCAGACGCAATCCAGCATCGCTATCACTGGTGACTCGGGAGCCGGTCAGCGCTGGTTCTTGATCAACGCATCGCCTGATTTGTCACGACAAATCGAACGGATGCCGCAATTGCAGCCGGACCGCGACTCGCCGCGGAACAGTCCGGTCGCGGGAGGTCTTTTGACAAATGCGGACATCGATCATGCGTTGGGTTTGTTGCTCTTGCGGCAACAGGAAACGTCACTGGTCGTTTATGCCGCCAATGAAACGCAAAACGCGCTTGCGTGGATTGAGGGTGTTTTGGCGCGGTTCTGCGGAATCGAATGGCGACAGATCAGCGCTGAGTTTCAATCGTTGAGTGGCAACATCGGTTTTCGAGCGATCCAATTACCCGGCAGCGTTGCCTTTCAATTTCAAGACGAGACGTCCGGAGCAAATGCGCTGTTCGCGCCAAGTGTTGGCGAACTGACTGATGAATTGCGCGATGCAGTTCGCTCATCCGATGTCGTTATATTTGACGGCACATTCTGGAGTGAGGGCGAACTCGGTCTTGTGCGGCCAGGTGCGCGTACTGCGCGGGAGATGAATCATCTGCCTATCAGCGATGGCACTCTTGATTTGTTGCGCCGATCGCCGGCGCGTCGGAAGATTTACACACATATAAACAACACGAACCCGATTCTGATGCCTGGTACTCGAGAACGTGCAGAGATAGAGCAGGCTGGAATCGA
>QHMR01000010.1 GCA_003217875.1 Verrucomicrobiota bacterium
CAATTAGCCGCGACGGCTTTCCGTGCATGAGCGCCTTTACGCGCATCATGTCCATCACCGGAATCCCTTCTGTAATGCAAACCACCAACTCCACGCCCGCATCGACTGCTTCAAGGATAGAATCCGCAGCCGCGGGAGGAGGCACAAAAACCATTGAAGCATTGCAACCAGTTTCACGTCGCGCTTCCCACACCGTATCGAACACGGGCACCTTCTCATCAAACAGTTGGCCGCCCTTCCCGGGAGTTACTCCTGCGACCACACTCGTGCCGTAGTCCATGCACTGCCGTGTATGAAACGCGCCAACGCTGCCCGTGATTCCCTGCACAACGAGACGCGTGTTCTTATCGACCAATACAGACATGATCAAAATGACGAATGACGAATGACGAAGTTCGAAAGAATGACGAAATTCGACAGATCAGAAAATAATCCATCGCCTTCGTCATTTCAGCATTCTGGATTCCTTCGACATTCGCTATTCGTGCTTCGTTATTTCTTTCGTTTGTGAATGACGAGTTTGTTCCCGTCTGGATCACGGAATTGTGCCATCCAACAAACTGGCGTCTCAGTTTTTTCGATATCAAAGGTGACGCCGCGATCTTTGAGCTTCGCGATGGCAGCATCGATGTCATCAACTTCGAAAGCGACTGTCGTTCCATCCCGCGAGGGTTTCCACGCGGGATGACAACCAACTCCGATCGTGACGGGTCCGAGATCATACTCGACCCATGCGCCATCCATCTGAGTGCGCGTTGGCTTGAGTTCGAGTGTCTCCTGGTAGAATTCTCGCGCACGTTCCTTGTTAGAAACTGCGATGGCAATGAAGGCCACTTCATCTGTGATCATTTGCAGACTCCTTTCTCGTTTTCAGGTTTAAGTTTGTGAATTATCAGCTTGTTGCCGTCGGGATCTTGCACGACGGCCATGTGACAACACGGCGTCTCAAATGGCTCAGCGGCGAAACGCACGTGTTGATCCTTTAAATGCTTGATGGCTTCTTCGAAATCTTCCACCTCGAGTGCAGTGCCAGTTCCTTGATCTGAAGGCGTCCACTGGTCGCCGACGTTGGCGATTGCCAGCGTGTTATTTCCTACTGCGTACTCGATCCATTTCCCACTCATCATTTCGTCGGACGCAGGCAGCCCCAGCACTTTTTCGTAGAATTTTCTTGCGCGCGGGATGTCCGTAACCGGAATTCCAACAAATGAGATGTTGTTAATCTTCATGCGTAATGGCTTCATTGCGCAGCCAGTCGGCTAATAATCCGATCACCTTTGGATCGAACGGCGCGCGCTTTCCTTTAAATGCGTCAGCGAGACTTAAATAGTGCTGAAAGGTGTGGCCCGTGTCGGGGATTTCATAAAAAGCAGCGAGATCTCCATTTTTGTTCACGTACGTGGAGATCAATTCAGAATCGTCGCGACTCATGATCCAGTCGAATGCGCCGCGAAGCACATAAGTTGGGACGTTCACGTGCGACCACGCCTCCGCCAGATTCAATTTTTGTAGCTGCTGGTAAAACTCCAGCGGCCGCCCGTAGAGGTGCGCGTAGTCTTTTCCCTCGGGCCAAAGAGCCGCGAGTTGTGGTTGCTCGTTGAAAACTTCGTCGACGGATCGCCCTTTGATCAGCCATTCGTAATAAAGGATCGCCGCGCCTTTCATCCGGTCGTTGACATCGCCAGCCGATTTTCCCATCAACGCGAATCGCCGCCGTTCGATCTCGAGCATGTGCTCGAACCAGGTCTTCACCCAGCCGCCTACTGAAATGTAAGCACGCACCTGTGCCCGTTCCACATCCGATTCCGGCACAAGCGGTGCGAACCCGCCGCCGTTGCTAATACCGAGGATGTAGGCGCGGTTGCTGTCGATAAAATCATAATTCTTCAGTGCGCGAAAAGCAGCCCGATAGCCAGCGAGCTCTGATGCGAAATCGTTCTCTGCGCAAACACCCTCGCTGTCGCCGACGCCTTGTTTATCGACGCGGAAGAGACAGAAGCCCGGAAGTTGTGCAAGGCCGCGAAACACCAGACCAGTTGCATCTTTCGTGTCCGGCGGCGCTTCTATAGAATCACAACTCAACCAGCCGGCAACGAAAATGACCGGCAATTTCCGTGTCGAATCATGTGGCTTGGTAATGATCGTGCGTAATCGTTTACCGTCGGGTGACGTCACAGAGTCGTAAATCACATCGACGTTCGGGTAAGACTCGCGAGGCGTTTTGCTTTTGCGCGGAAGCTCCTCTGCGCAAAGTGCTGCAGCGATCACGAGAAATGCAATCGCAGATCCCGTCTTCATTTGCGTTTAGCGGCAGCAACCGCCTTCTGGGCAGCATCGGCGAGATCGTCCGCCGCGATCAGCTCGACGACGCTTTCCTTTAACAACTTCTTTCCTCGCTCGACATTCGTTCCTTCCAATCGAATAACCAGCGGCACAGACAGGTTCACTGTTTTCGCAGCGTTGATGATGCCTTGCGCAATCACATCGCATTTCATGATGCCACCGAAAATGTTCACAAGGATTGCTTTAACCTTTTTGTCCGCGATCAGGATTTTGAAGGCTTCCGTCACCTGCTCCTCAGTCGCGCCGCCGCCCACGTCGAGGAAGTTTGCAGGTTCGCCGCCGTAAAACTTGATGATGTCCATTGTAGCCATGGCCAGTCCCGCGCCGTTGACCAGACAAGCAATGTTTCCATCTAGTCCGATGTAATTGAGACCGTGTTTCGAAGCTTCGACTTCGCGCGGGTCCTCTTCCGCGACGTCGCGCAGCGCCTCGATCTCCGGATGACGATAGAGCGCGTTGTCGTCGAAGTTAAATTTGGCGTCAAGCGCGAGCACGTCCCCCTTTGTCGTAATCACCAGCGGATTGACCTCAACCATCGAGCAATCAAACGCCACAAATGTGCGATAGAGTCCCTCGAATAGTTTCGCAGCCGATTTTAGCTGCGAAGATTCGAAGCCGAGTTGTTTCGCTACTTTACGTGTCTGGAAGGGTTGCAGACCCGCCAACGGATCGATCGGCTCGCGGATAATCTTCTCAGGCGATTTCGCCGCGACCGTTTCAATGTCTACACCGCCCTCCGAGCTCGCGACAATCAAAGGCGCGGCAGTTGCTCGATCGAGCAGAACAGCAAAGTAAATTTCCCGGGCAATCTCGGCCGATTCCGCTACCAACACTTTGTTTACTACGCGACCAGTCGGCCCGGTCTGGTGCGTTACCAGAATTTGTCCAAGCATCTTTGCGGCAACTTTCCGAACTTCTTGTGGCGTCTTGCGAATATGCACTCCGCCATTGAATCCGTTCTTGAACTCTCCCTTACCGCGGCCGCCTGCATGAATCTGGGCTTTGACGACAACATCGACATCGCCGAGCTCACGCGCGATTTGCTCTGCTTCATCGAGCGTCGAGGCGACCTTACCTCGCGTTGTTGCCACCTCGAATCTCTGCAACAACTCTTTGGCTTGGTATTCGTGAATATTCATTCGGTAGATTCCGGGCAGAGTGGAATAGCCTGCGGAATGCAGATCAGCAAAGATTTTTCTCTTGCAAATTGGCTTGCAACTTTGAGACCGAGCCAACTACGGTGGCAGGCATGAGAACCTTCATCAAAATATCCACTCTGTTTCTTGCGCTCCTTGTCACAATGAGCCTGCACGTTGCAGCAGCCACGCCCGAACAAGAGAAAGCATTTACCGACAAATATAAAAAAGCGTTCGAAGCCAAGGATATGGCCACGCTCCAATCATTCCTCTACACGCAAGGGGCTGACCCAGCGATTGTTGGGTTTTACAAAATGATGCAGTCAGGCGAAGCGGGGGAGAAAATCTCCAACATCGAGCTGGTTGCCCTTACACCTGAGGACGCGAAAAAAGCGACCACACCCATGGATTCACCCACTGGGGGCCAAGTTTGCCTCACACTCAAACCAACTAAAAAGCTCATCATTAAGGTCGAGAAAAAAGACGCCAGCGGCAGCTCAAGTAGCACCAGCGAGAATTTCATCGCCGAGAAAGACGGCAAATTCGTTATTCCTGTCCCAGGCCCATGTAAGTAACTTTCTGGAGATTTCCAACGAGCTGAAGCGACACAAGGATAAATTGCAGCTTCAGGTTTGTTCCTCTGCAAGAAGAGTGCCCACCGTGCGTTGCTCCGGTGGAGGTTCGAGTGCGTTAACGAAATTGCGAAAGCGCTCTGAAAAAACTTCTGGACGAAGTTTCCAGTAGTGCGCCATGCCGGGCGCAGCGACGTAATGCTGGAGGAGTCCACGCCATCCTTCCCATAGCTGCCTGTCCATCAGCCCATAAACGTAATGAAAATGAATTGTCTCGAACGCTTTTAACCATTGGTAAGC
This sequence comes from Verrucomicrobiota bacterium, assembly GCA_003217875.1. Lineage (GTDB taxonomy): Bacteria > Verrucomicrobiota > Verrucomicrobiia > Chthoniobacterales > UBA10450 > Udaeobacter. Next base: position 4,352 of record QHMR01000010.1, read on the forward strand.
AGCGTGAAAAAAGCGCGCCCGCTCTTCAGCGGACAGCGCGCTGAGATCTTCCAAACCTACCCGCCAGATGCGTTCCAAGTCTGCGTTTTCCATGAAAGGTTTGGTCACATCGCGCAGGGCCGTGGCAGCCGCATCTTGTGTGGCCAGCTTGGCCACGCGCGTGCTCCGATGCACCTGCAGCGCGAGATATAACACCGACAAAACGACAGCTACTGAGCCGATCAGTTGCGAGATTGCACTAATCGCGTCCCAGTTCATCCCTGTGTTATACCACGCCCGGGTTCCAGCCTGCTACTTCGGCTCGTCCGAGATTTTGAGGACAATCTTCCCGCGGGTGTGACCAGTCGCCACTTGTTCCTGGGCTCTTTTGGCTTCAGCAAGCGGAAACGTTTGAGAAACGACTACTTTGATTTTCTTTTCGTCGATCAATTTGCCGATCTCGGCCAGCTCATCTGAATTCGGCTCCACGCTTAATGACGCGCCATGAATTCCGTGCTTATTCAACTCTGCCTGATCGATCCGGGCTACGAGTGTGACGATGAATCCGCCTTTCCTTACCACGCCGTACGAACGCGCCAGAGTATCCTTTCCGACCGAATCGAGTACCACGTCGACATCTTTAGCGACGTCTTCGAACTTCTGTTTCGTGTAATCGATCACGACATCGGCACCGAGTCCTTTGAGCAGATCCTGGTTGGCGGTAGAAGCCGTAGCGATCACCTTTGCGCCGCGCGCCTTGGCGATTTGGATTGCAAAAGTTCCTACGCCGCCCGATCCACCATGAATGAGCACGGTCTGGCCGTGGCTTAGCTTCGCGGTGTCAATTAACGCCTGCCACGCCGTCAGAGCGACAACCGGCACGGCTGCGGCCTCCACGTAAGTGAGTGAATTCGGTTTCGGCGCCGCTTCATGTTCCGTCATCAACGCGTATTCCGCGTAGCCGCCGCTATTTTTCAACGTGACGTACGCGAACACCGGATCGCCTGGCTTAAATTTTGTAACCTTGCTTCCGACCTTTTCGACAACTCCGGCGATGTCAGCTCCCGGAATCATTGGGAATACAGCCTTTTCGTATTTGGCAAACATTCCCGATCGAATCATCCCGTCGACAGGATTCACGCCAGCCGCGATCACGCGAACGAGAATCTGATCGTCCTTTGGGTCAGGCCGCGGCACATCCTCATACTTCAAAACCTCTGGGCCACCATACTCATGAATGACAATCGCCTTCATCGGTGGCTCGGCTGCTCGCGCAGACGACGTGGTTGCGAACGCGATTGCGAATACATACTGAAGAACCGCCATTGAAGCTCGCATGTAGGCTAACGATAACGTGATATTACCGCAGACGACAAAATGGGCCTGCTATGGGACTGCCGCAACGGCTCCGTTCTACTGAACTTTAGTTTCGGTGTGGAAAGCACCGAGCCACTTCCCACCCTGTTGAACCCAGACGCTTCCGCAATTGTATGTACCAGAGATATCTTTCTCGCCGGAAGTTGCGTGTAGCGTCGCTTTATATGTCATGACGGCGACCTTCGGGTGTGGAAATACCACCTTCACGTCAGCGAATGAGTAGTCGCGCAAATCGGCTTTTGCCATATCTGCAACCTCGCCATCCAAGGTCTTAATTCCGTCGGCGTAGACACCGCAGTAGTCCTTGGAGAAGAGTGCTTTGAACGCGTCAGTCTGTTTGTTCTTGTATGCTTCCCAAGCCGATTTTTCCAAATCCGTGATCGTGCTTTCACTTGCAGCCGATTTCGCGGGCTTCGATGGGTTTTTTTGAGCTAGGCAAATTGGAGCAGCCGCCAACACGGCCATACAACACAGAATTAACGTCTTTTTCATAACTCGGTTCTTAACTCAACTGCCGCACACTGGTCGAGGCTTTTCGGATTGCCGATCTCTGACTTCTTACCCTGGCGTATTTATTTCATGCAGCTGACGAAGGCGGTTCCGGCGGCGGATTCAATGAAGACGTCGGTGGTGGCGGCACGGGTCCCACTGATGACAACATTGGCAAAAATTCTGGTGGCATGAAGTCCGCCCACACGTTGTAATCCGGACCGAATTGGCGCAGAAACAAAAGTGAGAACGCGTATAGCGTCACTGGAATTGGCAAAAGAACAACTGTGCCCACGTAGGGAATCGCAGCAATGCAACAAGTCACACACGTAGCCGCGCAACTGATCATCGCGGCTGCGATCACAAGCACGAGAAAAAACAACATATAGAGAAGCACCGGTCCCGGATGGCCTGCGATTAATCTGATCGTCTGGCCAAAAGCATCCATTGCCCGACAACGTTGGCGATACATGATTGGGACCATCAATTGCAAAGTCAGAGCAAAACCAAAAGCCAAGCAGGCGAGGAAAAATAAGAAGACGCAGAACGCGATCAGCAATGCGGTTCCAGGCCGGGAACCATCTCCACGCAAGATTAACGGAAGCGCGAGCCCGAGGACTCCGACGATTGCGAACGTGATTAGGATCAGCAGGACCAGAACTGAAAAAAGGAAGAAACTGTTTGCTTCGGCGCGGAACTCTTTCCACGGCGCAACGATCGCAGCGTGATTGCGAACAATGCAGTCAGTAAAAATGAAGCGGCCGTGCGCACCCACCCATACCAATGCAAGAACCAACGCCAGAATGATCAAGCCTCCGACCGCAATCAGAGCAATCACCCACCATTCGAATTGCCCCGCAGACCACATTTCCTGAAATGATTGAGCAATCGCCTTGTTGTCCTCGCGTGTGCTCCAACGCGACAGCGGATTAAACAATGAACTGAACCCGCCGGAAAGACTGGCAAGAAATGCCGCGAAACCGATCACAAGCCATTTTTTCAAATCGAATGGTTGAAACAGGATTTTCTTCATCAACTCAAACGCCTCAGCGAAGGGTTTAAAGATTTCGATTTTCGGTTCGGTTCCATTCATGCCGGCGATTTGAATCATTTCTCGCAGCGGGATCAATTCCGAAAAGCGCGGTGAAGAGAACGCGCGGCCAAGGAGCGACGGTCGGGCAGCCGTCGTTCCTTGGTTGCTTCCTTGGCGAGCGCTTCACATGTTGTTGGCGCATGCCAAACAGGAAGCGAAAAATCCGCAAGGTGCGACGTCGCTACCCGATCGGCGCCGAGCTTATCACCGAAAACCAAACCCATTTTCGTATTTGGGCACCGAAGGCCCGGAAGCTTGATGTGGTTATCGAACAAGGCCCGGACTCAGGGCGAACGTTTCGCTCACTCACCCCGGAACCGGCAGGATATTTTTCCGGCGCTATCAATGCTGAGGTCGGCAGTCGCTACCGATTTCGAGTAAACAACGGCGAAATGTTGTATCCCGATCCGGCATCGCGTTTTCAACCAGACGGGCCGCATGGTCCCTCATGCATCGTCGATGCAAGACAGTTCAAATGGACCGACTCGCAGTGGCCGGGCATCACGCTGAAAGGCCAGATTATCTACGAAATGCACATCGGCACATTTACGACCGAGGGCACCTGGCGCGCCGCGGCGGAACAGTTGCCTGAGTTGGCGCGCATTGGAATCACGGTGGTCGAGATGATGCCGATCGCGGATTTTCCCGGGAAATTCGGTTGGGGTTACGACGGAGTGAATCTTTTTGCGCCGTCGCATTTGTACGGAACACCGGACGATTTGCGTGCATTCATCGACCGAGCGCACTCTTTAGGCTTGGGCGTGATCCTCGACGTTGTCTATAATCATTTCGGACCCGATGGAAATTATCTCGCTGGTTTTTCCGATGATTATCTGATTCGCGAAAAAGAAAACGAATGGGGCAACGCGATCAATTTCGACGGACCGAACTCAGGGGCGGTTCGCGAATTTTTCATCACCAATGGACGTTATTGGATCGACGAATTTCATTTCGATGGATTCCGTTTCGATGCACTACACGCAATTCGCGATCCATCGAGCGAATACATCATCGGCGCCGTTGGACGCGCGGCACGGCAAGCAGCGGGCTCGCGCTCAATTATTCTGATCGCCGAGAATGACTTGCAGGAAGCAAAGATGGTGCGGCCGCGCAGTGAAGGTGGTGATGATTTGGATGGGCTGTGGAACGACGATTTTCATCACAGCGCCGTAGTGGCGTTAACCAATCGCGACAAAGCCTATTTTGCCGATTACCTCGGCACGCCGCAGGAATTTATTTCCGCTGCGAAATACGGTTTTCTTTATCAGGGCCAGGCGCGCTCGTGGCGAAAAGCGTTGCGTGGAACACCGACTTTCGGCATCGCTCCAGAGGTTTTCGTTTGTTTCATCGAAAATCACGATCAAATCGCAAACACCGGACGGGGCAAGCGGTTGCGGTTTCAAACGTCACACGCACGCTACCGCGCCATGACTGCAGTTCTCCTGCTCGGCCCTTGGACGCCGATGCTGTTTCAGGGAGAGGAGTTCGGCGCACGCAGCGCGTTCATGTTCTTTGCCGATATAGGTGATGCTCCCGTGCGCGAGGCGATCCGGAGAGGTCGTGCTGGATGGCTGGCACCATTTTTATCTCTTACCGAAGAAGAAGCATCGCGAAGTCTGCCGGCGCCAGACGATCCAAAGGTGTTCGCTCGTTGCAAACTCGATTTCTCCGAGCGTGAAACGAATCACGAGCTTTATCGCCTGCATATCGATCTATTGAAATTGCGACGGGAAGATTCGCGGTTTCGCCAGCAGAGTTCTGGCGGAATCGATGGTGCAGTATTAGGCCCCGCGAGTTTTGTTCTCAGATATTTTTCAAACGAAAACGACGATCGCTTGCTACTGGTTAATTTCGGAAAGCGTCAGATCGTGAAACCCGCTTCTGAACCTCTGTTTGCACCTAGGTTGGATTGCGACTGGGAGACGCTGTGGACGAGCGACTCTCCCCGGTACGGCGGAGCGGGTTCATTTGCGGTCGCAACTCAAGAGCAATGGATTCTACCAGCCGAGTCCACAGTGGCAATGCAACCCGTACGTAACCACGAATCACGCCAACTGGCCCAACAAAGGTAATCGAAGAGTCCGATTGATGTCACAGACTAAAGGGGTACCGCTCCACGACTCGGAAGGCGTCGTTCCTTGAAGGATTCGCACAAATTAGGGTGATTCGCGAAGCTCATGATGTTCTCTATCGCACGCGTTTGCGCCGGCGGGATTCACGGCGCATAACTTCCGCCGATGAAATTCCGCTTTTCAATTCTGCTGCTTGGCGTGCTATCGATCTCCGCGCTCGCCGAGGAGAAATCTACTCCCCCTCCAAGAGTTTATCCGGTCGCGCTGCCAAATTATGATGAAGAGACTGCTACGCGATTGCAGATCTTCTTGGACAACAGTGATTTTGGACCCGGCAAAATCGACGGGAGAATGGGCGAATTTTTTCGGAAGGCGCTGATCTCTTACAAGCATGCGCACGCCATGCCGAAGACCGGTGCGGTCGATCAATGGATGCTCGATCAAGTTCCAGTAACTTACACGACTTACACAGTCAAAGACGAAGACCTGAAACAGATCGGCGATGTACCGAGCAACCACGCGGAGCAAGCGCAATTGAAATGGCTGCCTTACACTTCGTTCCTGGAATTCGTCGCCGAGCGCTATCATTCCGCCGAGGCCTTCATCCAGAAGCTCAATCCCGGAAAAAATTGGGAGCACCTTCAGCCCGGCGAAACTCTCAAAGTGCCCAACGTTTTGCCCTTTGAAGTTGAAAAATTCACCGAGGGAAAAGTTCCGGAAAATCCAACGTTCACCTCTCGCAAAGTTTTCGTCGATACATACGAACATTTGCTCGAGGTCTTCGACCAGGACCACCTCGTCTGCGTTTTTCCGATTACACCTGGATCCAAGACGCTACCCGCGCCGGTGGGCACATGGAAAATCCTCGGCGCGACCATTTGGCCGTGGTTCCGTTACGACGAAGGCATGCTCAACTACGGCGTGCGCACCGAAAATTATTACAATCTGCCGCCAGGGCCGAATAATCTCGTTGGCATTCTCTGGATGGGGTTAAACAAACCGGGTATTGGCATTCACGGCACAAACAATCCCGAGACTATTGGCCGGGCCGCGAGTCACGGTTGCATTCGCCTTGCGAACTGGGACGCCGCGCGCGTGAAAGATCTCGTGAGCGTTGGGAACACCGTGATCATTTTTTAAGTGGAACGCGACCTCCGGGCGCGTTGGCAACATGACGCGGCGTTGCCGCCTGATATCTGCGCCTGCGGCGATTTATCTGCCATCTCTTCGGAGAAGCCGATCCACCCTTAAAAATTTCCCGAAGATTTTTCGCGCGGAATCGCGACCTCAGACGTCTAGGCTGTAGATCGTAAACAATGGATGCCAGTGAACTCGAACAATACCGGGCGGCCATTCACGGCGATCGGGAAGCATTTGAAATGATCATTCGTACACACAGTCGAGCCCTTTTCGCTATCGCTTATGGGGTTTTGCAAAACCGCGAGGAAGCCGAGGACGTTGTCCAAGACTCGTTGGTCAAAGCGTGGAAGACGCGCTGGCGCGTGCGTGACGCGGAAAAATTTCTCGCCTGGCTGGCGACGATCACGCGGCACAGGGCGCATGACATTTTTCGCAAACGCCGCGCTGTTTCGCTTTCCAACGAAACAATCGAAGCAACCGAATCGCACCCTGCTGACACAACGGCGATAGATCAGCAATTGCATTCAGCGCTTGCAGCGTTGCCAGAGGTTCATCGCACCGCGCTTATTCTGCGTTACTTCGAAGAGATGGATTATCGCACCATCGAAAATACGTTGGGCCTGACCAATGGCGCGCTGCGTGGGATTCTCGGCCGCGCTCTAGCCTCGATGCGCAAACAACTTCGTCCCGCGCTCGCTTCACCCGACTAAAGACATGGCAACTATTCACAACGAAATCGAAAACTGGCTTGCCGCCGATCTGCATGGCGAACTGTCTGAAAGCGAACAAAGTGCGCTTCACGCACATCTCGTCGATTGCGCAGCTTGCCGAAAAGCTCATCACGAAACCAAAACTATGAACAAAATCCTCGAAGAAACTCTCGCTCATGAAAAACCCGACCCGGCTTTCGAACGACGGATGCTGGCCGGTTTTCGCAATCGCATCCCGGAAAGAACAGGGGTCTCAAAGGTGCTTGCCAATTTGATGCGCCTGCGGGCGACGCAGATCACCGCGGTTGCTGCAGTGTTGCTCGGGCTTGTGCAAATCGGACGAATGCTCACGGGTGAGAACGCGGCTCCCCTACCCAGCCGCGAAAACTACACCAGCGAAGGCTTCGTCGCGCAACCGCCACAAGCAGGGGCAACCGGAGCAGATCAATCCACTTCCCTGGCTAAATCGGATGAACTCACCAGGGGGCGATCACAAGACCTGGCACTTAACGAACCGCCACCGCCCGCAGCACCTGCAAGTCGATCAGAATTAGACAAAGAAGCCGCGGCCCGCCCGATGGGGCTTGCTGCGGCGAAAGTAGCTGCCGCAACGCCACAGAATCTTGCCCGCGCAGAACAGGCTGAGGCCAAGCCGGGAGAAACGCCTGCTCCGGCGCAAGCGAATCGCAAACTGATTCGCAACGCCGCTGTTCAGCTCGAGATCGTCAGTTTTGACGACGCGGTGCAAAAGATCACAGCGTTGGCGAATGAAGAACGCGGCTACGTCGCGACGACGAGTTCCGAGAAACAGGCAAATGGAAAATTGCGCGGCACGGTCGTCGTAAAGGTCTTGCCAGAAAATCTTGATCGCTTTCTGCAAAAAGTCCGCGGTCTTGGCGAGTTGAAGAACCAAACCCTTGGCACAGAAGACGTGACGAAAGCGTATCTCGACACTGATGCGCGGTTGAAGAACGCGCATGTGATAGAACAGCGCTTGGTCGACATGTTGAAAACGAAGACAGGCAAAGTTTCCGATTTGCTCCAGGTGGAGAAAGAGCTCGGCCGCGTCCGTGAAGATATCGAGAAGATGCAGGGTGAATTGAAGTATTGGGATTCACAGGTGCAGTTCGCCACGGTAACGGTTTCGCTCGCCGAGAAGGAAATGGAAGAACCGGCGGCGTTCCTGATTAAGGAGCGCTCGCAGCTCGCACTTTACGCGCCCGATGTGGAGAAGATTTACAATGACATCAAAGCACTCGCGTCGCAGAAAGTGCAGGTAACAAATGCGCAGCTGAACCGCGATTATTCTGGACGCGTCTCCGCGACAATGAGCATGTTGATCGCGCCGGAAGAAAGTGATGCGGTGATTACGCGCGTAAAATCGTTGGGCCGCGTCGAGAATTTCCAAACCCAAACCGAACGCATCGCCCAAGGCGGCAGCGGCATGTCGGAAAATGCAAAAACCAAACGCGACAAGGTGGAACTCAACATCACCATCTCTCGCGAGGAACAGGAGCAGGCATTTCAGCAAACGAGTCTGCGGATTCGCACGTCGTCCGTGGACGAAAGGGCAAAGGACCTTCGGGCCGTCGCCGAGAAACAAGGCGGACGCGTTCGCAGCTCTACCTTTAGTCGCGACCCCAATGGACGCGAACTTGCAAACGTTTGGTTGCGCGTGCCGATGAAAAATTATCCGACGCTGATGCAATCGCTCGATTCATTAGGCAAAGTGGAGAACGTGACTGTGCAACGCCAGGACCGCACAGGCACACAAATTGATGAAGCCAACGCGCCAGCCGATATCTCGATCCAGGTCTACAGCCAGGGTAATATCGTTTCGCACGAGAGCGGTTTGCTCGCCACGCTGCGACGCACCCTGGCTCAAAGCGCCGGCGCCATCATGTGGAGCTTGCGGATGATTGGCGTGGCGATCGCGTTTCTTGCTCCCTGGGTCATCGCGATTGTGGGCGTCATCTGGATCACGCAACGCGTGGTGCGCGCGAAGCGATAGGTGGAACGCGTTGTTAATCCAGGCGGCGAAGCCGCAGTTTTTTCGCGATCGTCTTCGGAGAAGCCGATCGACCTACACGCGATCACGGAATCATTCTTGCCCGCGTCGCAAACGCGTCATACGTTTTGTTTTGTACGGAGGTGCCGATGAAATCTGAAGGCGGTATCAGCTATAGCAACGCGGCGGTCGCCGCAACACCGAAACATCTGCTCCAATTCGCAGTCGATCAGCGTTACGACGATTACACGCCCGTGGATCATGCGGTCTGGCGATTCATCATGCGCCAGAACATTTTTTTCCTCCGCGAGTATGCGCACAAAGTTTATTTCAAAGGGCTGCTCAATACCGGCATCTCCTTCGAGCGAATCCCGCGCATCGAAGAGATGAACGATATTCTGGCGAAAATCGACTGGGGCGCGGTTGCCGTAGACGGGTTCATTCCACCGGCCGCGTTCATGGAATTTCAAGCTTACAAAGTGCTGGTGATCGCGTGCGACATGCGCCAAATCCACCACATCGAATACACACCCGCGCCTGACATCGTGCACGAGGCCGCCGGTCATGCGCCGATCATTGTTGATCGCGAATACTCGAAATATCTGCAGCGCTTTGGCGAAGTAGGCGCTAAGGCGATGTCATCGAAAAAAGATTTTGAGTTGTACCAAGCGATCCGACATCTGTCGATCCTGAAGGAGCGGCCGAACGCGGACCCGAAAGAAGTCGAGGAAGCGCAGAAGCTGGTGGAGCATCGACAGAAAACCTTGGGCGAGCCCTCGGAGATGGCACTGCTCTCGCGCTTGCATTGGTGGACAGTCGAATACGGATTAATTGGCACTTTGGAGAATCCAAAAATTTACGGTGCGGGTTTGCTTTCATCGATTGGCGAATCGGTTTCATGTCTCGAGCCGGAGGTGAAGAAGATCCCCTACTCCATCGATGCGCAGACCTACGCCTTCGATATTACTACGAAACAACCGCAGCTTTTTGTTTGCCGCGATTTTCAGCATCTCAAAGAGGTGCTTGAAGAATTTGCCAGCAAGATGGCCTACCAGATTGGCGGACTGGAAGGCATCAACAAAGCGATTGAATGCAACAACGTCGCGACCTGCGAGTTTTCGTCGGGCCTGCAAGTGAGCGGAGTTTTCACTGAAGTTATTACAGATGAAAACGATTGTCCGATTTATCTGCGGACCACGGGTAAGACTGCGCTGGCCTTCCGCAACAAAGAATTAGAAGGGCACGGGATCGATTATCACAAGGATGGCTTTGGTTCGCCGGTCGGGAAATGGAAGCAAACATCGGCATCTCCTGAATTGTTCACCAACGATCAGTTGCACGCGCTCGGCATTGTCGAGGGTAGGAAAGCGAAGTTGGGGTTTGTCAGTGGCGTTGTGGTTTCCGGGAAAGTGGAGAAAATCTTGCGCCGCGATGGCAAATCGTTGTTGATCACCTTCTCAAACTGCACCGCAAAATATGGTGACCGCGTTTTGTTTGATCCCGATTGGGGCACATATGACATGGCGGTCGGCGAACGGATCAGCTCGGTCTTCAACGGCGCGGCGGACAAAGACGCCTACAATCAGGTAGCACTAGTGCCGAAAGAACGAACGATCAAGGTCCCTTCGGACGCAAAACGGAAGCGTCTTGAAAACCTTTACGCACAAGTGCGCAAGATTCGCGAGAGCAAGACTGGGTATGAGCGGCTTGGCGAAATTTGGGAAACACAGCAGGCCGAACATCCCGAAGACTGGTTGTTGTCGATGGAAATCTTCGAAATTCTCGATTCGACCGAGCAACAATCCGAACTGAAAGCCAGGATCGAGAAATTCCTGAACGAGAGAAAAGAAAAGACCAAGGATCTTTCGACGCTGATCAGCTGGGGATTCCGGCTTGTCGAGTACCACAAAAGACCGGAATACCAGGCAGCACTACAGGCGTCCCCGAAGTAGGTCGCGCCGGGCCAGCGTGGCGTGCTTCTGCCTTCCTAAGGAGTCTTGAGAAGCGAAGCTCGGTTGTGCTGCCGTAGCAATGCCGCAAATCTGTTGTCCGAACGCAGCGGATCCAACAGGGGATCATACCTGATCATTCGCGAATCCCCCCCATTTGTTCGCCTCTCGGAAGGTTTTTGTAATGCTTTGTCGAACCATTCGAACGCCGCGTCCTTCTCACCGCGCGCGCCGTACAACACGGCGATATTGTAAGGGTCAGCTCTGCCTTCTCCGGCGAGTGTCAGAATTTCTGGCATCATTACATCTGCTTCTGGCCTACGCCCTGACGAGACGAGCACGATCGCAACCCAGGCGAGAGCATCACCTTTATTCTCGGGATTGAGTTCACATACCCGTTGATAATGTTCAATCGCTTGTTGGTACATGCCATTTAAAGCATAGGCGAACGCCACATTCTCCTGTACAACGGCCTCGTTCGGAGCTAATTCTGCCGCTTTGTAACAATAGCTGAGAGCGTCACGGTACTGGCGGGCGAAAACGAGCACCATTCCCAGAGCTGTGTTGTTCGTATGAGAGAGCGGGTCGAGCTCTTGAGCCCGCCTCATCTCTCGCACCGCTTCATTTAAGTGGCCAGAACCGCACAAGCACCAAGCGTAGCGCTGGTGAGCAATCGCCAAATTCGGGTTCAAAGCGATAGCGCGGCGAAGCGAATCCATAGCAGCTCGATAATCCAGCTCTTTGGTTGCTCGGTCAGCTTTTTGATAAATCTGAGCCATCGCCGCAGCCACGTGAGCTTCGGCAATAGTATCGTCGAGTAGGAGCGCTCGTTCGGCCGCCGCCTTAGCATTTTGCAATCGGTCCGGTTGACGATTGTAACCGTAATAGCGTTGCAAGTAGTAACAGTCCGACATCAGCGCATATGCGAGGGCAAAATTCGGATCCCTCGCGACCGCTTGTCCGAAATAGTCGATTGCCTTTTCAAGTCCGTCTTTCGAGCGCTTATTCCAGAAGTAAAGCCCCATTAAATATGAGTCATAGGCGGACGGCTCCGTCGTGTAATGTTTTCGCAACTGCTTCTGCTCGTCCGTAGTGAGGTTGAGCGCGAGTGATCGCACGACGCTGTCAGAAATCGAATCCTGAATGCCGAAAACGTCAGTGAATGTTTGGTCGAAGATCTCCGACCAAATAGTGCGGCCGGTGGCGACGTGAACAAATTGCACAGTGGTCCGAACCTGGCTCCCGGATCGCTGGATAGTTCCACTCAATATCGCATCCACTTCTAAAGCGCGCCCCGCCGCGAGCGGGTCACTTGCAGGACCTTTGTATTTCAACACTGCGCCGATCGGCAAAACAACGAGTTGCTTTAAATTGCTTATTCTGCCGATTACCGCGTCCGCCATGCCTAGTCCCAATAGTTCATCATTCATGTTTTGGCCGAGCGGCTCAAACGGTAGTACCGCGATCGACCGAACTGTATCCGTCTCCTTTGCGGCCGACGTCGCGGGGGCTGCGTTTCTGATCTCACCTTCCTCAAGCCAGCGAACGATCGGTCCCCGCACAAGGAACGCGCCTGCGAGCACAACTATGCCAAGAACGGCGAGCGCGAACGGACCGCCAGTTTTGCCTGGCGATTGCTGTCGATCCGTCGCCGTAGCCGCTTCCGTTCGAATCTCTGCCAATGTTGGCCCGGTTCTTTGCTCTGCCTTTACTGCGGTACTCCCATTGTCCGTTCGATCGCTAACTTCGGCAACGAAGCGATAGCCGCGACCCGGAACCGTCACGATATAACTGTGTGAGCCCGGCGTTTCGCCAAAAATACGCCGCAGCGTCGAGATGTTCTGACTCAGATTGTTCTCCTCGACGATCGAATCGGGCCAGACCGCCGCCATCAGCCGTTCCTTATCGAGGACGGTATCGTGATGCTCCACCATGTAGAGTAGCGTTTCGAACACTCTCGGGGTGAGGGGCACCGTCGTCCCATCCAGTCGCTGCAAGAGCCGTTTCGCCGTGTCGAGCCGGAAATCGCCGAATTCGTAGAGGTGAGCGGAGGCAGCTGGCATCGCCATTTCAGAACAATTCAGAAAAATTCATCCGCAACTTAAAGACTTTCATAAGGGCGCCCCGCATCTTCTACCACACGCGAGTGGGCTCAAGCCCCCGCGTGGACAAAACAAAGTAAACTACATGTAAGCACAAGAAAATGAAAAAGAATCCTATGAAAATGACAATTCCACTCGCAACAGATTCGATTAGCCGGTCGCCTTTGCGATGCGGTTTATTTCTCATTCCACTCGTGCTCGCTGCTTTCGCGCTTTCGTCGACGGCGCAAGCACAGTTATCGCCCCCGCCTGACGGAGGCTATCCCGCTAACAATACTGCTGAGGGGACGGATGCCCTTTTCAGCCTCACAACCGGCACCGACAATACGGCAATAGGCTTTGATGCGCTCTTTAGCAACACAACTGGCAGCGAGAACACCGCCATCGGTTCTGATGCGCTTCTGAGCAATACAACCGGCATTAGAAACGCGGCCAATGGTTTTGCCGCGCTTGAGAGCAACACAACCGGCGTCAGAAATACCGCTACTGGTCGTGCTGCGCTCGCTAACAACACAACCGGCAACGACAACACGGGCGATGGTCACGATGCGCTCTTTTCCAATACAACCGGAATCCACAACACGGCTACCGGTAGTTTCGCGCTGCTTTTCAGTACAACGGCAAATGACAACACGGCTGATGGTTATGCGGCGATGCTTTTCAACACAATCGGCAATCGCAATGCGGCAGTTGGTTATTGGGCGCTTTATAACAACACAACCGGCAACAACAACACCGTCAACGGTTATAGCGCGCTTGTGAATAACACAACTGGCAACGACAACATTGCCGTGGGCAATTTCGCCGGCAGCAATCTCACTACAGGTGACAACAATATTGATATAGGAAACCAGGGTGTTGCTGTCGAAGCCAACACCATCCGCATCGGCACCCAGGGAACTCAAACCAGAACATTTGTCGCTGGCATTAGCGGAGCAGGAGTTATGGGCGTAGCCGTTAAGGTCAACGCCGCAGGCCAGCTTGGCGTTGGAGTCTCTTCTGAGCGGTTTAAAGAAGAGATCAAGCCGATGGACAAGGCCAGTGAGACAATTTTCGCGCTAAAACCAGTTAGTTTTCGCTACAAAAAGGACATTGATTCCGAGCGTACGCCGCAATTTGGTCTGGTCGCCGAAGATGTGGCAAAGGTGAATCCCGATTTGGTAGTGCGCGACGCCGACGGGAAAGTTTATACCGTACGCTACGAAGCGGTGAACGCGATGCTGCTGAACGAGTTCCTAAAAGAGCACCGCAAGGTAGAGAAATTGGAAGCCGCGCTCACGGTAGTAAACGATCGCTTGAAAGAGCAAGAGGCGAAAATCGAAAATGTGAGTGCCCGGATTGAAATGACTGAACCAGCCCCGAAACTAGTCAGCAATAGACGGAGGTAGGCGATCGTTCCGAGTGAGATTTGAGGGACGCCATTCGTGGCGTTCCTCAACCATAAAAAGCACGCTGGCGTACTCGTCCTTGGGCTTAAAACCCTTCGTCTTTGAAGTGGCGTTTGCCCTTTAGCGCCTTTGCGTATTCGTCTTTGCTCAAAATGTTCTCATCCAGCTGCATGTCAGTGCGAAGGAAGTTTTGGAACCACGCTTCGATTCGTTGCCGGTCTTTCAGCACCTCCTCGCTGATGTAATTGGCGTCGATATTGATGCAGATCGCGCCAACAATTCCGAATTCCTTTCGTTTGATCGGGATGGTCGTGCATTTGAATTTTCGCGCGCCGATGTTCAGCTCGTAATTCATTTTGTCTTCGTTAAGGAGCTGCCGGCGTTTGAGGTCAATGAGCAGGTTCGTTGTGCCATCACGCAAATGCCGTCCGGTAACATTGTTTTCGAGCGTGATGAGTGAGTGCGCAGGATCTGCCAGGTTGTGCAGCAAGATCTCGATCCCGGTATTTGGAAAGGATTTTCCGATCAGCCGGACAATGCGTTCGTAATTTTCCAGAAATTCATGCGTGTCATCGGCGATTGTCTTGCCGTTATACTTCTCGAATAGCTGGGCGTACACCTTTTGCTCGGCCGGTTCGAGTTGTGCCCGCACATTATTTTGCTCACCGATAAAAATGAGCTGTCGCGCGGCTGTATGATCTTCGTTCTTCAGGAAGTAATGCATGCCCAGCCGAAAATCCTTCAGACTGAACTCGCCAAAATTTTCGCGACTTACCGTAAACGGATAGAAATCGTACTCCTCGAGATTTCTTCCAAACTTGTGACGTCGTTCCTTGTATTTGCCCCAGAGAAAACCGAGCGCCAGAAACAGCAGGGATACGATGATCGACGCGATGACATTGATCGTGAGCTCACTCTGCAAGGCATTAATCATGACTGCGCCTCAATTATCCACGCGCGCAGAATATATGATACTCAGCGACCGAAAGCGATGCGGAGACGTATCGCACTCCGAAAGCACTTCGTGCGAAATCTCCAGCGGGCTTATTTGTTTCGCGAAGCTTTGGGAGTGCGTACGCGTCCTCGCGTCGCTTTTTGAGCTGCATCACAGATTTCCAACCAGACTGGAGAGTGTGATATTTTCCAGCGTTACGTCTGTAGGTCGCGAGAGGGCGTAGGCTACTGCACTCGCGACCTCTTCCGGTGAGATCATTTTGCCGCGCGGCCAATCGCCTTCGATGTGATCCCAGATGTTGGTGTCAGTCGCCGCGGGGTAAACGTTGATCACCCGAATTTTGCGATCGCGTAATTCTTCCCGCACCGATTGTGAGAATCCTTCAACGGCAAACTTGCTCATGCAATACGCGCTCCAGTTAGGAAAGCCGGTCCTGGCGGCAATGGAAAGAATATTCACAACGCTGGACCCGGGCGGCATTCGCGGAGCGAAATGTTGCGTTAGCATAAACGGCGCGGTGATGTTCACGCCGACGGTTTGTTCCCATTCGATTGTCGTAATTTCTGTGAACGGTTTCACCACTGCGACGCCCGCATTGTTCACGAGCAAATCAATTGGTTCCTTGCCGGCCTCGGCGATCAGGTCAGACAGGGCAGAAGGCTTTGCCAGGTCATGAACCAGCAGGACCACTTTCGCGCAATGCGGCTCAACGGATTTGCATGTTTGCGCCAGAGCTACTGTATCGCGCCCGTGCAAGAGGAGCATCGCATCGTCTGCGGCGAGCTTCTCAGCAATTGCACGACCGATTCCGCGGCTCGCGCCTGTGATGAGATAACGCTTCATGGTATTGGCAGAAAACGTTGAACGTCCAACGCCTAACGTCCAACGCCGAATTGCAGAAGTCTGTAGGGGCAGGAGTGTCGCCCGTGGTTTGGTGGGGTTGCAGCCGGCTCGGCTGTCACTACAGAACGGTTGGCGGAGGGTTAAGTCCGCCGCAATGTAAATCGGTTATTCGTCGTCTCCCACAAGCGCAATCGAACCAGCCGCTGGTTCAGACGATTATCCATCTTCAGCCAAAGCGCACGGACGATATTTTCGCCGGTCGAAGGCGCATCCCGGAAATCTTCCGTTTCCAAATCCAAATGCCGATCTCGCCACGGCTCAATCGATTCTTCGATCGCTTTCCGAAACGCAACGAAGTTGTAAAGGGTTCCGCTGCGCGCGTTGTATTCGCCTCCGATCATTGTTTCCGTCAGATACCGATGACCGTGACCGAGCGGATTATTGCACTTCCCATAGAGGCTCGTGTTCTGCGCATTGGAGAGGGTCGCTGCATGCAGTCGGTGCGCTGCGTGAAACGGCGCTCGCAATCCTAAAAAAATGCTCTCGCTCTCCCATGCTTCCGCAAAAAAATCGTCGCGTTCGTGCAAACGAACGCGTCGCAGCGGGAACATTGTGTTCACGCGTTCGTAGATGTATCCCGCCAAACTTTCTGTTGTAATGGGACGCTCCTTTAGTCCGTTGACCTCGTTCAGATAGCGGTGATCGAGTTCGGTTCGCAGGCCGCGGATACACACGTCGATTGCATCGTAACGGACCATCGGATCTTTGTCGTTAGATCGTTCCGCTCGAAAGGTAAGACGAGCACGATAATTGTGCCCGTGTATTGAAACCGATTCGCCAAACAGGCGCGCGTTTTCTTCCGCGCTCAGATACGGCGACATCGTTTTGCGCGCCGCCGAGAATTCGAACCAATAATTTGCCTCGCAAGCGCCACTGGAATAATAGGTCGCGCTACGCTCCGGCGACTCGGTCAGGTGACAAGCGCACAGATTTGCTTCCGTGTCGGAGAACAGCGGCGCGACATCGAAGTAGAGTTGCCGCGCAATATTCTCGGCAGTCGGCGGCACATCACGGAAAGAAGGATTGTCCTCGTTAAGAAACTTGTGATCGAAGCGTTCGCGCAAAATCTTGCCTGCGCGCTCTTTGATTTCGCTAATGTTAATTAGCATTCCTGTCGTTGGATCCACCGGCCCGACGAAGACGAAGTAGGCCACATAATTGCGACCGCTTCCGTAGCGCGCGTTCGTCTCCGGGCCGAAGGTACTCAGGTTTTCAGCGTCGCTCCAATGACTGACCTTCAAACGCCGCGAGGCTGAGAACTCCAGACGCTTGCTGACAGTGAGCAGCATAACATTATCCCCTTAGGGAATCGCGAGCGCTGGAAAAACTCTCCGCCCAGGAATTAGTCAACCATTTTTTTGACTTACTCTCGATTGTCATGATCTTTACCTGATGAAACATATAGGCTGGCGAGAGCGGTTATTCAAAAGCACGCGGGGGAAAATCCTGGACCTTTTGCGCACACGAGACCGGACGGTGAACGAACTCGCGGAAGAGTTGCACCTGACTGACAACGCCGTACGCGCGCATCTTGCCAGCCTTGAGCGAGACAGGCTAGTGGCCCAGTCAGGCATGAAGCGTGGCATTCGCAAACCGCATGTCACGTATGCTCTCGGCACGGAAGCCGAACAACTATTTCCGAAGGCGTACGGGCGACTGGTCTCGCTTCTCATGACGATATTCTCACGCCAGGTTAAGCGAAGAAATTTGCGCGCCGGAATGCGCGCCGCTGGTCGGACCATAGCCCAAGAACATTTGCGCGCGTTGAAAGGCAAAACCCGGCAGCAAAGAATTGATGCTGCACTGGAAATTCTCAAAGAACTGGGCGGCGCGGCCACTTTTCATGAAGAAGATGGAAAGCACTTCATCTACGGCAACGGCTGTCCCATCGCTGCTGCCACGGCGAATCACCCGGAAGCATGTCTGCTGGCGGAATCGTTACTTACCGAGGTAATTGGCTCGCCCGTGAAAGAACATTGCATTCGCGGACCAGCGCCTTTCTGCCGGTTTGAAGTGAAATAAACCGGCTTCGCACTTCGTTCATTGCCTGGCAGCAAAGACATCCAGTAATCGCCGCAGTTTCGTATTCAGATCAATGGTTTGCTTAGATAAATAGTCAAATAACATATTGACTTATTGCGAGAGAATTGAGAAACTACTTGTTATGAACACAACCAATAATCAATCGCATGCCGCCGCCGGCACGGGTTCGCCGGCGTATCAGGCATATTGGATCCTTCACGTCGGATTCACAGTTGCCCCCATCCTCGCCGGGTTGGACAAGTTCTTCCACCTCCTGGTCAACTGGGACCAGTACCTGCCTGGAGTAGTAGCAAGCGCTTCACCCATACAGCCGCACACGCTGATGCTTGTTATCGGCGTCATCGAGATTGTAGCTGGAATTGGAGTCTGGCTTAAACCGCGAATCTTCGCTTACGTTGTCGCAGCCTGGTTGGTGGTAATCATAATCAACCTGTTGTTGATCCCCGGATATTTCGATATTGCGCTGCGTGATTTCGGGCTGTTGCTCGCCGCTCTCGCGCTGGCTCGGTTGAGCCAGCAGTACTCTCGCGCGTAAACAGTGGCAAGGACCAACATTGTAGGCCGTCTCTGCGAGACGGCATCTGAAATAGTGGCGTCTGACACAGACGCCCTACAATTAATCTTTCACCAGCGAGAGGAATTCGCAGCGCGTTCGCGCGTGATTGGAAGTTAGGCATCTTGCCTGACTTGACCGGCAGGCTGCGAGCCTGCCGAGCATGTACCGGACTGGCAAGCTGCCTGTCGGCCCACGGTCGCCGCGGCGATGCAGGCTGTCCTCCTAGTCCTTCAGCAGCGAGAGAAATTCAGAACGGGTCCGCGCATCTTCCTTAAAAACACCGAGTAAACACGACGTTTTCATGATTGAGTTTTGTTTTTCAACGCCACGCATCATCATGCACAGGTGTTTCGCTTCTACGACCACTGCTACGCCAGATGGTTCCAGACAAGTCATCAATGATTCGGCAATCCGCGTAGTGAGATTCTCCTGGATTTGCAGGCGCCGCGCAAAAACATCCACAATGCGCGCTACCTTGGACAGACCAATCACTTTTCCATTTGGAATGTAGGCAACGTGCGCCCGACCGATAAAGGGCAGCAGATGATGCTCGCACAGGGAATAAAGCTCAATGTCCTTAACCAGAATGATCTCACTCGCATCCGACTCAAAAACCGCATCATTAATGATTTCGTCGAGGTCTTGTCGGTAACCCTGTGTTAGAAATTCCAGCGCGCGTGCCGCACGATCCGGCGTTCGTCGCAGACCTTCGCGATCCAGATCCTCGCCAATGCCATCAAGCAAATCGCGATATGCATCTACGAGTTGGGCAAGATCTTTTTGCGGAAGGCGATTGCTCTGACCCGTGAATCGTTCTTCTAGATCAAGATCGGAATTGGTGCGTTGAATCATCGATTATCTTTCAGGTTCGCTCGGTGTTTACGAGCTTCCACTTACTCGAGCCAGCTCTGTGGATATTTGTCGTCGTCGAGCGCGACAGCCTGCTCTGTCAGCTCGAGTGTGTGTTGCGTGTCGAACATCACTGCGAGCTCTTCGGTGCGCGTTGCGCTCCTGCTCGCCATGATCGTGCCCGGATGCGGGCCGTGCGGAATGCCACGCGGATGGAGCGTAATTGAAGCCGGCTCAATACCGCGCCGCGATCCGAAATTGCCGCGCACATAAAACAAAACTTCGTCGGCTTCAACGTTATCGTGCACCCACGGAATCTTTACGGCCTCAGGATGAGTATCGAGCATCCGGGGAGCGAACGTGCAAACGACATAACCGCGAATTTCAAAAGTCTGATGGATCGGCGGCGGTTGATGAACCGTGCCGGTGATTGGCTCGAAATCCTGCGCGTTAAACGTGAACGGATATACGTATCCATCCCAGCCAACAACATCGAACGGATGATGTGCCATCGTCACAACCGTCCAACGGGGACCATCTTTGACCAAAATTTCCGTGTCGCCTTCCGTATCGGTGGTATTCAGCTCGGTCGGTCCATGCAGATCACGCTCCGAGTACGGGGATCCCATTTTGATCTGGCCTTCCTTGTTGAGATACCGTTGCGGGATTCGCACCGGCCCGACCGATTCAAGAATGAGATAATCTTCCTCTTCGACTTTATCCGGCACCAGCTTGTAAGTGATTCCGCGCGGAATCACGATGTAATCTTCCGCGCGATATTTTTGTTTGCCGAAAATCGATTCGAGTGTGCCGCCACCCCTGAACACGAAGATGATCTCATCTGCGCCGCCGTTCTTGTAGTACTCGAACTTGTCGTAAGCCTTTTCCGGACGTGCACGATAGGCGACCACGTCCTGGTTAAACAAAATCGGAACGCGGCCAGTGTAGAGATCTCCTTTGCGACGAATATTGGCGGTTTTGAGATGATGATGCCGCAGCGGACTATCAGTGACTTTCTTCAGCTCTTCGCATTTCAACAGCTTCACATTGCGCACGCGCGTGGGCGGCCGCAGATGGTACATGATCGAGTAGGCTTCGTTGAAACCTTCGGTGGTGATGACATGCTCATAAGCGATGCCCTCATTCTTATAGGTCGGCCCCTGACCATTGCGACTGAACCAAATATGGTGCTTCCTCGGCATTTCGCCTAGCTTTTGGTAATACGGCATTGTCGATCCTCCTGTTTTAAGATCTGATTAACTCCTCACCCTCCCCCTCTCCTCTTGCTTAGAGGAGAGGCGATCCACTTCACTCGCGGTGGTATCGTGACCCGCATGCATGTTATCCGCCTCTCTCCTCCCAGGGGAGAGGATGAAGGTGAGGGGTGAATTCTTTGTCTCATTACAAATTGCCTCTCGCGGCTTGCTCGCGCTCGATGGCTTCGAACAGGGCTTTGAAATTACCCTTTCCAAAGCTCTTCGCGCCTTTGCGCTGAATGATCTCAAAAAACAGCGTCGGTCGATCCTCCACCGGCTTTGTGAAAATTTGCAGCAGATAACCTTCATCATCGCGATCAACCAAAATGCCCAGCCGCCGCAGAGCATTCAGTTCTTCATCGATGTGGCCAACCCGATCGGGTAACGTTTCGTAGTAAGTAGAAGGAATCTGCAAGAACTCGACGCCGCGTTTCTGTAAATCAGTCACCGTTTCGATGATGTTGTTCGTGGCCATGGCGATGTGCTGGACGCCTTCGCCGTTGTAAAACTCGAGATATTCCTCTACCTGCGATTTCTTCTTACCCTCAGCCGGCTCGTTGATCGGGAACTTCACGAAGCCGTTACCGTTGCTCATCACCTTGCTCATCAGCGCCGAGTATTCGGTGGAGATGTCCTTATCGTCGAAGGTAAGAATGTTACGGAAACCCATTACTCGCTCGTAAAACTCCACCCATGGATTCATCTGGCCCAAGCCGACGTTGCCCACGCAATGATCGACATGCTGCAGGCCGGTCTGGGGCGGGCTGTAATTTGACTCCCATTTGCGGAATCTCGGCATGAACGGGCCATGATAATTTTGTCTTTCAATAAAGAGATGAACGACCTCGCCGTAAGTATGAATCCCGCTCATCACTACTTCGCCGTCCTCGTCCTCCAATGTCGTCGGCTTCATGAAACTCTTGCCGCCGCGCTTGGTCGTTTCCCCCCACGCTGAAGTTGCATCTTCAACGGTCAGTGCGAGCACTTTCACGCCGTCGCCGTGATTGTGATGGTGCTCTGCGACTGGATGATTCGGCCGCATCGGCGTGGTCAGTACAAACGTGATCTTGTTCTGACGTATCGCATAGCTGGCGCGATCTCTCACGCCAGTCTCCGGACCAGAGTATGCCAGGCTTTGAAATCCAAACGCCGTCTTGTAGAAGTGCGCCGCCTGCTTGGCGTTTCCGACGTAAAATTCGATGTAATCAGTTCCCTGTAGCGGCAAAAAATCCTTTTCCACCGCCGGAGCAGTTTTCGTTTTTGGGGCAGCAACTGTCGTTGGCATAATGACCTCCTAACTCTCTCGCGCCGAGCGCGTCCTCTAAATATAAGATCGACCACTATCTCTCGCAAGGTGCTGGCGCGTCGATCACCGAAGACCCGAGATTGCTAAGCGTTGCAGTCGCGTTAGCCCAGCGAAGGTTTCGTGACCATTTACCTGTAAACGGTTTCTGGCTCAGGTTCGGAAAGGAGTTTTTGAAAACCTGGATCATTGCGGATCGGGTCCCAGACGGGGTCGATCTTCAGACGCGTAAGGGAAACGTATTCTCCGGCAGGGATTGTGAGCAGTTGCCGAAGTGTTTTTACCACCTCTTTGGACTGACCAGTGTGCGCTTCGATTTGGGCCAGACCTAAAAGGAAATTCGCACCGACAATCGCATCTTTTTCTATTGGCAATGCCTCTGCCGCTTCTTGCGCGACGCGGAGCGCATCGGCGTA
>QHMR01000087.1 GCA_003217875.1 Verrucomicrobiota bacterium
CACTATTACATCCAACTGATTCCGCCCCTTGCTTTGCTTGCCGCGCCGTACTACGCGCAGCTCTGGACCCGAAGGATGCAGCCGCCTCACTGGTTATTACGACCTTCTCTCACTTATGCCTGGTTGGCGCTCACCATTGTTGCCTTCTCAATCTCGCACTGGCTAGCGCTGGCTGCGCGGCGCGAACCGAAGGAGACGGGACGCTATTTGCTCGAGCATTCTGCTCCAAACGACAGGATTTTCGTCTGGGGCCATAAGGCGAGAATTTATCTCGAAGCACGACGACGTCCTGCTTGTCGCTATATCTTGTCGTTTCCACTCACGGGATCAGTGTTCGGCGGACCGCTCCCGGGTTTTGATACTCGCAGCCGGATCTTGCCAGGCGCCTGGACCAACCTCGAGCAGGATTTTGCCAGGCATCCGCCGACCTACATTGTCGATCTTTACTCTGAGCCTGGCGCACTATATCCAGTGCAAGACTTTCCGATCCTGGCAAAACTTTTGGTGGAACGATACCAGCCGGTCGCGCGCACCGCTGAGGGTGTAATTTATCGGATGCGCTAGGTTTGGTCAGCTGACCAATTAACTATCTCCTTCAAACGGACGAAGCGATATCAGCGCGACGAGCCGATATTTCCAAAATAATCGCATTCCAAACCCAGCAGGTATGACCGACGCTCGACTTATCGCTGGCGGGTTGTCGCATCCAAGCAAGGTCGCGGGCGTTATGAAGTGATATCTCCCAGCGCGGATTGCTTCGCGGGCAAGTTGTCGTAGGCTGCGTATTCTTTCATCATCGCATGAAGGTCCTCGGTAAAATCGGCCGCGAATTTTCCGGCTATAACGCTGTTTCGTCGTTCCTTAACTCCGGGTACCGACAAAGCGACGCACCGCGCCATCACAAATCCAGATGGAACGCACGAGATGAACGGCAGCACTAAAAGCAGCCCATCCGCAGATGACGACGTAACTTTGCGGCAAAGCGCCTAACAAGAAGCCGCACCCCAGTATCCAAACGTAAACGTTTCTTCGAGCTGCGATCAGTCGGAAAGCACGGTCGAACGGCGCGACGTCATCCAGCAGGCGGCCTTTAGCCATCTTCGTCCGGCGTCTCGCAAAGTGATCCAATAAGTGCGATCCGATGAGCAATGTGAAAAAATAAAACACGTTCGGAAACAGGCCGCTTCGCCACAATTGAAAAGCGACGGCCGTCCACCACGAATACTCGATCAAATCGTCGAGATGATGTTCCCATTTGCCGAGCTCGGTCGTTTCGATTTTGACGCGCGACTGCTTTCCGTCCAGTCCATCGACGATACCAAATATAAGAGCAGCGATGATTCCGGGCCCGACGCGGCCAAGCGCGAATGCCGCGGTCGCGCTGCATCCGATGACGAAACCTCCAATCGTAATTTGGTTTGGCGTGATTCGCGTTTTGCAAAGAAGCGAGATGATTGCCGTTTCGATCGGTGCGTGAATGTAAGCGGGCAAGTCGAGTGTTCCATTTTGCGCCGAATCGAGAATAATACGTTCGGCCAGACGACGGTCCTGCTCCAGCGGCATCCGGAAGCAGACTGGCCGCACATGCCGGCGCATGCTGACGATGTAATCGTCTTCCTTCGCCGCGTCGAGGGTATCGATCTTTGCGTGGTCGCTGATCCTTGTGAGTTCGTTCAAAAACGGCGTTGTGGGTGAAAGGCCGAAAAGAAAATCTCTCGTGATTAATGCAGGGCCGCATGGATTCCGAATCAAATGTCGCGCGAATTCCGGTGGATCGGAATCGACAAGCGCAGCCGATGAATCTCTCGCGCAGAGGGCGGCAAGCAGGCGTGCGTCACAATAAATATTTGCGGGGACTATTAAGAAGCGGTCAGCCGGGCTTTGTTCTAAAAGCCGCGCGGCAGTAAGCGGTTCAGTTGCGCTCGAAATAAGATCCGCAGTTATTTGTTCCCGCGGCCACGAGCGCCTGGCTAATTCGGCTCCGATGATTTCCGGCGTCGTCGAAAAAACAATTGCACGTCGAAATCCGAGTCGCTGCAAAATGCGGAGCAAACGTTCGAGCAAGGTGACGCCGCACAATTCAATCAACGCCTCCGGTCCATCTGCGATCAAGATTGGCAGAATGTTCTGCATCGCATTCGAGCTTAACGGCGGTCGGCGCATGCTGCCACCTGTCAGGACATTTCGGTCGGCTTGATTAAGCCAAGCGCGTGAGCAGTCGGCTGCCGAGTTCGCCACGATTACAAGTCGCTTTAAACAATCGAACCTCGCGTGCCGCGCGGGTGGCTGGCGATGATCCGACCATCTTTCATTTCACGATATTTTGCAGCAGTTCAAATGCGCGGTCGGAGTTAGCGGTGTCGAGATTCCCGGTCGGTTCATCGGCCAGGATGACGCGCGGATCGTTAGCGA
This sequence comes from Verrucomicrobiota bacterium, assembly GCA_003217875.1. Taxonomy (GTDB): domain Bacteria; phylum Verrucomicrobiota; class Verrucomicrobiia; order Chthoniobacterales; family UBA10450; genus Udaeobacter. The sequence goes on from QHMR01000087.1 coordinate 2,413, forward strand.
GCGCGCGCGCGATGGCCACACGTTGTTGCTCGCCTCCGGAAAGATGACGGCTGGCCCTTCGGAGTTTGTCGCCCAAGCCCACGGCTTCCAGCAGGTCGTTTGCGCGTTCACGCATCTGCACATCCGACAACTGCCCAAGCTTCCGCATTGGGATCATCACGTTTTCCTGCGCTGTGAAATCTTCCATTAAAAAATGGAACTGGAAAATGAACCCGATGAACTTGTTTCGCGTACGTGCCAGCTCGTCATCGCTCAGATGAGATACTGACTTCGATTCGATCGCCACTTGGCCGGTATCGGGCGGATCAAGCAGACCTAGAATATAGAGCAACGTGCTTTTGCCACATCCGGATGGGCCGACAACAGCGTGGACACTACCAGCCTCGACCTCCAGAGATACACCGCGCAAGGCGTGCACACGTTCTTCCTCTTCACCAAGGTAGCGCTCAATGCCTTTGCAACTCAGGCAAATTTGTGAGTTCATCTTGAGCCCCGAATAGTAACAACCGGCGGCAACTGAGCGGCGCGTCGGGCAGGGACGTAACTCGCGATGAAGACGGCAATAAGTGCTAGCAGCGTCGCAAAGGCGTAGTGGCGCCAATCCCATGTCACCAGGAAATAATTCGTGTAAAGCAAACCACGGAGACGAATGGGGATGTGCGACACGCCCCAGGTCATCAACGCACCGAGTGAACAACCGAGCAACGATCCCGCCACAGCGATCACGGCGCCCTGCCACAGGAAAATCAAGGAAATGTCGATCCGCCGGTAGCCCATCGAACGCAAGATTGCGATCTCCTTAATTTTCGCCAGCACCGACATCGTAAGGACGTTGAAAATACCGAAGCCAGCCAGAAGGATGATGAGCGAAACCGTGATGGCGACGGACATTCTCAAAGTCAGAAAAAGTTGCAGTGTACTCTCTTCGCGTTCCTGCCAACTCGAGGCGTTGTGCTGAAACAGAGTCTCGAAACGACTGGCCAATGCCGGCGCACGATTCGGATCACGGAGTTTGTAAATGATCATTGTCGCGCCGGACGGTTGTTGCAGCAGAGCCTGCGCGACACGGGCGTGTGCGTAAATCCGGGTTGCATCGATCGAGCCAATCCCAGCGCGCGCGATTCCTGCAACAGTGAATCTCCAGAACTCCCCGTTGGGCGCCAGCAACTGCACGGTGTCGCCGACGCCAGCCTGAAGTAACTCTGCCAGACGCGACCCGATTATGATCGAGCTGGTGTTGTTGCGAAAATCATCAAAGTTCCCGTTAATGAGTTGGTGAAGGATATCGGTAGTCTGCGCGTGCAGGGCAGGATCAATGCCGTAAAGGTCGACGGTGGCGTTCTCAAATCCCGCGCGCGCACTGACCGTTCCCCGCAGCACCGGCGAACAGGAAACGATGTTGGAAAATTGCCTGCTCACCCTCATGATTTCATTGGGGTTAGTGATGCCTTCGAAATAGAGGCGACGTCCCATCGTGGCTTTGGAGCCTTTCGCGGAAACCATGAGCGGTTCGTAGCGTGGTCGAAAACGCGATCTGATCACCAGCGCGCCATTACTGCCGATGGTTGAGTCGATGAAATAGCGCGCGAAGCCCTGGGTCTGTGCTTGCGTACAAATAAAGATGGCGACGCCGAAAACAACACCGCTAAGGCTCAAAAGCAACGCCCGCTTGCGATGCGTCAAAAAGCGCAAGGCAATGTAAAGCGGCGGGGTCATGGCGCCTTCGGCGGGGGCGGTGAACTGACTATTCGCTGCCGCACGGTTTCGCCGGAGTGGAATTTGTCTTGGTCGGAGACGATCACGTGACTGCCTTCATCCAGGCCGTTGGTCACCTCCGTAAAATCCAGAGTGCGAAATCCAACCCCGACTGTGCGCGAATGCACAATGCCACGCTTTACGATCAAAGCTTGATCGACAAGCAGGGCGCGTGTCGGCACCAGAAGAGCGTTGTCATGCGTGCCGGTGATGATGTTCATCTCCCCGGTCATTCCCACCATCAAATTGTCCGGCGGATTTTCCATCTCCAGTACAACGGTGTAACGCTGCGTGGTTGGATCGGCAGCAGGTTGAACTGATGTGACTCGCGCGGTGAAACTCCGTGTGCGGTACGCGTAGAGCTGCACCTTCGCTTTCATTCCCGGCTTTACTTCGCCCACGTCCTCCTCGTTTACCTCGCCGCGAACGTAATTTTTGCGTGATGAAACGGTGAAAAGCTCGTTGCTATCTGACACAAGTTCCCCATCGATTGTCTGCACATTAGTGAGAAGCCCGTCGATCGGCGATCGGACTTCCGCGCTCTTCATCTGGGCTTCCAATTTTTTTGTTGTTTCTTCAAGCGAGTTGAGATTACGATCTCGCTCGATTCGTTCCGTCTCCACCGCGCCTCGCAGTCGGTTTGCTTCGCTCCTGGCCTTTTGGTATTCAACAGCGGGCACATTCCCGGAGGAAACCACTTTCTGGAGCCGTTGCAGATTGTCCTCCGCCGCTTTAAGCAACTCAGACGAGGGTAGGGGGAGCGCCGCGCGGTCGATCGCGGCCTGCAAATCGGCGCGCCCCTGCTTCAGTTGTCGAGCGGTCTCTTCGTCAGCGATCGTCGCCAGCAACTGCCCTTTTTCGACGTTCTTGCCGATTGCGCCGCGACCGGCCGAGAAAGGTTCCGCCAATTGGATGAAGCCGTCATTTTGCGCTCGAATGCGCACAACGAACGCCGGTTCGATCCGCACCGTCCCGTAAACGGCGGAGATGGCAGTGCCCCGGCGGACTGTAACCACTTCCGCCACCGGCATCAGGAAATAATACGCCAGCGCGACAAGGAGCACGACCGCCGCTCCGCCGACCCATAAAATCGTTTTTGATTCCGGCAACTTCAATCGCAGGAACTAATGCACGTTTGGCGCGGTGTCGTCCGAAAATTGAAAATAGCGCCCGGTAGCACGATCCCATTCTGCAATTGCAAGATTGTGTTGATAAATAGCATCCAGCAGGCCGCTTCTGGTCTTTAAGAATGCATTTTCAGTGACGCGGTATTCGAGGGGCGAGGCAAGGCCGCTGGCGACATTTTCCCGGACCGTCCGGGCACCTTCCTCTGCAGCGACGGACGCTGCCGAGAGCGAACTTTCGCGGGCTTCGATTCCCCTAAGGTCGTTGGCGATTCGCGAAAGTTCGCGGCTGACGTTGGCTTCCAGTTTCTTGCACGTCAGTTCGTTCGTTTCGCGTGCTGCGCGCGCCCTCAACACGGCGCCACCTACTTGGCCGTTATCGATCACTCGCCACGTGTATACCGCCTTCTCACGAATCTCTGACCCGATAAAGTCCTGTGTCTTGCTTGTTGACTCCTGGCGATGGATGCCCGTTACGGGAACGTACTCACCAGGAATACTTCCCACGACGGTAGGATAATAGTCGGCCGCGATGATTCGTTGATCCTCGTTAGCAGCGCGCACGAATAAGCGCGCGAGCTTCAGATCGGCCCGTCGTTGCAAGGCCGCTGCTGTTTCGGAATCAAGATCGACGTTCAGCGGAACGAACTGCAGTTCGCCCTCGGGCTCGGGCAACGTTGACTTTGCAGGATCGATTGCCATCGCTTCCGCCAATTTCAATTGCGCTTGCCGATATGCGCCGTGCGCGCTTTCAATTTGCGGGACCAGCTCGGAGGACTGGACACTTGCGCTTGTGAATGCGCTCTTGTCGGCCAAGCCGGCTTCAAAACGATCCTTCTGAGTAGTAACGTTTTCGTCCAATTTTTGTCGTTGTTCGTCCCGAATTGACTCAAGCGACCGATTATAAAGTGCAGCGTAAAACGCCAGCCGCGCCGCATGTAGCTGCTCCACTACGGCGACATTCAATTGCTGTTGAGCGATGAGAACTTCGATGTCTCCACGCCGGAGCGACGGCGGCAGAGCCATGTTGAACAAAGTTTGTGTGAGCCAACCGCGTCCGACGAAAAAGCCTTTTACTCCGCTTTCACCAGCGCGGTGACCCGCCTGAACACCGGCCGGCGCGCCCAATTCGGCGTGAGGCCAGACGACGGAACGAAAAACCAGCCGCCGCCCGGCCGCTTGCTCCAGACCCGATTTCGCTTCCTGGATGGCGGGATTTTTTTCCAACGTGGTTTGAAGAACACGTTCCAGCGTGATGGCCCCGGTCGGTTGGGCGAAACACGCGATCAAAATCACGATGAAAAAGTGAATACGTGCGGATCGCTGTAGCCGCTTCCCTGTGGGAAGCGCAGCGCCGATGTGTTTTACATCCGCATGTCGCGTCGCCCACATGGCGACGGCTACAGACTGGTTTTCGAGAAAGAGGAATCGTCGTTTCATCGCTGACTCAATTTCTCCGGCGGCTTCGCTACATCTGAAACCTGCGCTGCATCGCGCTTTTCACTCTTGGCCTTTGTGATTTGTGATCCGAAATCGAGCGCTTCCGCAGAACTGGCACAAGCGTGTGCCAGGCGGGCGAGAGCAACGTTGTGCAGGTAAATCGCGCTCAAGCGAGTGGTGCGCGTCCGGGTTACGTCGGATGCGGCTTGCAGGACGTCGAGCTGAGTTCCCAATCCAGCAGCGAAATTGCCTTTTGCCATCTCAAGAGCCTCGTCCGCCGTCTGCACATTTTTTGTCTCGGATTCGAGGACGCGATCGGCTTGTTGAAGATCCAAAAATGCGCTGCGCACTTCTGAGGCAACGCTCCGTCGCGCTGCTGCCAGAGCTTGGACCGCTGCCTCGCGCCGGGCGCGTGTCGCCTGCATGCGGCCTTTGGTCGCGAATCCGTCGAAGATGTTCCACGTTGCGTTTATGCCTACCACACCCCCGTAGTTAAATTCTGGGCCGACCTCCGGGTCACGCTCGCTGTAAACTTCATACCCAGAAAAAGCCCGGACATGTGGACGCGTCGCGCTCCGGTCCAGAACGTATTGTCGGTCTTCGATCTCGATATCCTTCTGCCGGGCTTTGATCACCGGCCGGTTCGTGTCAGCCCGGGCCAGGCAATCGTTAAGATCCGCATGATTGGGCCGATATTGCAATTCACCGGAAATCTCGAACGGCGGGGCCTGCCGTCCAGGCGGCAGATCGGTTCCGAAAAGTTCCGCCAACCGCAAGTACGAGTTTTTCAATTCAGTCTGTGCATTGAACAGTTCTGGCCGCTCGTTGGCTAAAGCCACTTCGGCTCGTTGAACATTCAATTTACTCACGATCCCGGCGCTCAATTGCTCCTGCTGGTTTTTGAGTTCTTCGTCTAACACTCGAACAGAATCTTCGCGCACCCGGATCTTGGCCCGATTCAGCAATAGTTCGTTGAAGGCGATTCGCACATCCATCGTCACGCGGTTAGCAATTTCCTGAAGCTCATAATTTGCCTTGTCGATGTTCAACTGTGCGATTGCCACCTGGCTGGTTACTGCTCCCCCGGTGTAAAGGTTCTGTTCGAGGCGCAATATTGCGTTGTAATCTTCTTGTCGGAGGTTCGTCTCGCTCTGGGTCTGTCGTTTATCGTAGAGCCCGCTGGAGCTCAGCGAGGGCAGAAATCCGGAACGTGCTTCAATGAACCCCCCGCGTGCTGCCAGCACTTTCTTGCGTGCGATCAGGATTTCCGGGTTGTGCTCCTGAACGACAGCGACCGCTTGTTCGATGGTGTACGCAGGGACCGCCCCGAGTACTTTCGGGGCAGCGGGCGAAGCAGCAGCGATCAGCATGCTGATGGCTGCGAACTTTAGGCGCATTTTGTTTATCTCCTTGCAAAGGCCTTCCTTGCACCAGGAATGCCCTCTGACTTTTGCCCTTATATCAGGTCTTGCAAGCCAGCGCGACTTCGGACACATTCCGCACTTGCAATACTTGTAGCCGCTAAAGGCAGGCACCACTACCGTGGTTGAAACGGCCTAAATTGTAGCTTGCTCCGAATAATCTAATTCAGATAGCCTTTCAGCTTTAACAATCTAGAAATGAGAAAAATAAGAATCGCCATTGTCGGGGTTGGAAACTGCGCCAGCTCTCTTGTCCAGGGGATAAATTTTTATGACGGCTTCTCCGCCAACGGCGCCGGCATAGGGTTGATGCACCGCGAGATCGGCTCGTATCGCCCGAGCGACATTGAAATCGTTGCCGCCTTTGATATTGATCGGCGCAAGGTTGGACGAGATGTCAGCAGGGCCATTTTCTCGCCGCCTAATTGTACGAAGGTGTTCTGTGAAAAGATCAAGCTCACCGGCGCCATTGTAAAAATGGGCTGCGTTCTGGACGGCTACCCCCCGCACATGCACGATCAGGATCCGCTCCGCACATTTCTTCCACTGGAGAAAGAATCCACCCGCGAAGAGATCATTGCCGAGTTGAAAAACTCCTCCGCGGAATTGATGGTCAATTATCTTCCAGTCGGCTCCGAACAGGCCACCCGCTTCTATGCCGGTTGTGCGCTCGAAGCAGGCTTGGGTTTTGTCAACAACATCCCGGTATTCATCGCGAGCGATTCGGCATGGTCGAAGCGTTTCGCCGATAAAAATCTGCCCCTTATCGGTGACGATATTAAGGCGCAAGTGGGCGCCACCATCGTGCACCGGGCGCTGGTGGATCTTTTTCGCAAGCGCGGGGTGAAACTTGTGCGCACGTATCAACTGAATACCGGCGGCAACACCGATTTTCTGAACATGCTGAATCGCACGCGACTCGCGTCGAAGAAAACCTCGAAAACCGAAGCGGTGCAGTCTGTGACCGGTGAGCGCCTGGCAGACGAGAATATTCACATCGGCCCTAGCGACTATGTCCCGTGGCAACTCGACAATAAAATTGCCTTTATTCGCGTGGAAGGCCGACTCTTTGGCGACGTCCCGATGGAAATCGATCTGAAACTTTCCGTCGAAGACTCACCGAACTCAGCCGGGGTAGCCATCGATGCAATCCGTTGCTGTAAGCTGGCGCTCGATCGCGGCATCGGCGGTGTGTTGCATTCCGCCTCCGCCTATTTTTCGAAGCATCCGCCCGTGCAAATGACCGATGACGAGGCGTACCGTTGCGTCGAACAATTCATCCGTGGCGAACGCCAGAGCTGACACGAAACGATTCTGTCGATGTTCCCTCCCGTTTCTCGGATGAAAATCTTCGCCCGATTGTCGTCATATCACATCTCCAGCGGAAACGATTAGCCAGCGCTTGCCAGCGGCCGGTACGGTTGCGCTAGAAATTGCCGGATAGTCGGCGCCATTCTTCGCCGAGCTCGTCGTTATCGTACATGGCGACCCGGCCGGTAGCGGTGGAATAAATTGCGGCGCTGACACGCGCGTCTGTCAGATTCGAGATCGCCTGCCAGTAGGCCGCCATTTGCGGCCGATAAAGCTCCCGCAGGATGTCGATCTTATCGGCAGCGATCCGGTTCGTTTTCCAATCAAGAATGAAAACCCGATTCGCGTTCTGACTTAACGACGCGAGATCGACAATCCCTTCGAGGCATTTGCTGTTGACCCTCCAGAAGAACGGCATCTCTTGGCAAAGGAGATCCGCATCGCGCAAGACGCGCCCGAGTCCACCGGCCGATTCGATATGGCTTTGCAACAGCTGCCACTCGCGCTTTGAGCGCGCGACATCCGGCGACGCAGCAAGGTTGCGCGCGAAAGTTTCGCTCCACTTCTTCGGCTCGGACCGCCAATCGATTTGTTCGGCGAAATCGTGCCACCAAACTCCGTAACGCTTGGCTGGATTATCCATCCGCGGCGGCCGCAATTCCGGTTCGAGCTCAATCCATTCCTCGACGCTGGGACTTCTGCTTAGTTCTTCTTCCGGCGCGAACTGGCTCGGCGTGACTGTTTCTAGGATCGAAGCCGCTCTCTGCCGTGCAATATCCACCCAACCAGTCTCGAGTCGCAGTGCCCGTAAACTATCACCGATCAATTCGGGTGCGCGGTCCTTGTGACGTGCAGCGGTTTGCTCGCAAGCTGTCGCTTCATCAGAAAGATCTAATATGATGTCTGCGTTCGGCTCGTTGACGTCGGCTTGCAGCCATTTCAGTTGCGTGTCGGTGTGAACGCCGCGCTTGCCTCGAAAGAAGCCGGCGTCGAGTGCAAGGATGAGGGTGTGGCGCGCGCGTGTAACCGCCACGTATAGCAGCCGTTCCATTTCCTGGCGCTGGACCTTTTTCATTTCCTCTTCCAGATCCGCGCGATCGCTTCGATCGAACGCGATGAACTGTTGTTCGCCCGAAATGACGAGTGGATAACGAATATTCCCACCAAGCCGCGCCTCGCGTGCCAGAAACGGGACAATGACCGCGTCCCATTCCGATCCTTTCGCCTTATGCGCAGTGATCAGCTGGATCGCATCAGCTTGCGCCGGTTCAGTTTCACGGATCTTGTCGAAGTTGCGCCGAAGCGTGAGCGCAAAGTCGGCCAGCGACTCCTGCCGCGCTTCCGCGGCTGCCGCGGCGCCGAGTAGTTTCTCCAGCTCGTTCACCGAATCGCCGAATTCTTCGCGCGGCAGAGTCCGTAATCGCTCGCGCAGCTGCGTCATTCGCACTATCTCGCGTACCGCGCTGAAAAGCGGCTGGTGGGGCAGGCTTTCGCGAACTCGCGTCAACAGATTCAATGTGCCAGCAACAACTCCGCGGCCGGTAATTTTCCGGTCGATTTGAAATTTGCGGCCCTCGCCTTGAGCAAATCGCGCCAGCTCGTCGTCCGAGATTCCGAACACTTCTCTGAGCACTCCCACGATTTCGTAGCTCGAATTTGGATCGACCATGATCGCGAGTAGCGCCGTGAGCCACGCATACGCTGGATGTTCGGCCTGATGATCACTCTCCGACTGGACTTCCACCGGAATTTGTTGTCCGAGCAACGCATCGCGAATCGCGCGCAACCACGCTTTGCGCGGGCAGAGAATCGCGACTTCGCGCCAACATCTCGCCCGCAGCTTTTCCAGCCCAGCGCCGCGCACCCACTTCGCTAGACGCTTAGCTTCGATCTGAGCGCGTTGCGGTTCGGAGAGCGACATGTCAATGTCGTCGCCCAATTCGAAGCGAATCACCTGACCCGGCAAAATTTCCGGGCGCGGACTGAGCTCAACAAACTCGACCTGGCCTTCGGTGTTGTCGAGAATTCTAGCGAATGTGTCGTTCACGAACTCGAGCTGCGCCTGATCGAGCCGGAATGTCACCGAAAATTTCAACTCTTCCGCCACGCCGCTTTCGATGAGCGCGTGATGAAGCTCGCGATAGTGATTCAGGTCGCGCGGATCGCGATAAATCGATTGCTGAAAATCACCGACCATCGAGAAATGACCGGGCCGAGGTCCTTGATGTCGATCTTGTCCCCGGGAGGCTGGACTCGCTGCGGCGAGAAACCACTCGCCACGCGCACCCACCGGCCGCGTCATTTCAAGCAAAACAAAAAATTGCTGCGGATCTGTGTCCTGAGCTTCGTCGAGAATGACGCGATAATGTTTGCCACGAATTCGCTTCGCCACCTCCGGCAGCCGCAACAGTTCGGCCGCGAACGCGACTTGGTCCGGATAAGTTATTGCGCCACGACCTAAACGGAACTCGCGATAATCGCGCCTCACTTCCGCCGCCACGCAAGCCGCACACGCGCTTGCCCATTCGCGAAGTGGCCGAAACGCTTCGCGCCAGAGCGCGGTGAAGTCTTTGGCTGTCGTAGCGCACGCCGGCCAAGGCGCGAACTCGTCCGTTTCGCTCCAGCGCCGCAGCCATTCACGCAGTTGCGCCTTTGCTTTCGGAATGTTCTTCGCCTGCGCGATCTCAGCTGCGGCTTCGACTTTAGTGAAATCACATTCGGCACATTGGCCAAGCGATTGCGGCGGCATGAAATCGTGCTCCTGCTTTCGCGCGAGCTCCATCAATTGCCGCGCCTGCATCAAGCGAAACAGCAGACGGCGATTTTCATCGCCTAACGAATGACCGATCTCCGTTTGTTGCTCGACGAATTGCGTCGCGACTAGTTTCATGCAAAACGCGTGGATCGTTCCGAAAAACGCACGGCCAAACGCTTCCACGATCTCCAGCGGCAACCCGGCTTCGAGGATTCGCTGGCGCGTTCTCTGTTGCATTTCATCGGCAGCGCGATTCGTGTAGGTCACAACAACGAGTTGTGGCAGCCATTCAAGCGCGCGTTGCCGGTCTTTCGCGACTTCAACGATCCGATCAGTGATCGCCTGAGTCTTGCCAGAGCCAGCGGAAGCGATGACCGAGAAGTTTCGATCCAATTCCCGAACAAATCGCTGGCGTGCGTCGTCATCGGCAATCGTCGTCATTTCGCTTGCCCCTCCTCTTCAAGCACGAATGCTGGATGTGTCAGCGCCCATTTCTCTTCAAGCAAATCTGTGTCAATCGGAAGCGTGGCGAGCGGATATTTCCCAACGAATCCAAAATCAGCATGAATCGGCCCGAGCATTCCGAAGACGCCCGTTTCCTGCATCCGGTGCACGTCGCTCCAGAAATTCTTTTGTGCGAGCACATCGGCTAGACGAAACTGGGGTTCGAGCTGTTCCGCTGGAGAAAGAAGCGTCAGTTGAACATCATCAGCCCCGAGCGCGTGCACCGCGAGCGCGTAGAGCGCCAGCTGGACGCCGCGGCCATCGATCAATTGCTTGTGAAATTTCCGCTTGGGCGTGTCGTTACGGCGCAGCTCTTTCAACTTAAAGCCGCGCTGGCGTCCTGTTTTGTAGTCAATAACCCAAAGATCTTCGTAGCCGATTCTTGACTCCTTAGATTTCCGCCGCGCGAGGATCAAATCGATCCGGCCCCGAACTCGCAGCGTCTGGTTCTCGCTCAATGGAATTAAAGTTGGTTCCTTAAGCGGCCATTCGACTCCCATTGCTGACCAGTCATGGAGATCACAAACTTTTGCGGCGAGGCAATCGGCGATGTAAAGCGCGTTGCTCCAGCCGGAGCGCCACCAATCTGGAAGACGTTTGCTGCGATTGGCACAAAGCGCCGCGACGCGTTCCCGAAGCTCGCGGGCGTGCTTCGAGATGCGCTCACGGATTTGTTCGGCCCGATTCACATCGACAAATTTTCGGTCTCCGCCGTTTCCGACGCTGTCGGCGAGCCAGCGATGGACCCATTGTCCGGTCGCAACTGCCCAGGCATCGCTGTCGCCATCGTCTGGCGTGACACCGAGAAAAATTTCCATCCAAACGATGGCCGGCCAGCGCAACGCTTGCTCCCACTGGGTGACGCGTAGCGATTTTTCCTCATCGGATGGACTCCGAAGCGCGAATTCATATTCGCCCGCAGGGCGCAACTGTCGGCGCGCATCGAATGCGTACCGCGTCCGGCCAACGCTAATCGAGTCGATTTTCTGTGCGTCCACTGGGGACCAATCCTTCAGCCAATCGCGGGTTTGCTCTTCCAGCGAATGGAGTGTCTGCTGCGAAACGCCCCGAGCGTGTGCGTTGAAGTAAAGCCAGGAAAAAAATTCGCTCGGGTTCGCGATTCGACTCGGCGTTGCTTCAGAATACAGGCTCGCGCTCACGCCGAGGCCTGCGCTAACAGATTCCACGAGGTTGAGAAATTGTCGCCGGCGAATCTGTCGTTGTTCATTTGGACCGAGAAGCAGCGTCTTCCCTTCGCGCACGCTCCAGTGACCTTCGCCTTGCCGGCCGCGTTTCGACGCGCGCCGATTCAGTGTCGTATTCTGTCGATTAAGCTCCTCAATCTGCTCGTCCCGGACGAAGGCAAGCTCATCCTCGAACGCCGGCCATGTTTCATCGTTTAGTCCGGCAAAAATCAGATGGGACCACGGCTGGTCCTGTGCGTCGGCGCAAGCGACCAGGTGCACGCGCGCATATGAATGCGCGCCGAGATTGTCGCGCTCCAGCGACGGCGCGCCGAGAAGCTCCCGCAGCCATCTCAAATAGGAGTTCTTTGAAAACCTCGTCGACAGCCGATCTCTCCAATTGCGACTCAATCGCTCGACTTCATTCCAACGCTCTGTCCAGTCCAACGCTGCCATGCCGCAAATCGGGACTGCTCGCGCAGTAATCCCGCAGCAGCTCAATGTTGTCGACAAGCACGTTATTGTAACAGCGCCGCAGAGTTTCTTCTATCTGTAAGACGGACACTCCATCGAAGATCTGCCAATCAGTAGCACGAAGAAATCGAAACAAGGGTTTGAGCCGTGGAGCTTGTTGCAATTCGAGCCATGCGCGCCACGCGTGATCGTCGAACGCGCTCGGCGCGAAGTATGCAATCCCGTCGTTGTGCGCAATTCCGGCTGCTTGAAGAAACGTCGCGACCAAACGCGGAAGCGCGCCCGGGCCTGAAAATAAAATGCCGAGCCGTTCGCAACTTGCATCGGCCAGGAATTTCGCGACGACAGCTACGATTGCGCGTGCTTGCTGCGTCGTGTCGCGACCGATAACAAAATGAACGTCCGAGGCGGGGACCGGTAAGGCTCCGGTTAGCGAGGTCGTCGCTCTTCCATTCATCGGCGGAATAACTTCTGCTGGCCCAAAAGTTTCCTCCCACGTTCCGATCCAGGTTTCGTCGAGGTTGCGCGCATCATCGCGCGGATCCCTCAACACTACGCAGGTTTCGGCTGAGGACAGCGTCGCAGCATGAAGTAACGGCCAGAGCGGCCAATGTGCTGCGTCGAATCCAAATACGAGTAAATCCCTAAACAACGGCTGAAACTTTTGGGCGGCTGCAAGGACGACGCGATCAGCGTCATGAACGAACGTGAAGCCGCATTCGCGCACTTGTTCTTCGAATCGCGCTGCCAGTTCGCGCAGCGCGGGCGAGTCGATCTCATCAAGGGTCCAGCCGGCGGCGCGCAGTTGGTCAATCGCACGGAGAAAACGATCGGGCTCTCGAGCGATAGATTTTGCAACGAGCACCGTTTCGTCATCGCTGCTGCTGCTGGCGAATTGTTCGGCGGTGACGCCGAGGAGAAGACGGAGATGCTCGCGCAGCGGCACCGGCAAGTCACAGCGGCGAAGCAATAACTCGCGCAGCTGGGGCGGCGAGAGAAATTTCACCGCCATCAGGGATTTGCCTTCGGCGAGCAGACGGCTCCGAAAAAAATACGCTTGGTTGCGAGACGCTGTGACGACAGCTGCGGGTTGTCGATCGTGCAAGCCGCGGGGGGCGATCTTTTCAAACCACTGCCTGACTACGTTCTCCCATGCCGCCTCTGGCGACGCTCCGATGTGTAGCGATGCGCGCGGCGAATGTACTTCAGGTTTGGTGCGCGCTGGCGGCATCGGCCAATTTAGCGGCTACCGATTTCTTCGCGAGCACGCGTTGATCTCCGATGCGTCGAGTCACACCCATGCGATCCAAATATTCGAGAAACGGAATGATTACGTGCCGGGTGGTGCCAATCTTCTGTCGAATCTGGCTGGCGGTGGCGGAACCCTGCTTGGAGAGCAACTCGGGATCTCAACGATTTCCCTTTGATCGATCAAAAATCGCAACGCCTGCTGAAAGTGTCGATCTTGTGAGAACGTCTTGCGGTCGGGAGGATCAAAACGTATGGCTGAGAGCGCAGCGCGAATGTTTTCCGCGGCCGCGAGCAATTCCGGCGGCAGCGATGGACGGTGGCTGACGCGAGCAATTTGATTGTCGGAGCGAGCAAACCCGTTTCGGGTCAGTTCTGAAATCACCGCGGTAAACAATTTTTGGGACTGGATTTTTAACTCTGTCCGAAGCTCCGAAACATCGACTCCACGGCGCTCCGGATTGTTTTCGTGCACCCGGTCGATGAACCCGGCTGCTCGTTTGATCAGATCGTGCCAATAAGATGCGTGAGCCGCAATATCGCCGGCCAGGACGATCTCGCCGTGGTTTCTCAGTCGAGACAAAGCCCCGCCGATTTCATCGGCGGCGAAGTTCGATCTCACCAGAAGCGTTTTGGATTCCGCGAATCCATCACGTCGAAGCTGGGACCGCACGCAAAGATTTGCGTCATCCGGTGCGGTGGCGCGCTCTTTTAACAATTGAATCTGTGCGGCAGAGCGGAAATTGGCGCGATTGGCGTCGGGGTCGAGCACGGTGCCGCCGGCAATGGTGTTTTGTTCGGAAGAGTCGCGCAGGACGAAACGATCACCAACAAATGCAAGAATCGGGGAATCGAGCCGCAATTGAGCAATTGCGCTTTGCCCGGCTCCAACGGCTGGTCCGTCAAACAATGTAAGATTCGCAGCCGTGCGACTGGTTCCAAAATGAACTTGAACAGTGCTGCCGTTCTTGATTGGCCGCGCTGCAGGAGAGTTTCGCTTCAGTCGCGGCGATCTTTCGACCAGCACGTCAAATATTGCGGTCGGGCTACCGAGGTCTTCAGTGGTGATAAGATCGCCGCGTTGTATTCCATTCTCGCCAATTGAGACATCAGGCAGGTTCATGGCGGTGCGCATTCCCGGGTGAGCCATTTCGATATCGCGACCGTGGTTTTGAATGGACCGAACTCGAGCTGAAGTATTTCGAGGCTGAACGACAACATCCTGGCCGCGCCGAATTGAACCGCCGCTCAGCGTGCCGGTGACGACTGTGCCGATACCGCGCAGCATGAATACGCGGTCCACAAATAAGCGTGGCTTTCCGAAATCGCGTTGCGTCTGCATCGTTGCGAACTCTGAAGCGAGCGCGCCCTTCAAATTTTCAATTCCTTCGCTGGTGCGGACCGACGTTGGAACAATCGGTGAGCGTGCAAAAACCGTGTCGCGCAGTTGATTCCGAATTTGCTCCGTGACGATGTCAGTCCTTCCCAAATCGCTTTTCGCAAGCGCGATCACGGCGCGTTGCACGCAGAGATATGTCAGACTTTGCAGGTGCTCTTCGGTCTGCTGCATCCAGCCATCATCGGCGGCGACGACAAAGAGTGCGAGGTCGATCGAGCCGACGCCTGCGATCATGTTGCGAACGAAGTCCTCATGGCCTGGAACATCGACGACGCCTGCGTGAATCTTTTCGCCAGTCGGCGCGGTCAAATTTAGTTCGGCGAAACCAAGATCGATTGTGATGTGTCTCTTCTTTTCTTCAGGCAGCCGATCAGGATCCGTTCCCGTCAGCGCTTTCACCAATGCGCTCTTGCCGTGATCGACATGGCCCGCGGTGGCGATGGTAAAATGCCGAGCCGTCACTTTGCGTATGCGGCGCGAATCGCTTCGACTACGAGAGCGTCCTGCCGCGGCAAAATCGTGCGCAGATCGAGTTTGAAGCGGCCGTTAGCGATGTAACCAATCACTGGCGGACTTGATGCGCGAAGGGTTGCGGCGAAATCGGCAAGCGACGGATTTTTCGGGGTGATGTCAATCGTGACAGACGACAGATTCGACTTCGGCAAAGTGCCGCCTCCGACTTTCGCCTTGCCGCAGCCGATGGCAATTTTTAGCGGCAATTCCTGCAATCGCGAACAAATAGCTGTGGCGCGTCTGCGCAATTCACTTTCTGAAACTCGCAGTAGCGCCAGCGTCGGGATTCCGGCCGTCGCTTGATCAAAGTGAAGATCGACTGTCGCCTGTAGTGCGGCGAGACAAAGCTTGTCGCAGCGCAGCGCCCGAAACAGCGGTTCCCGTTTCAGGGCAGCGATCAATCGCTTTTTGCCGGCAATGATTCCCGCCTGTGGGCCGCCGAATAATTTGTCGCCGCTGAAGCAAGTTACATCGACGCCACTTTTCAAAACCTCGGCAGCCGTCGGTTCGTGATCTGCGATTCCCAACTGTTCGGTTGCGACAACGGCGCCGCTTCCCAAGTCCTCGACAAACGGAACCCGCTTCTTTCGCGCCAGCGCGCTGATTTCCTTCGATGAAGGCGATTCGACAAAACCGCTCATAAAGAAATTACTGCGATGAACTTTAAGGATCATTGCCGTGTTCGGACCGATGGCTCCCGCGTAATCGCCGAGTGTTGTTTTGTTGGTGGCGCCGACTTCGCGCAGTTTCGCACCGGTTGTTTCGATGATTTCGCCAATTCGAAAGCCGCCGCCGATCTGCACCAATTCGCCACGAGAAATAACGACATCAGTTTTGGTTCCGGTGAAATGTCGAACAATCAGCACGAGCGCTGCTGCGCAATTGTTCACTACAGTCGCCGCTTCTGCTCCGCAAAGTAACGCGAGCGCATTCTCGATGTAACCGCCGCGTCGGCCGCGTTCGCCTGCTGCGAGATCGTATTCAAGATTTGAATAACCTGATCCGATTCCATTCGCTGCGTAGACAGCTTCACTCGCTAACGGCACACGCCCAAAATTTGTGTGAATAACGATCCCGGTACCGTTAATGATCGGCTGAAGCTTGCTGGTGCGAAGTTCATCAATCGAGTGGCGAACAAGAGTTACAATTGATTCAAAATCAGGCACCTCCCTGGCTGCGCGAATCCGTGAAAGTTTTCGACGAATAGCATCGACAACAACGGGCCTCGGCAGATCACAACGGCCCACAGCCTCAAGGATCCTGCCGACGGCAGGAATTTGGCGCCGCGTAATTGGCTTTACTCTGTCATGCATATCAGTGGACCACGGCGCCGCCGTGGTACGATTTTTCCGATCACCGCAGCGGAGGCTGTGCCCCCTTTTCGCAGGACTCTCAGCACGTTTTCAAGATCCGCTTCGGCCACGCAAAGGAGTAATCCACCGCTGGTCTGCGCATCGGTTAAAAGAATTCTGCGCGCCTCATCCGTGTTCGCCCAATCGACAAGGATAGTGGTCGCATTGAGATTTTGACGACTTCCTTCCGGAACACAGCGCAGCTCGATAAGGTCTCCGATTTCCTGGCTGATCATCGGCACGGCGGCGGGATCGATGTCGGCGGAGACGCGACTGGCCCGGCACAACGAAACCAGATGCCCGATCAATCCATAGCCTGTGATATCGGTGGCCGCGCGGACAAGCCGAAGCTCGGCGAGCTCAGCGCCAGCGGTGTTGATCTTCGACATCAGCGCGACCACTTTTTTCCGAAGCGCGCGCGACGCAATTCCACGTTTAATCGCAGTGGTGGCGATGCCGGTGCCAAGGGGTTTAGTCAACACAAGCAGGTCGCCCGGATGTGCCTTAGCATTCGTGGTGAGCCGCCGAACATCGACGATTCCTGTGACGGCGAGCCCATAAATCGGTTCGGGATTTCGAATGGAATGGCCGCCAATAATGACGCATCCCACTTCGGCTGCCTTGGCAAGACCACCGCGCAAAATGGAAGAAACGACTCTCGGTGGAACCAAATCAGCAGGGAAACCAACGATGTTGAGAGCGGTCAAAGGCCGTCCGCCCATGGCGAAAATATCGGATAGCGAGTTGGCGGCGGCGATCTGCCCGTAAGAAAATGGGTCGTCCACAATTGGCGTAAAGAAATCAACTGTCTGCACAAGCGCGCGATGCCGATCCAGACGGTACACGCCCGCATCGTCGAAAGTTTTCGAGCTCACGAGCACATTGCGGTCTAATGAAATGGGAAGCTGCGGCAAAACTTGTCGCAGGGCCTGTTGGCTCAATTTGGAAGCTCACCCTGCACACGAGGAGAGCGAGGTCAGTTTTCGGATTTGCTCACGCGACATCGAGATCACCTCCTTTCCATGGAGTTCTTTGCCGCCCGCAGGACGGCGCTGGCTACATAGCAATCGAAAATCGAAAATCCAAAATCGAAAATGAAGAGGCGGAGAGGATAGGAATCGAACCTACCTCGCCACTTGCGCGGCGACGACGGTTTTGAAGACCGCGAGGGCCACCAGGCACCCTTCACTCTCCCGATTGCGGATTGCCCGCCGCGGCGGGTAAACTCCTTGCGGATTGCGGAATTAAGAAAAAATGTCGAACCCAACTGTAGGGAAGGGCGTCGCCTTCCCATCACGGGAAGCTGACAGCTTCCCCTACAGAAAAATTGGCGATTACTTGAGCTTTTTGACCGCCTTGACGATGTCGTCGAAGTCCGGCCAGTCGCCGGTGTCGAGCTTGGAATGGAGCAGTTTGCCATTGGCGCGAATCTCGAAAGCGCCGCCGCTCGAGGGAATCAGCGTGAGCGACTTGATGCGCTCGCCGAGCTCAAGAATTTTGGCCGCCAAACTGACGGCCTTCGGCGTGTAGTTTCAAACGACGCAGTATTCGATCGAGACCTCGGTTTTCACCGACAAACTCCTTTCCAAAAACGAAGTTATCGATGCGATTAATGGCGGTCAAGAAATGTGCGAGAATAGTGCCCCTCGTTGCTAAACCTCAATGACCAGAAGTATAGCCGCAGCCGGCTCCACTCGGGCTGCGGCATCTCCACTTGAGCAAACCGCGGAAATAACCGCAGCTTTCAGCCCTGAAGGCGTGACCTCCAGAGATTCTTAGAAGGCGAAATTGAGTCCGCTTCGGAACATTCCGAAATTATTTTTTGGTCCGTCGATTACGCCGAAACTCAGATCGTTAGTCCAACCGAAGTGTCGCGCGATTCGAAATTCGAGACCAGCCCCGAATTGGCCGAGCACTTTGGTTTCGCTACCGAAATGTTCGGTCTGTGCATTGACAGCGAAGGCGTCCGGCGGCCCCTGTGTGTGAAGGGTGTCCCTTTCGCCGCCGCCGAAAATCGCACCCACGCCCGCCCACGCATAAGGTGCAAAACGAGTGCACGGAATTGGATAACGCAACGTAAGCGTGCCAAGGACAGCGCCGACAGTATGATTGTGATTGATTCTTCGGTGAACAAATATCGGGACCGCCTGGTCCTCGAAGATATCGAAACCAGGCTTGTGAGCGTCCAGTGCAAATCCCTCAACACCGAGACCAGCATAGCGACAGAAGAAATATTTAATGTCGCCTCCGCCGCCCCACGCGTGGTCGCCGCCAATGTAGCGATCATACGTGCCGAGCACAGGATTGCCTTCACTGGTGCTTTGTACGATGTCCACTAGCGAAGGATTAGGAGCGAACTCGGTGTTGGTGAATGCATAAGTGCCCCAGAGATTCACATTCCATTCGCGATCGCCGTACCATTGCGGGCAGGGCGGCACGTACGCGACCTGCTTCATTTCTTTTCCCGAATCTTTTCCCGAACGGGCGTAGGCAACGTCAGAGTAATAGCGGAATCGTGTAGATACGGGGGCTTCGGCTTCGGCGCGTTCGCCACCGAAAAGCCAAGAGAATACAACAAAGACATCAGCAATTGGCGAGTCGTCCGTGCAGCCGAACAAGGGTGAGATATCAAGGCGAGTTTGCGCTGT
The DNA here is from genome assembly GCA_003217875.1 of Verrucomicrobiota bacterium. Taxonomy (GTDB): domain Bacteria; phylum Verrucomicrobiota; class Verrucomicrobiia; order Chthoniobacterales; family UBA10450; genus Udaeobacter. The sequence goes on from QHMR01000087.1 coordinate 21,541, forward strand.
CGGTTTCCACGCGACGGTCGGGCCAATAACGAAGCTGTTCAGCGGATCGCCGCGTGTGTCTTTCGTGGTGACATTTTTATACTCCATTTCCAAGCCGACTTTCAGTCGCTCGTTGGGCAGGAAAATTGGAGTCATCACACTCTGAGAGAAGCCCCATTCGCGGCCTCGGTCGCCGGTATTCTCTTTTTCGAAGAACCAGTTCATCGCCCACTCAAAGCGCCCTCCGAATTCCTGGGCGAGCAGCAAACGAAATTCGTAGGCATCGGGAACTTTGGGCGGCCCACCCTCTTCCTCTTCTTCTCCTCCTCCTGGAGGAGGTGGAACTTCTTCGTGTCGAATAGTGCCGACCCCGAATTTATATTCTGCAAAGAGTGTCGGATTAAGTGGAATCTTATTCCAATCAGCAAGCGCCCATCGTGCTTCCAAACTCACTGTCTCCGCGCCGCCGCCACCATTGAATCGTTCGAACTTTGCTTCTGCCGCAACGCCAAAACGATACGGCAAACCCATTTCGATTTCCTGAGTGAAAAGGTGATCGGGCGGTCCATGACGGAACCCTTGCCCCTCGTAAATCTCGCCGAAGAAGAATGCCCAAGGCGGCAATACATAGGCCTGCGTTGTGTTGGAAAAGCGGCTGCGGGAAAGTCCGGGAGGCGCGCCGTACGCGCTGGGCACTTCTTCGCCTGTGACCACAATTGGCTGCTCTGTCACTGCCTGCGCGAGCGCCGAATGATTCGCCGCGGGAAACATAAAACATGCACATGCGATCAGCGGGAGGAGCCCCCCAACCCGCACAAAACGTGGTGTTCTACTCATAGTGTCGCGCATCATTACAAAATTGTAATGATTGGCAAGACAAATCTTGCTTAATTTTTCTGAAGATGCGTGTTCTGATTGCCATGCAGCGCGCAAACGCGCCTCTTGTGGATTTCGCTCGAGGTTCGCGCTCAGTACAGACTCCCACAAGCCGGACAGAAGGGCAGCCGCAGCCGGCTCCACTCCGGCTGCGGCCTATCCACTTCAGCAGCCGCGGAAACTAGCGCGACTGTCAGCCCCTGCAGATTACGTGCTATCATTACAAAATTGTAATGATTGGCAAGATAATTTTTTTCGACAACCGTTTGGCAACGAAGCGACGAAAAAATAAAGGTGAAGACAACAAGAGCAGTGCTAGCAGCAGCGATCGGCGCCGGCCTCGCTTTGAGCGCGGCCGCGCAAGTCAGGGAACAGCCCGGAGAAAAGGTTGACGTAAAGTCGCTTCCCACTTCGGTCCAACAGACAATTAATCAACAGGCAGCCGGAGGAGAGATTCCGAGAAATTCGGAGCGCAGCACTATCTGTTTCTAGCGAAGCGGAAATGTCAGCGTGACGATTGTGCCCCGACCAATCTCGCTCTCAATTTTTGCCGACCCGCCGTGAAGGTCGACAATTGATTTTACCAGAGCCAGACCCAGGCCTGCTCCATCGGAGCCGCGCGATGAATCGGCACGGTAAAACCGATCAAACACCCGTGGCAAGTGTTCGGGAGCCATTCCACAGCCGTTATCCCTGACCGTGATTTCGAAATCAGCATCGCGTTTCGAAAGCAAAATTTGAATTGAACCATTCTCCGGCGTGAAGCGCAATGCATTGTCGAGCAGATTTCCGAGCGCGCGCTCGGACAGGTCGGGGTCGGCATAAATCTGCCCGTCGCCGCTGCAACTGATCGTGACGTGATGATCGTCCGCAAGCGTTTGATAAAACGCCGCAATTTTCTGGACTGCCGCGCGCGCATCGAATCGCTTCCTTGCAATTGGTTCGCGCGCTGCATCCACCCGCGCGACAAAAAGCAAATTATCCACGATTCTGGAGAGCCGTTCGCATTCGCCAACGGTGGACTCGATGGTGTCGCGATACTCGGCAGCCGTGCGATCCCGCGTGAGAGCAACCTGCGCTTCGCCGATCATATTGGCAATGGGCGTTCTTAGCTCGTGGGCGAGGTCGGCAGAAAATTGAGAGAGCCGCGTAAACGAATCGTCGAGACGTTTGAGCATTTCATCGAATGCGATTGCGAGCGGCTGGAGCTCGCGTGGCCAGTCAGCCGGGGTCACTCGCTCCTTTAGATGAGTCGGTCCGATGCGTCCGAATGATTGCGTCATTTCTTGCAGAGGTCGCAGGCCTCGTTTGGTGACGACGATCGCAATGAAAGCTGAGCCCAGAACGCTACCCGCCAGGACTATGATGAATAAGGCAGCGAAGTTTCTTTCGAGTCGCTCGTCGCTTGACCGGTCCTGTGCTAGCTGAAGCGTGTAACGCTGGCTGCCAGACTCTTCGTTCACAGCGACGAGCGAAAACAGCTTCGACCCTCTGCGGTAATCCTTTAGCCCGCCAACCATCGACGCTGAGTCTTGCGGCGGCGGAAAAATCTCTGGTGGAAGCGATCGGTCCATTCCCGGCGTTTCCGCGTAAGTGCGGCCTTGCGAATCGAGCATCCTGATCCAATAAGCGGTGTGCTCCCCTGCGTGGCGGCCTTTTAGCTCTTTCGCGAAGACATTTGGGCCACTCTCGTAGAGATCCGTGCGCAAAGCTGCGATTTTGTCGGCCAGAACAGCGTTGTCTTCGGCAAACGCGTGCCGGACAACGATCGCGTAAAACAGGCCGAGACCACAGGCGAGCAAGAGCGATGTCGCCACGGTGAAAAGCAGAATAAGCTGCCAGGCGATGGAGCGGCGTTCAGTGGGCTTTGAGAACATAGCCGACCCCGCGAATGGTTTGGATAAGCTTGGTCTTAAACGGATCGTCCACCTTCGCACGCAAGCGACGGACAACCACATCGACCACGTTCGTGCCAGTCTTAAATCCTATATCCCACACATGTTCTGCAATCTCCCCGCGCGATACCACTTCACCGGCTGAGCGAACCAGATGAGCAAGCAGCAGAAATTCCTTCGGCGTGAGATTGAGCGGAACTCCTGAGCGCGTTGCTTTGTGCCGTCGCATGTCGATTTCCAAATCATCGATACGCAATTGTTCCGGTTGTCGCTGCGGAGCACGGCGCAATACCGAGCGTACCCGGGCGAGCAATTCCGCA
>QHMR01000088.1 GCA_003217875.1 Verrucomicrobiota bacterium
CTTTAACACGGTCGCGCACACTGTCGCGGGCGGTCAGAAAGAGAATCGGCGTGCGAACCCGATCGCGCCGAAGCTCTGCGACCATTTGCCAGCCGTCCTTGTGTGGCAGCATGATATCGACGATCAGAAGATCGAACTTTTTTGCGCGCGCTTGCTCCGACCCGGTTTCGCCATCGGGCGCAACGTCGACCGCAAAACCGGCTTCGCGCAGTCCCTTGGCCAGGAAAGCAGCCGTTTTCTTTTCGTCCTCGACTACGAGAATCCGCATAATTAAAAAAAGAATTTCGAAGCAAATCTAAATGACCAAGAGAAATTCGAAATGGGAAATGCGAAACGCGGAACAACGTGAGTTTGCCAACGGGCGTTTCTGATTTCGATGATTCAAATATGTCTTTTGAGTTTTATTTCGGATTTCGGGATTCGGATTTCGAATTTATTTAACGAGGGAGGGCTGCTTGATCTCATGAGCATGAGCAGAGCAAGAGTAAGGCACATATTAGCGCCAAGGGCGCGGCATTCACTTCAAGCCCGGGGCGGCGCCCCAGGATTCGTGGAATCCGAAACCGCCAGCGCTGAAAGCGCGATTCACTTCGCCGAGCAGTTGGATCATCATTCGCTCCATGCCCCAGTCGCTCAGTAAAGTCATCCTTCACATCATCTTTAGCACGAAGAATCGCGAGCCTTGGCTCGATTACGACATGCAGCCGCGCATGCACGCTTATCTGGCGACAATCTGCCGTGACCTTGGTACTGAATTTGTGCGCGTCGGCGGTGTTGCTGATCACGTTCACATCGTCACGAC
>QHMR01000089.1 GCA_003217875.1 Verrucomicrobiota bacterium
AGCCTCCAGTTCCTTGTCCGTGGTCAGCGAATTCTCCACAAGCTGGCGCACCAATTGATGATCTCCCGGATGCACAACGCCTCTAACACGCTCTGCGTTGAGTTTCTCCGACTGAGAGAAGCCAAAAAGAGTCCGATCTTTTTCAGAAAGCCAGACTTCGTCGCGCGCAATGTCCCAGGTCCACACAGTAAGCCCCGCCGCCTTGGCGGCCAGATCTATGCGTTCTTTACTTTCGCGCAGAGCCTGCTCCTTGCTTATGAACTCGGTGACGTCCACGCACGATCCAATGTAACCGGCGAAGTTTTTCTTGGCGTCGTACCGCGGCACTCCGCTGTCGGAAATCCAACGATATTCACCGTCGTGACGTCGAAGCCGGTATTGCATGACGAAGGCCTCACGCGCATCAAACGCTGCGACATAAATATCGAGACACCTTTGGAAATCGTCCGGGTGCACACCCTCAGCCCAGCCATTTCCCATTTCCTGCTCCAAGCTGCGACCGGTAAACTCCAGCCAGGGCTTGTTAAAGAAAGTGCAGAGCTTATCCACGCCGGGCATCCAAATGAGAACCGGGGCTGCGTCGGCTATCGTGCCGAAACGCGCTTCACTCTCACTCAACTCTTCCTCCGCTATTTTGCGCTTGGTGACGTCGCGCGACACTCCGCGCGCGAAGTGTGGTTTGCCGTGTTCGTCTAATTCGACGCTGCCATGGCCCGAGATCCAGCGTGTGCTTCCGTCCGGGCGGATAACGCGATATTCGCTTTCGTACTCCCCGCCATGCTCGAACATGTGCTGCACGAGTTGCTTCATACGTTCGCGATCGCCGGGGTGCACCACCTGGAGTAATCGCGCAAACGTCACTCGCTCCGAATCTGCGAAGCCGAACAACTTTCTCCATTTCTCCGTTACCCGAAGGTCGTCACCCGGAATGTTCCAAATCCACAAACCGAGGTTTGCCGCGTCGGCCGCGAGACTCATGCGCTCCTCGCTTTCCCGCAGCTGACCCTGACCTTTTGTCCGCTCCTCGATCACTGCCGCCAGAAACATCAGCGGAATCGCTAAGGCGATCAGAAATATTTGGATTGAGAGCGCGTTTTCTTCGGCTGTTCTGCCTGAGAACGGCCCATGCCCGTGGGATCCGCTCCAAATGGCCAAAAAGCTGACAATCGAAATGGCACTGCTTGCTCCCAGCGAGCCGAATCGTATCGCTGCCCAAAGAAGGAACGGCAGAGGTAGAAAGAGAAGAGCCGAATCCGCTCCCGATCCAAATTCGTAAAGAACGGCGTAGCTGACCGAAAACAGACTAAGAAAGAGAACGCACGCCTCCAGGTAGCGTGAGAGTGGAGCGCTTCGCAGGCGCGGAATTCCGTTCCTCGCCCACGTGACGATCAACGGCACCACTATTAATGCTGCCAGGGCGTTTGAAGGAAATCGTATTCGGATCAGCTTCCAGTAGGCGTCCTGGCCCCAATGATTCCATAGCACAAACGCCGCGTCCAAAAACGAGGACAAAAACGGACTGATGAGGACTGCGCAAAGACAAAAAATGCCCGCGTCTCGAAGGCTCGTGAAGCGAATCGGTCTGCCAACGAGATAGCGCGTCAGGCCCGCGCTGATCACTGCTTCGCACGAGTTGCTGATGAACCAGCACAAAATCATCGGCGGCGGAATGTGACTCTGTAGTTGCGCTGTGCAATGCGCCGGAAACGCAGCCAGCAGAACGAACCACCAGATGCGCGCAGGCGTTAGCAAAAGTGCTGCGACCAAGATAGAATTCGGAGGCCAAAGGACCGAGACCGGATGCGGCTGAAACGTGAGCGCTAATCCGATTCTCGCGCCCAGATAATAGCCTATAAACACGCACGCCCCGGTCACAATTGTGCGAAAATCGAAAGGCACATTCCAAACACGCGGCTTTTGGGAAGGCGCTTGAACTCCACCGGTGTCAAATGATGCCGAGATCCTTCTCATGGCTGCTGCTCGACCGAGGACACGTGGGGCCGCGCGTCCAATTGTAACAAAGATCTAAGATCAACCGCTGCCGCGAAAACTATTGCGGCTTGAGTCTCGCTCGCGTTCTTCCGAGCGAGGACGCAAGCCCTTACATGCAAACATCTCCGCATGGCCCCCCGATCATTACACCCTCCGGCCCATCGGGAAAAGCCTTATATTCTAGTAGGGAAATTTTGTAACACATTCGTAACAATCGACAAAGCTCCGCTGGGTTCGCGAGCCGACGTGCAACACGAAACTTTAATGCCCAACTCCGAAAGTGTTCGCGAGCGGGCGTTCAACATCCAATGTTCAACGTTCGACTGGCGCTTTCTGAATTGAACATTTGAGCGTTTGGCGTTGAGCGTTCGGTGTTTGCTTCCGCAGTTCAGTGCCAGGGAGGGGACTCGAACCCCTAAGGATTTCTCCACCAGATCCTAAGTCTGGCGCGTCTGCCAATTTCGCCACCCTGGCGTATTGAACGATTAAACAAGAACGTGCGCAATTTACGCTCGCGCGGAATTCCCGCAATCGCGCCAACGCGCGGAGGCCGCTCTTCGCGGATTACTGCCAATCATCTTCACAAACAAGAAACGGAGGCACGCTCGATCCTATTCGGCCTTGATAAAACTGATGTCACCGCTCCGTTCGACGCGCGCGACCTTTATCCTTGAAAGATCCTCGGTTTTTGCTTCGAGCCGCATGTCTTCTTCGAGATCATGTTCGGTAATGTGGTTCCAGAGCATGTTTTTGCGCTGCAGCCTGCCGTTCTGAAGGAGCACTACCGGTTTCCCCTTCAGCAGGATTCCGAAAGCATGTGAATAGTAAGCCGTTAGACCGAAAAGCCGGTGCAGTAGGACCAGAACAAACCCACTGCCAAGAGTAGGGAAAAAAGCAGCCGATCCATTAATGGCGCGTGACAGCATGGAACCGATGATGACAACTAAGACCGCATCGAATGCCGTCTTCTCCGCAAGCGAGCGCTTACTGCTAAGCCGCACCATCACGAGAGTCGCGATGAAAATGATTACCCCACGTATTGCAACTTGGAGGAATGTTAATTCTCTTGGTTCGGTGCTGATTCCAAGCAGCGTTTGAAGCAGTTGTGAGAAGGTGTTCATAGCTCAACTGTCCATTACCAGAGAAAAACTTCCAAGCACGTACCTCGATCTCGCGAAGGTAATTAGATCCGATCGTGCCCGAAATTCGTTCTTATATCGAGCGTACTCAGAGGGTGGGGATTTATGGCACGAGGAAGCAAAAGAAATACACGTCGAAACAGAAAAGGAAGGCCTCGAAGATTGAGAAAGGTTATAAAAAACGCGGTATCAGCAGCAAGGAAGCCGAGCGACGCGCATGGGCAACAGTGAACAAGCAAGACAAAGGTGGCCGGAAGAAAGGCGGAGGAGGTCGCGGGAAAAAGCGCAGCAAATCAAGTTCCCGCAAGGGTGGGAGAAAAGGCGGCCGCAAATAACATGCGCCGATAATCTCACAAAAAAAACATCGCGCCTACAGCAATCAACATGATGGCGGCTGTAAGTCCGACCACGATGCGGGACAGCCAAGGGCTTGGCTGACGCTCCATTAACTTGCGATCGGATGCCACGACCAGAATACCGACCAAAAGAAACGGTGCAAGCACGCCATTGATAACGCTCGCCCCAAAAAGTGCCTTGATTGGGCTGATTTTTACAAAGAGCATCGCGATGCCGAGCAGGGTCGATACGCTGATCACGCCATAAAAATAGCGTGCAGACCTGACCGGCTTGTCCAAACCTTGTTTCCAAGCAAGCGTTTCGGCGAACGCATATGCACTTGAACCGGCTAGGATAGGAATCGCCAGTAGACCGACGCCGATCAGCCCGACTGTGTAAAGAGTCGCCGCGAAAGGGCCGGCTAACGGTTGGAGGGCTTCGGCAACTTGACGTGAGCTTTCAATATTCCTCTCATTGTGCGGGTACAACGTGAGCGCCGTTGTCAAGATAATGAAGTACATCACGAGATTGGAAAAGAATGTCCCTGCACCCACGTCAATCCGGCGATCTAAAATTTCGCGCTTGGTAGCGCCTTCCCGAGAGATCAGCATTCGCCTTCCCATCGCTTTCTCTTCTTCTACTTCCTGGGACGCCTGCCAGAAGAATAAGTACGGGCTGATGGTAGTGCCGAGAACCGCAACGAGACTTTGCCACGCGTTGTGTCCACGAGGCCAGGATGGAATGAATGTGTGATACAAAACGCTTCCCCAATTTGGTTTGAGTATGAAGGCGGTAATGACGTAGGCAAAAAGAACGAGGGTGAGCCATTTCAAAACGAAAGCGATTTGGTAATAGCGGAAATAAATTGTAGCGAGCGTGATGCCTACGCCGAAAAAGATAGTGAGAAAATGTGAATTGATTCCAGTAAGCATTTGGCCTGCGTCCGACATGCCCGCGAGGTCGGCGCCGATAGTGACGATATTTGCGCCGAGCAATGCCGCCGCAGCGATAAATAGGAGCCAGCGCGGGCAGAGCTGACGTAAGGCGCCGGCGAGCCCGCGGCCCGTCACCATCCCAATGCGCGCGCACATGAGCTGGACGAAACCCATCAGTGGCCATGTCACAAACGCCGTCCAGAGAAGTGACATGCCGAGCTGCGCACCGGCAATCGAATAGGTAGCGATACCGGAGGGATCGTTGTCAGCAGCGCCGGTAACAAGACCCGGTCCAAGAACCGAGAAAAAACGTTTCAGTAGATTCTTTTTACCGGGACGGGGCATTACGCGTTGTTATTTAGAAACTGTGCCGTTGTCTCCCAACTCGAACACCGAGCGCGATCAAATCCTTACAGAAGGTGCATCGACTTTATTTTGTCCGGGCTCGTTTCTTTCGGGCGGCCTTGGCTCCTTCTTTGCCGAGAGCCGTCCGTGTCTTTTTCGGCAAATGCGCGATCGTTCTCTTCCGCCGCGCGGCTCTAGTTGCTTTTTTGATGTTCCGCTTCGCAGCGGCTCGTTGTTTTCTGGTTGGCATGTCTCTTAGGACTGACTCTGACCAAAGAACTGTCTTCGTTTGCTAGCCATTTACTATGGTCCCTCCGTTTGGATGCAAAACCTGGCCGGTCATGTAAGAAGAATCGTCGGACGCGAGAAACACGTAGCTAGGCGCGATCTCCTCGGGTTGGCCAGCTCGACCGAGCGGAACGTCGGACCCGAATGTTTCGACCTCTTCTGCCGGAAATGTCGATGGAATCAGCGGCGTCCAGACTGGCCCGGGGGCGACACCATTCACTCGAATGGATTTGTCAGCTAACGCCTGCGAGAGCGAACGCGTAAGAGATGTTATTGCGCCCTTGGTTGACGAGTAATCGAGCAGATGCGCGCTTCCTTTGTATGCAGTGACTGAAGTTGTGTTAATGATAGCAGCGCCCTTCTTCAAATGCTTCATGGCTGCCTTCGTCATGGTGCGAAATGTTCGTTCGAGTTGCTTCTCAGTGATTTTCTCAATCGAATCCTGCGGATGTTGTTCGGCCGCGTTATTTACCACGACATCGAGCCTGCCGAAGTTCTTCATCGTTTGATCGACAGCCTTTCGACAAAACTCTTCCTGCCCGACATCGCCTTCAATTAACAGGCATTTACTTCCATTTTCTTCCACCAAACGCTTGGTTTCATTCGCATCCTTTCGTTCTTCGAGGTAAATGACTGAAATATCAGCGCCTTCCTTGGCGAATGCGATGGCAACCGCGCGGCCGATGCCGCTGTCTCCGCCAGTGATGATCGCCACTTTGCCTTGCAATTTTCCACTGCCGCGATGCTTTTTGTCCTCGGCTCGCGGCCGCGGCTTCATTTTATGTTCCCGGCCAGGTTGCTCCTGCTGGTGTTGCGGCGGCTGAAGTTTCTTTTCTTTGGGCATAAAACGTACGCGCGCGGCCGCGACTCACGAAACCATCTCAGCGACGGCGCTTTCGGGTACGCGCTGCTTTCTTCGCGGCAGCCGAGCGCGACCGTGCAGAGCGTTGCCTCGCCACGCGCTTCGCGTGTCTCGATAACGCTCGCTTTGACGCTGACCGACGACTCTCGCGCTTGAGCGCGCGTTTCGTTGCGCGGGAGCGTCTGCGAGACGGCTTTTTGCGGCGCACGGCCCGGCCCTTTGCGAGATCGCGTTTGGCTTGACGTTTTGTTCGTCCCTTACCGCGTTTTGGAGGAGGCAACTTTACTCCAGCTCGCCGCGCCTTCGAGAGGCCAATGGCAATGGCCTGCTCTGGTGAGCGGGCACCGTGTTCGCCCTCGCGAATGTGTTCCATTTCTTCGCGCACAAACTCACCTGCCTGCGTGGTAGGGGCTTTGCCCTCGCGTGCGTCTTCGCGCGCTCGTTCGATTGGTTCTTCTTCCGGCATAACAAAAATAGTTTCGCCTCTACTGCGACGTTTGGATGTGGAAGATTGCGTCGGACTTGCATCCACGAGCAGGGTTCAAGCCGCGAGCCGATAAAACGATTGCGGTTTCGTCCTAATGCAAGTTAGTCTCAGCTCATGCGCACAATTCTGCTATTGATCCTCATCATTCTATTAATCGGCGCGCTGCCAACGTGGCCGTACAGCTCAGGCTGGGGCTACTATCCAAGTGGCGGCTTGGGCTTGATTCTTTTGATCGTGCTGATCCTCTGGCTGGTGGGACGGCTCTAACTACCGCAACTGCTTCCGATCGACTTACGTCGAATCAGCTCTTCTTGGAAGCGTCGCGCAGATGCTTAACACGATCATGTGCTTGTTTGATCTCAGCGTATTGACGCGACACGATCTCTTGCACAGGCGCAGAGAGACCATTGTCTAGCGCCTTCCTGAATTCTTCCACCGCGGAATCTTCGCCGCGCTCGCATTCAGCCAAAATGGCGTGGTCGTCGCCTCTGGTCACAGCGGATTTGAGATTGATCCAGCCGCGATGTAACGCGCCAGCGGCACTGCCACTCATTTCGGACTCCCGTTCATCCGGACTCTGGCCTTTGCTTCGCAGCTCGACCGCGAAGCGTGCCCGTTGCCGCGAGTATTCATCGAATAATGATTTCAACTGCGGGTCCTTCACGCCTTCAGCGGCTTGTTTGAAGCCCTCTTGGCCATCTTTAAGCGTTTTGATCAGGTCATCGATAATTTTATTTTGATCTTTCATATAAAAGTTAGTCGCATCCCGCGCGGTGTGCGCGTGTCTCTTTCGTCGTTTTAACTGATCGCCACGGAGTGGATATCGGGGCGCCGCATTGCGTCTTAACCGATAAAACGAGCGTCTGCGCACGGCTAGAGTCTATATGCGCAGCGAACAATGAAAGATGAAGAACGTTCCGTTTTGGATCGACAACGCACCTACTCAGAAGTTCCCACGGCTACAGAGGAACATAAACGTCGACGTCATTGTCGTCGGAGCTGGTATTACTGCTGCTTATCTCGACGATGAGGACAACATCTGCAAACCATCGCCTGTCTGCACGCACCTTGGCTGCCTTGTCACGTGGAATCCTGCTGAATCCACATGGGTTTGCCCTTGTTACGGCTCGCGTTTCAAACCGACTGGCGAAGTAATCGCCGGACCCACTGAACAGGCGCTGGCGCCGATCTGAATTTTGCCGCACACCGTTCGCCTATGAAACAATTGGACTCGTACTTGAACGATCATCTCGCCGGCTCCGTTAGCGCGCTGGAGCTCATTGGCCACTGGGCGCATGCCCATAAAGGCGAGCCACTCGGCGCTTTCTTTGCGGAATGCGAAGCGAAAATCAAAGCAGACCAGGATAGATTGCGCGATGTCATGCGTTCTCTTGGTGTTGAAGAAAGCAAGTTGCGCCAGGCTGGGGCATGGGCGGCGGAAAAGGTGGGCCGCGCGCGGTTGATGATTGCAGGCGATGAGCCGGACGGTCTGGGATTGGTGCTCACGTTGGAAGGATTAATTATGGGAATCGCCGGAAAGAAACTGCTGTGGCGTGCCCTAGCTGCGGCGAAATTGCCGCAGCTGAACGGTTATGATTTCGAGGAGCTGCAGCGTCGAGCCCAAGAGCAAATTGAGCGAATCGAAGCTGAACGGATGCGAGCAGTCCACAAGATGTTTACAGGCGCGGATAGGTCGCAGTAAAGGGTTTCTGATGGGGACGCCTGGGACAAAGACACGTAACGACAAAGCGCTCGAAGCCGTATTCGCTGCGGAATCTGCTGAGGCGGCGGAGGAAGCTGGTTTGCACTACATCAGCGACGATCGACCGGGCTACACGCGCAGAGGGAACAATGGCGAGTTCGAGTATTTGGATACGCAAGGCAAACGAATCCGCGACGAGCAACGTCTCCTTCGAATTAAGCGTTTGGCTATTCCGCCGGCATGGACGGATGTCTGGATTTGTCCTTCGCCCACCGGACATATCCAGGCGACGGGTCGCGATGCCCGGCGGCGAAAGCAATACCGTTATCACGAGCGTTGGCGCGAGCTGCGCGATGAAAATAAATTTGGGCGGCTTGCCGATTTTGCCAAAGCCCTGCCAAGGATTCGCCGGCGGGTCGCTCACGAGATGAGATTGCCCGGTCTGCCGCGAGAGAAGGTGCTCGCTACGGTTGTGCGATTGCTCGAACGAACTTTCATACGAATCGGCAACGCAGAATACGCGCGTGAGAACAAATCATTTGGGCTCACCACCATGCAGGGTCGGCATGTGACGGTAAAGGGCGCCCGGTTGCGGTTCCGTTTTCGCGGAAAGAGTGGACGTCAACATGAGGTCGACGTGACCGACCGTCGCATCGCAAACATTGTTTCGAAATGCCAGGATTTGCCCGGTCAGGATCTCTTTCAATACGTCGATGATGAAGGCGAGGTACGAAACGTCACATCACAGGACGTGAACGATTATTTGCGCGAGATCACGAACGAGAATTTCACCGCAAAAGATTTCCGAACATGGGCGGGAACGGTCCTGGCAGCGATCGCACTCGGTGCGCAAGGCGAGTTCGAAACGAAGAAACGGGCGAAGGCGAATGTGAAGACAGCCATTTGCGCGGTAGCAGAACTTCTTGGGAACACACCGGCCATTTGCCGCAAATGCTACGTGCATCCGGCCATCGTCAAAGCTTACCTAAGTGGAAGACAAATTCCCGGAGTCGGCGAAGCAATAAAAAACACTAACAATATCGATTTGCGCGCCGTCGAGCGCACCATTCACAAGTTTATTCGCGCGCAAGGATCCAACGCGTGAAACAATTCAAGTCGTGTTTGTTCGTATCTTTTTCGCTTCGAAGCGACGGCGACCACAGCTAATTCGAGTTAAAGATGGTTTGGCTCAGGCCGGCCGAAACTATCTCCAAGCCAACACGTATGCAGTCTCCGAGCTTCACCAGCCCGAGTGGCTAGCTCGTCGCATATGTTGGCTCCCACTGCTCCCCCCAACTGACGCGTCTCGTTCCTTTTACGGCGTCGGCGCAGGTGACTCCGCAGGTGACGGTGAGGCCTCAGTTGACCCCTCTGTCTTCGGCGGCGTTTTCTTTGCGGCCTTGTGCTTCCGCGGCGGGGTCGGTGTCGGTTTGGCCGCTGCGGGTGCGGTCGTGGTCGCAGTCGTTCCCTGCTGTTGTGTGCAAGAAGCGACAAACGCCACGCCGATTAAGGCGCTGATTAAACACAATACATATTTCTTCATAGGTTGTTAGTTTCAGATCGAGTACCGCAGAATGTTTGGTCGCCTAAAAAGCTCAGAATGCGGGACTAGTGAAGTATTTTGAGCGCGGATGCCGCTCAGACAAGCTTTTTCTGCGCCATAAACTCGGCGACCGACAAGCAAATTTTGCAAAGCAAAAACCAATCCTTGTGGAGTGCCCCACGGACGAGCCGCTTAAAGTTCGAGTGCAACAAAAGAAGGAGGAAACACATGAAGACGAATCTTTTTTTAAACGATGCAAAGGTACAGGCCAGGCTGCTGTTGCAGGTTAGCGGAGCGTTTCGCGTTAACAAGGTTGGCCGCGTACTACACGCGCATCGAGCCGCTGAGTCGTTCGGTCGCCGGGCGGCCGGAAAGCGAGTTCGGAAATGGCAATGACGATGCCAATCCACCCGAGCACGATTGCGAGCAGGCTGGGTGCAGCCGGATCAGGTCGGCGCATAAACCAACTCACAATGAACAGCAACGCGACGATGAAATTCGCGACGCCGTGAATCAGCCCGATGGATTTCGCGCGTGTGCCATCCGGAATTCCGAGCCAGTCAACAAATCCAAATACTGCCGCGATGAGTGCGCCGATGATTCCGGCCGCAATAAGCCAATAAGACACATCAGCCCAATGCCCGTTGTGGGTGGACAAATAGATAATGTCGAAAATGGATGCCACTGGGAGCAGTCCCAACGGGAAGACAATCAACATCGGGTGAATCGGGTGACCAAGTAAGGTTGCTTTTGATTTCATTGGCGAGTTTCTCCTTCAGTAATGCATTCGCTGCGCAACAGCCGAATGGTTTCAACCAGCCGAATTACCGCGCCCATTCAAACCTGAAAAATCATGATCGCAGTCGAAAATTACGGCGCAGGCGCGTCCCCTCGTCTTGGACAAATCGCGCGATCTCTGCTTCGCGCCGTTTACCGTCGAATCCTGCCAGGCTAAAATTCTTGCTAATTGCCATCCACCGGAGTCGCGCGGTGCGTAATTACTTCAAGATTATTTGATTAACTACCATCCTATGAATATTGCTGCCATTCTCTTCGCGATCGCCGTGCTCGGCGGGATTATCATGGCAATGATCCGGTTGAGTGGACGTGATTACCCTCCTATGTGGATTGCCATCATCCACGGGCTATTTGCTGCCGCCGGTCTGGTCATGTTACTCACAGTGGTATTTGGAACGGCCGCTCCTACTTCGATCCAAATTGCCTTGCTGCTGTTTGTTGTCGCCGCACTCGTGGGTTTTGCGCTGTTTTATCACCACCTCAAAGGCCGACCGCTGCCGATCCCGACCATGGTTATTCACGCGCTCATCGCGGTGGTCGCCTTCATTATTCTCATCGTCGTCTTGTTCAGCGCCGCGACCTGAGCACTCGAAATGCTGAATCGAGGAGAACGCGCCGGCGCCAACGCCTCGTTCTGGGAGCGCACGGCACAGAAATTTTCAACCGCGCCTCTTCAGCAGGACATCACAGTGGATGTGTGCGTGATCGGCGCAGGCATCGCTGGTGTGACTACGGCCTATGTCGCCGCGCGCGAAAATCGATCTGTTGTTGTTGTCGATGACGGCCCAGTCGGCGGCGGAATGACCGGCCGAACGACCGCGCACCTGGTGAACGCGATCGACGATCGTTACATCGATGTTGAAAAATTCCTCGGGGAAGAATGCGCCCGTCTGACTGCCGAGAGTCACACCGCCGCCATTGATTGCGCGGAACGAATTGCTCGCGAGCACAACATCGACTGCGACTTCGAGCGGGTGGATGGTTATCTGTTTCTACCGCCCGGCGGCTCGGTCACAGAATTGATGGACGAACTGGCGGCGATTCACCGCGCCGGGCTTGTTGGTGTCGAGCGAGTCGAGTCCGTGCCGAATACAAAAATCAATTCCGATGCGGTGCTGCGTTTTCCAAGACAAGCGCAGTTTCATCCGCTGAAATATCTCAATGGCCTGGCGGGAGTGATCATCGATGGTGGCGGCAAGATTTTCACGGGCACACGTGTCGTATCAGTTGAGGACGGTGACCACGTCAAAATCCAAACCGCGGATGGCTACACGATCACAGCGGGAGCTGCTGTGGTGGCGACGAACTGCCCGATCAATGACCGGCTGGTGATTCACTCAAAGCAGGCGCCGTATACGACGTACGCAATTTGTTTGCGCGTAACCCGCCCGGTCGATCACGCGCTCTTTTGGGACACGGCGCAGACTGCGGAAGGTGAGAAGCAGGAGATCGGGCCGGCGCCTTACCACTACGTGCGATTCGCGCGCGGCGAGCAAGGCGATGTGCTCATCGTCGGCGGCGAAGATCACAAGAGCGGACAGGCCGAGGACTGTGCGCAGCGTTTCGCCAAGCTCGAACGTTGGGCCCGCGAGCGATTTCCATTTATCGGCGAGATCACTGACCATTGGTCCGGGCAGGTGATGGAATCAGTGGACGGTGTGGCGTATATCGGCCGTAACCCGGGCGACAACAACGTCTATGTCGTTACTGGTGATTCTGGCAACGGCATCACGCACGGCATATTCGCCGGTATGTTGATTGTCGATCTCATCGTGGGCCGGGAAAATCCGTGGGCGAAACTGTACGATCCGTCGCGGAAGACATTGAAGCCGCGAGTGCTGGCGGACTACATTGCGGAAAACGCCAACGTGGCGGCCCAATTTCGCGATTACGTTACGCCGGGTTCAGTGAAATCACTGGGTGAGATCAAGCCGGGTGAAGGTGCAGTATTGCGCGACGGCTTGAAAAAAATCGCAGCGTATCGCGATGAGAATGGAAACCTGCACGCGTTTTCAGCGGTTTGTCCGCACTTGGGGTGCGTGGTGCGTTGGGACGCGTGCGAAAAGACCTGGGACTGCCCGTGTCACGGCTCGCGTCGAGATTCCCGGCTCTTAGCGCTGCAAAAGCGCGAGCGATTTGCCTTCGCGATGCTCCACTTGGTCCATTGTGCACTGGCGCGGGTCTTTGTCAGGACGCCACCGAAGAAATTTTGTGCCATGCCGAAACCGGCCGCCGGTGAAATGGTCGTAGGCAACTTCCACGACAACTTTCGGATCAACCGGTTCCCATTCGCCGGTGCGGTCCGTGCTCCAACGGCTCGGTCCTCCGGGCGCGTTGCCGGTGAATCCGGGTGGTTTCTTCAGCGCTTCAAATTTTTTCGTTAGCTCCCGGCGTTCCGATGTCTTGAACGCAGAGGTGAATCCGATGTGATGGAGCAGCCGGTCGTCTCCATACAGGCCGAGCAAAAGAGAACCTATTACGCGCTTGCCTTGGGCGTAACGAAATCCACCAACGACACAATCAGCGGTCCGGATTTGCTTTACCTTAACTGCCGCGGTGCGTTCACCGGAAGCATACCGAGCGTCCAAACGCTTCGCGATGATGCCGTCAAGGTCGCCGCCGGTTCTTTTGAACCATTCGTTGGCAAGGCTGAGATCAGTCGTCGCTGGAGAAAGCCGCACATTTTTAGCCGATCTGAAATTCCGACGCGCAAACTTTTCGAGAAGTTCCCGGCGTTCGCGCAGAGGCTGCTTCAAGTACGATCGTTCACTCTCCGCGAGAAGATCGAATACGATGTATGTCGCCGGATGCGCTTTGGCCAGTTTCTGAACGCGACTTGCCGCGGGATGCAAACGCAGTTGCAATTCATCAAACGAAAGCGCGCCATCTACGGGGACAACGAGCTCGCCGTCCACAACGAATTGTTTCGCCGGCAATGCAACCAGAGCACTAGCAACATCTGGAAAATAGCGCGCGAGCGGCTGACCGTTCTTTGATTGCAAATAAATCTGGGCGGCGTCACGAAACGCGATGCAGCGAAATCCGTCCCACTTCGGCTCGTACTGCCAGCCGTCGCCGGTTGGAATTTCGTCAACCGAACGCGCTTCCATCGGTGCCAACGGCGGTTTTAACAGCATCGTCTCATATTGCTTCGCAAACGGCGCGCTGCTGGACGCCAATTGAGAGCTGGTTTGCGAAACCAAACACTGCGTTGCTAACGAATATTGTCAGAGGTATTGTCGTGGCGAAACAACGCAATTCCCAGTCATTTTTCGTGAAGGCTTTCAGCTTGCTGAAGCAAACGTTTAACGAATGGCTGCAGGATAAAGCGCCGCAGCTGGGTGCCGCGCTCGCCTATTACACAGTGTTTTCACTCGCGCCGCTGGTTCTCGTCTTGCTGGCGATCGTCGGAGTGATTTTCCGGGATAATCCCGCGGGCGCGTGGAACAAGATCACGCAGCAGATGAGCTACTTCCTCGATCAAAGCGCCGTGCAGGTCGTGCAGAATATAGCGCAGACGGCGTCGCAGCCGGGCAAAAGCACTGTCGCCACAGTTATCGGTATCGCGCTGGCACTTTTCGGTGCAAGCGGAGTGTTCGGTCAGCTTCAGGACGCGTTGAATACGATTTGGGGCGTCAAAGCTAAGCCCGGCACCGGTATTTGGGGATTTTTGCGAGCCCGCTTTCTCTCGTTTGCGATGGTCGGCGGCATCTGTTTTCTGCTGCTCGTTTCTCTAGCGATCGAAGCGCTGCTGAAAGGGTTCAGCCATTACGTCCAATCTGTGTTGCCCGGCGGAATTGTGATCGCGGTGACCGTTTATCTCGTTTTCGATTTCGCTGTTGTCGTTCTGCTTTTCGCGATGATTTTCAAGTTCCTGCCGGACGTGAAGATTCAATGGCGCGACGTTTGGATCGGCGCTGTTATGACCGCGATCCTGTTTGGCCTCGGGAAATGGCTGCTGGGTTTTTATCTCGGGAGCGGTGCCGCCGGATCGGCGTATGGGGCGGCCGGCTCCCTCATCACGTTATTGCTTTGGGTTTACTACTCATCGCAGATTCTGCTTTTCGGCGCTGAATTCACACAGGTTTATGCGCAGCGAGCCGGTCGCGCATTCAAGCCGAGCGAGTACGCAGTCCTTGTCGAAACCAAGGAAGTCGAGAGGCGTTACTAACACAAACAACGGAGCAATTATGTGGCGAACCACTCAGGCTCAACGTCCAAAATCGCTCGCATCGACGAACATAGTTCAAAGAAAGGAGAAGCCATGGGCACGATTCTATTGATCATCCTAATCCTCCTGCTGGTAGGAGCGCTTCCCGCCTGGCCATATAGTTCCGGCTGGGGTTATTGGCCCAGCGGAGGATTGGGGTTGGTTCTTCTCATTGTGATAATCCTCGCTTTGACGGGACACTTGTGAACGGCGGCGCCTTGGTCGCGAGAACGCGCTTATTGATTAACGGTCATCCTCTCGGCGCTGAATGGAGCAACAGCTCTTCAGGCGCTTTGGTTTGCTGCTCATTTTCTAAGTGACGAGTTCGCTTTCGCACTGAGTAATTGCTGTCGGCTCTCATTAGTCGCCGAAACGAAGAAAGGAAACCGGCGCACAGGTAACCGACTTCCTTAGTAGTTTGCGCTTATTCATGTATACGATTTTATAGCTGCGCTGCATAGGAAGCTTCCGGTTTGTTATCCCGACGCTTGAGACTCTGTTCATTTTCTAAAGAACTCGAGAACCAAAGCTGCGGCCGCGTTCGAATGTAAGCACACGGAACGAAATTTGTTGGAATTACGATCGCGATTAGGGCTTACATGAAATGAGGCGCACTCTGCTGTAAGCGGTGCGGCAGTGGAGCTTGGATCTCGCGACGGAAAACAGGGATATGCGAATCGCTCAGGTATCGCCGCTAATTGAGAGTGTGCCTCCAAAACATTACGGAGGCACAGAGCGCATCGTCTCTTATCTCACTGAAGAATTGGTACGCTTGGGCCACGAGGTGACTCTGTTTGCCAGCGGCGACTCAGTGACAAACGCCCGGCTTATTGCGCCATGCCAGCGCTCACTTCGAAAAAACGAAAAGTGCAAAGATCCCGTGGCACGAGAAGTTCTGCTGGTAGATCACGTACTTGAGCACGCTGGCGAGTTCGATGTCATTCATTTCCACACCGGTTATCTTCATTTTCCCGTTTGTCGGTGTCTGTCTGTTCCGCATCTCACCACGCTGCACGGACGGCTCGATCTTCCCGATCTCGTTCCTGTCTTCGACAGGTTTCGAAATGAACCACTTATCTCGATCTCGAACGCCCAACGGCAGCCTTTAGCTTGGGCGAACTGGCAGACCACCATTTACCATGGCTTGCCGACGGACCTATTCAGTTTTCGACGGGGCTCCGACGATTACCTCGCCTTTTTGGGACGCATCTCGCCAGAAAAAGGCGCGGACCGGGCTATTGAAATCGCCAAGCGCGTCGGCATACCGCTTAAGATCGCGGCCAAAGTCGATCGCGCCGATAGACGATATTTCAAACGGGTCGTTGAACCGCTGTTAAATGAATCCTACGTAGAGTGGGTTGGCGAAATCAGCGATCACCAGAAGAACGACTTTCTGGGAAATGCCTACGCATTGCTGTTTCCGATTGATTGGCCAGAGCCTTTCGGGCTGGTCATGATTGAAGCGATGGCCTGTGGTACACCGGTCATCGCGTACGACCGAGGATCTGTTCCTGAGGTGATGGATGACGGAGTAACAGGTTTCATAGTTAGAGAGCTGGACGAGGCGGCGGAAGCAGTTCGCCGGGTTCGGAATCTCAGTCGCGCGCGTTGCAGAGAAGTTTTTGATAAGCGATTCACGGCGACTCGGATGGCAAATGATTACATCCATATGTACCAGCGGATGTTAGGTCGAGATGCAACTTATGCATATGCGTAAGTCGTCCCCACGCTTGGAAAAATTTTCAAAATGAAACACGCGCAATTCCATGTTTCACCACGTTATTTTCTAGAGCCGGCATCCAGTACGCACTGGACCGCCACAATTCAAAACCAAACGTAGGAATAGAAAGGGATGGTATGAAGCTGGATACGTTAAAAACACTGTACACGAATGAGTTGCGGGACCTTTACAATGCAGAGGGCCAACTGCTCAAAGCACTGCCAAAGATGGCGAAAGCTGCTTCGTCAGAGGAGCTAAAGGACGCGTTCGAGAAACATCTGGAACAGACAAAATCTCATGTCGAACGCCTCGAAGAAGTTTTCGAAGACATTGGAGAAAAGCCGAAGGGAAAAACCTGCCGCGCCATGAAAGGGCTTATCGAGGAGGGATCCGAAATCCTTCAAGAAGACGGCGAAGAGTCCGTAATTGATGCGGGCATCATTGTAGCTGCGCAGAAAGTCGAACATTACGAGATTGCCGGTTATGGTAGTGTCCGCACATTTGCGCAACTACTTGGCAAGGACAGGTCAGCGGAGCTTCTGCAGACCACTCTCCAGGAAGAATCGGAAGCGAACGAGCTTCTGAACAAATTAGCCGAGGACATTGTGAATCCAGAGGCGCTCATGGAGCCGGAACTTGCCGGCGCGTCTTCACGTCGCTAGCGGGCTTGGGAAACACGTGCTCCATGGTCGTGGGACTACTGTTGACAAGAATTCGTCGAGGCGCTGTGTGAATCCGCAGCGCTCCGACGCATTCAAGCAAAATCAATTTCCGGCGCTTTGTGCGTTGAAGTTGCAGCTAACGTTGGCTGACGAATGCGATGCTATGCCGCGAGCTTATCCAGGACAGTTTGCAGTTCGTGAAGATCTATTGGCTTCACGAGATGAAAATCGAACCCGGCGTCTTTGGAGCGGCGAACATCTTCTTCAGTGCCGAAGCCGGTAAGCGCGACTGACTTGATCGGTTGCTTTCGCTTGGCTCGTGAAATTATCTCGTAACCGCTCCCGTCCGGAAGACCGATGTCGCACAACAGCACATCAAGTTCTCCCGACGCGATGATTCCCAGTGCGCTGCGTACATTATCCGCAGCCAAAACTTCATGACCAAAATGTGTGAGCAGCCGCGACAACATACGTCGCGTATCCCGGTGATCTTCGACGAGCAGGATCCGCAAAGGCTTTGGCCGGGGTTTGGGACCGCGAGAAGCGAGATCAGTTTTTGCCACTCCTTCGGGCACCGCATCGAGCGTTACCTTAAACGTCGCGCCGAAGCTACGGCCACGGCTTTTCGCTTCGATTGTGCCATTGTGAAGGCCGACGAGATGTTTGGAAATTGCGAGACCGAGGCCAAGCCCGCCAAACTGCCGGGTCACAGAAGCATCCGCCTGCTCAAACGGTATAAACAGCGTCGCCAGCCGGTCGGGTTCAATTCCAATGCCGTTGTCCGTAATTTCGAAGTGAAAACGGCTGCGGTCGTCGTTGAAGGTGCGGATGGCGATCTCCCCGCCAGGAGACGTAAATTTCGCGGCGTTGTTGATCAAGTTCCAAAATACTTGCTGAAGCCGAATGCAATCCGCCGAGATATGATGTCGTTTCGCGTTGAATTTGGTCGAGACCTTTAATTTCTTCGCCGCGATGGCTGAGCTTGCGGTTTCAATTGCGTTGCGGATAACGGTATGTGCGTCACAAGTTTCCACATCGAGGCGAAGTTTGCCGCGTGTAATCCGAGTCAGATCGAGCAGATCGTCAATCAACCGTGCCTGCAATTTCACGTTCCGCTTTATAATCTCGATATCCTCGGCGAACTCTGGCGCAAGTTTCTCCGCGTTATCTTGGAGGTACGTGGCTGCTGCCAAAGCAGGCGTCAGCGGCGTGCGCAGTTCATGGCTGAGCGCCGCGAGAAAGTCGTCCTTGGCTTTGCTCGCTTTTTGCGCTGCAATTTTCTCCGCTTCAAATTCCCGGCTGCGGATCTGATCAGTAATGTCGCGTGTGACTTTGGAATAGCCTCGAATATTGCCCCTGGCGTCGCGCAGCACGGTTATGATAACTTCGGCCTCAAAGGTTGACCCATCTTTGCGGATGCGCAGGCCTTGGTCACGAATATGGCCTCGCCGCGCTGCTTCACGCAGATTGCGTTGCGGCTTGCCGCCGGCAACATCCTCCGCGGTATAGAAGCAGGCAAAGTTCTTCCCGACGATTTCTTGCGCCGTGTAGCCCTTGATTTTCTGTGCCCCTGGGTTCCACGTCACCACGTTGCCGTTCGGGTCGAGCATGTAGATCGCGTATTCTTCCACGCTATCCACCAGAATGTGGAATTGCTCGGCTGTCTGATGCAGTGCTGAGGCAGTGAATCCGTTGTCACCCATGGGCTGCGAAGGCGATCTCGAATGGGATTCGGAGAGCCGCTCTTGTTTGGTTCCCTCTACTGCACTCAATTTTGCTGGTGGAAGGTGAGGGTCAGCGTCTCTTCTTGCGCGAGCGTCTGACAGACGTGCGTCTTCGCGCCCCTTTTACCGCCGACGTGCTCGAAATCGCCAAGGCTCGAGCAAGATCTGCTTCATCGGTGAGATCGAGGCGTAACGGCGTAATCGACACCCAATTGTGCTCGACTGCCCAGCGGTCAGTCCCTTTCCCTGCGCCTTCCAACGGGGTAACGGTGAACCAGAAAATCGAGCGACCCATCGGATCTTTGTCAGGAACGACTTTGCCATCGTAGTGTCGTACAGATTGGCGCGTCCAACGAATGCCTTTGGGTTTCTCCGGCAGGTTCACATTGACGAGGCACAACGTCCTGTTTGGCATCAGCAGATCGAGAACTTTGGCCACGTGAGGTTCGAGTGCTGAAAAATCCGGCTCGTGATTATCGCTCACGTTTGTGCTGAAAGCGATGCCGCGCGAGCCGAGCAGTGCGGCCTGTTTCGCTGCTGCCAGGGTGCCGGAGTGCCAGCATGAGTTGCCCAGGTTCAGGCCGAGGTTGATCCCAGAAAGTACAAGATCGACGTGTCCCCAGCGATGCATGCCAAGTGCGACGCAATCGGCCGGTGTACCGTTCACACTATACGCGTCGAACTCGCCGCGATTTACACGTTTAAACCTCAGAGGCCGCGACGACGTAATGGCATGACTCATTGAGGATTGCTCGACATCGGGCGCGACGACGCGCACGTCACCAAAACGCGCTGCTGCTTTCGCCAGCGGCATAATGCCCGGGCTGTAAATACCGTCATCGTTGGAGATGAGGATTCGCATCTTCACATTAATGAAAACGCCTATCAGACTGCTTTTGGCCGATTGTGGTAAAGCGCGTTCCGATAGGCTTTACGGCGAATATTAAAATGATCTATCGATTTTTGATTACTGCATCTAGCCACCGCAAAATAGCCACGCATGGCGGTAGCCTGGTTCGATTTCTTTCTAAGGAGGTGAAACGATGCTACGTTGGGCCGTTATCTTTCTGATAATCGCGATTATCGCAGCGCTGTTTGGATTTACTGGCATTGCTGCGGGCGCTGCTGCAATTGCGAAGTTCCTGTTCGGCCTCTTCCTGGTGCTATGCCTGATCTTTTTCATACTGGCGATATCAGCAGGGAGAAGAGTCCCGTAATTTCCTGGCGAGTCTTACACAGCGGGCTTCGCTCGATTGGGTGCTGACTCGTGGGTTGTTACTGGCTAGGCATGCGAGTGAGGTCGCGCCGGTTTTTCTGTTCCAATGGTTTCGATCGTGTTTACGTGCATCCTCGCAACACAAAAATCAGAGCCAAAATTGGTAAAGAGAAAGACGCCCAAAGCAAAATCCGAACCGCGATTTCGCGCTTTGTTCGGCGGCGGACTAACTTAGTGCCCCGAGCGCTCTCATTGCCTGGGAGCATCTTAGATCGCCCTTTCGCGATTTTTATAGACTTTCAATCTCCCTTCGAACGTCTGCTTTGGTTTTGCCGGCTTCCTGACCGCCTTCAATCGTAGATTCGTCATAACACAAAGGTTTCGTTTATCGGATAAAGATTGGTTTTCACATTTACTGGCGAGGTCCGTGAGCGTCCTTCCAAGCAGGTGTACGCGAGACGCGCCCTTCCTGTTCCACCAGTAGGCAGAACAGAAAAGAGCGCGATGGAGACAAGTGAGAGATTAACTATCTTGCTTTTAATCCTCGTCGAGAATTACCCGATCAACCATCACATTGTCGCCTGTTCCGACATAGTGAACTCGGACGGGGACACCCACTTTAACTCTCGTGCGTACCACATCCCCATCGAGGACCTGGCCGCTCCGCGTCACATAAGTGACGGTTTTCCCGAAACGGTAAGTCCGCGGCCCGCTGCTTTCCTTGAGCACGATTGTACTGCCCGGAGTGTATTCGGTGATCGTGCCGCTGCCTTCTGTTGTGGTCGTTGTGGTGGTAGTCTCTGACACTTGTGCCCATGCGAAGGGCGCCACGACTGCCAAGGCCATACTGAGTAGTATTTTTTTCATTTTGTTTCCTTTGTTCTTTTCAGCAGGGCGAATACTCCTGCTAACGAGATTTGCTCGGACGCTGGGTATGCGCCCTGCCTGTATACGGTGTAATCGGGCGCGGGCACCCTTCCGGTTGCCAAAAGCAGGGATGTTTATGGCCTTCGCGGTGCGCGACCACGTACCTCTCGGACCCAGCTTTTCAATTCACCAATCGGCATGAAGTTCACGATCCGGTCGGCAGGAAGCTTTGCCTTGAGAGCAGCAGCCAAACCCAACTCAATAAATTCAAGCTGCCACGGATGATGAGCGTCAGTGCCAAGTGAAATATGGGTTCCATGCTCTCGCGCAATTTTGAGTAGGTCAATATTTAAGTCTTGTCGGTCAGGGTAGCAGTCAACTTCCATCGCTTTGTTGAGGCTGGTAGCTTCTGCAAAGACGCGCGGCCAGTCTGCGCTCAAGCCGATCCGAAAATTGTAAATGCGGCCGCGCGGGTGACCCAGGATTTGAATGTGCGGGTTGCGCAATGCTGCAAGATAACGGTTCGTTTGGTCTTCAACTATCCGCAAAGATGAATGGAACGACCCGAGAACGAGGTCCAGAGCTAATAGGGATTCGGGAGACATGTCTCCTTCCCCGCGCCTGTTAAGGTTCATTTCGACAGAGCGAAGCACTAGCAAGTTTCTGCCGGATTTTCGAAGGAATGCGTTGAGCTTGCCGATTTCGTTTCCCTGTTTTTTTAATGCTTGTTCGTCGATGCCCCCGGCAATTTTTAAGCCTTTCGAGTGATCGGTGATGGCGATGTATTCGTACGACCGGTCCGTCGCCGCGTCGGCCATTTCCGCGATCGTGCCTGATCCATCACTCCAGCGGGTATGCATTTGCAAATCGCCCCGCAGGATTTTTGCCCACGCCGGTTTTCGCGCCAGCAACTGCCTCGCCTTTGCGAGGGAAACAAAATCCCGGCGAATAGTGGGAGCTCTGTGAGTTGAGTGCGGAGGTTTATCGATCCAATGCCGAATTTGTCTCTCTATAAATGGGCCAATTGCGCGCAGTTCGGTCAGCGATCGGTTCTGCGCTATAACATTAGCCACCTCTTCCGGCCATAGAAAAGCGCTGCGCGCAGCTCGTCGAAACGCGCGTGAGAGAATGCCACTCTCGCGCTCGGCCTGCCGAGCAAGCAGCTCCGCAATGTCTGTATTCGACAGCACATTTGGGAATCGGTTTCGACTGAAACTTCAGGGGCTTCCAAACAACCGCCGGCTTGCACCACAGCTGATTGCACCCATTTCGTCGTCGAATGCGATTCTCAATATGATGGCTGAAACGGCGGAGGAAATTTCGCGTAGACCGGAAATTCGTAAAGAGCTTCAGCGGACTACGGGTGAAAAACGTCCTGACAAGGTCAAGGCGCGCGGCAGAGACAAAGTCTGGTTCATCATACACGCACTTGTTCTTGCTGGTTGTATCGCGGCGTACTTTCTGCTTGGCTCGAAGCTGATTCCCCTGGCGCAACCAACTGTCGGTTTAATTGGAAGAATTCTGCGGGGTGCAGCGCTGATTGTGATCGTGCTGGCGATTGCACGAGTTATTTCCGTTTATGCCCTGGGTCGCATCGAGGACCCTTCCACCCGTTTCACGCTCCAGCGTGTTTTACATCTGGTCGTCGCTCTTGCTATCGCAGTTATTATTATATCGATAATTTTCGTCAATTGGTATGCCGCGGTTGCCGCGCTCGGCGTTGGCTCAATTA
>QHMR01000090.1:0-20075 GCA_003217875.1 Verrucomicrobiota bacterium
CGCTCTCGGAGACGATTTTCGATTCCGACCCAGCTGACTGGGGCGGCGAACTCCTTGTCGAATGAGCGTGCGGTGGAACCCGAAAGCCGAGCCATGCTCGACTGGTCGCCTAACCCCTCCTTGCAGCGGTGTTGCCGCGGGAACTCATACGCCGTTAGGCCTGATGCTTAGCCTTCAACCTTGGCGAGCACAGCGTCGACGTTCGGAGAAATTCAGGAATGAAGCCAGCCTTCTTGGCACTGCGCCACCAGGCGCCGCCGCGCGTTGTCCGGAGCAAGCCACTCAGGAGCGGTCCGGCCGTCAACTCGAATGTCCCTTTGGGGAAAACTCCGCGCTGCGTTCTGTCCCAGATATGAAAGGCCGCCCACGCGTGTTCAGCCAGAAACTGCTCCAGCCGCAATTGATCGGCAGCGTCCATCGCGCTCTCTCCGCGAAGGCCGGCAGTCATCAACTCAACAACGTCGCGGTTCCCGGCGATGGCCATGCGGACTACTGTCCATTGCGCCATAGTTGAATTGTGTTCGTTGCGCCGGAGCGCGGCTGTATTCTGTCTGATCTGTAGGCCCACAAACACAAGAGATAGAATGACGCCAATTGAGCCGGCTATTTGCGCTAGATAAGATAATTGCTCGAGCGACATAACTCTTTTCAAGCAGTGAAACTCAGTGGCAAGCCTATCAGAGTCGTCAATTCATGTCTTGCTCAGGCGGGCCTTGCTTTTACACTCCCGGCCGAACCAATCGATAAAGTCAACGGCCCGATTACGGAATGCGTTCAGCATGTTTGCGACGACACCTTGCCGTGGCTTATCTCTTTCCCGTTAGGTAATATGAGATGAAGTTATTTATAAACAATCCAGTGACGATCCTTTTGACATTCCTTCTGCCTTGTGCAGGCCATTCGGAACCTGCTCCCGACCCTATCCTTCAAAAAATTTGCACCCTTTCTTGCGCGGGCGGGCTGGCCTCGGTTACTCCATGGTATGATTCCACAGGAAAGATCGGCTATTAGGAGTTTTCCGGGGATTTGAGAAGTTGTTCTCATCCCCCTTTAATCCTTTATGACTCAAAAGGCCGAGAAGCCCTAACGATCCCTAATCAGCCTTTTGATCCCAAGAAGAAAGAGATGATTGAAGAATTCAAGAAGCTGCATCAGAAACGTAAGGAACTTTTAAAGGGCCATACTCAATCCAAAGCTATATTCTGTTCCGAGGTTCATCGATAATACCTAACAAATCGTTAAGCTGACTATGGAGTCTTTAGTGAAAACCAAAGGAATTGTCGCGACCTTCATGCTAGTTCTTCCGCTCTTTTGCGGGAGCAGCATTTGCGCTGCAGACGGTTTTGATTCGGTTCGCTGTGGATCTGATGTTCGAAAAGCTCTCCTCGGCCGCAAGATGTCAAACGAGAGGATCGTTGTCCTTCAAGAGAGGCACAAGGACTTAGGACTTAAAGATCTAGGCGGTACAGAGATCTCAGACCGCATATTCTTAATATCCTGGCGAATCTGTGGAGAGGAGTACGTTCTTCTCGAAGATCAAAAAAATGTCGTGCGAGACGTGCTGAAGTTTCCGAAACATTCAAAGGACGCACCCGAATTTATTGGTTCGTGTCAATTAAACGGACACGATCTCCCGGGCACAGCGATTGGTGTGCTTAAGGACGAAGCTGGTGTTGAACTCCTTCCGGCAACGACTGCATGGAAGATTGACGACAAGCAGGTGAAATTCGTCAAGCTTCAGACAGAAGGACTTCGTTGCTCCCGTGATAGAATAAATACCAGCGACGGTGGGCTTTGAACCGTCGGCCTAAACAACGGCTACACGCGACACTCGCTGGCACGCGCGCGGGTTAGTCTTATACGTTAGACCCATGAAAACCGCGCTTCTCTCAACGTTCGTCGCAATCATTTTCTCGACGATTTTGCTTTCATTAGGTTGTCAGAAGAAAACTGCCGCAACCAATCCCAATTCTCAGAGCAAAAGTAAATTACATGAAAGCACAAAGCCTCTGCAGGCCGCAGATCTCGTTGGATACGATGGAACAAAACTGAGGAAGAGCGTACATCAGATCAGCGAGGCCAACGAGAAACACAATCAGGAAATAGAAAAGATGGTCGAAGGCGAGCCAGACCAATAATGAGCGCTAATCAAGCGCTCCATCCAACCGAGCACTTTGTTGTAGGCACTCGATAATGCGCTACCAAATTCTCACAGTGCTGGGTCATTCAGCTGTATCTCGTTAGACCTGGCGCCATAAACGGCCGTGGAATTATCGTGCGATATGAGCAGCATGATATCCGCGATCAAGGAGCGAGAACGAGAGCAGGCCAGGTCTTATCGCGAGCGGCGTCGTCACTTCGGCCAAAGCAATCGCAAAGAAACGCGGGATCGCACGGCAAACGCCGCGCGTGAGCATCACTATCAGGCGCACCGCGCTTGCGAAGCGGCGCCTGGGGCGACGCGAGCTCAAGCTTTTTTCCGACTGGAACGACGGTCGACCCGAGACCGAACTCAATTTCAAATTCTATCGTCAGGCAACGAACAAGATCGCCGGTATCTCGGACGAAGCAGCGGCGTTCCTTCGCGGATTCTTTTAACGCGGCCAATTTCGATATGAACGCGACATGGCCATTACGCGGCAGAAACGGGCGGGGCGGTCTCGGGCTTTCGTGTGGCAGCCATTACGTCGGGATGCAAACTTTCGTCGCGTGGCGACGCGGGCTTGTGCCCAGCCTTGGGATAAGCGATCCGACTATGTAACATCATTAAGAGCGTGAACCGAAAACGCTCGGCGATGACTTTCAGTTCGCCCAGCGTTAGGTCGCAGTCGTCCAATTGGCGGTCGCTAATGCGCTCTTCGAGGAGTTCGTTCACGAGCGTTTCGATTTTCTGCGGGGTCGGTTTCTCAAGACTGCGCGAGGCGCTTTCGACTGTGTCGGCCAGGCTCACGATGGCGCTTTCCTTCGTCTGCGGTTTTGGTCCGCTGTAACGAAAACTTTCTTCGTGCACATCTGGAATATCGTCTTCGCGCAGCTTCATGATTTTACCGCCCGCGCGAGCATCTTCGTGCTGCTGAAGCGCGCGTTGATAGAAATAACGGACGAGCGACGTGCCGTGATGCTCCTGAATAATATCGATGATGCGCTGGTTTAGCCGGTGCTTGAGTGCGAGATCCACACCTTCCTTGACATGTGCGATGATGATCAAGGCGCTCATCGATGGCGCGAGATCATCGTGTGGATTGCGTTCAAAGCTCATGTTCTCGGTGAAATATTCCGGTTTCACCAGCTTACCGACATCGTGAAAATAAGAGCAGACGCGGCAGAGTGTCGCATTTGCGCCGATCGCTTCCGCGGCGGCTTCAGCGAGATTGGCCACGACCAGGCTGTGATGATAAGTGCCCGGCGCTTCTATGGTCATGCGACGCAGCAAGGGATGATTGAGATCTGACGCTTCCAGCCACGAAATGTCCGTTGTGATTCCGAACACGTTCTCGAGCATCGGCAGCGCACCGCCAACAATCGTTGCCGTGATAATGCCATTGCCGATGGCGAGAGCGCTTTGAACTCCGATCATTCCCCAGTCATTTGCCGTGGGGTAGAACCAATTGATCGGGCCGATTAACCCAAACGTTAATGACAATAACCAGATGGCGAGCCCTACGCCGAATCCGGCGCGGATCAATTTGCTGCGCCGTCGCACCTGCAATGTGAGAGAGACTGCGGTGAATCCGCTGATCAGACTGGTTATTAGAAGAGGGGCATCGATTGGGCCGAACAACATGCTACTCCACAAGCTCACGAAGAACGCTGCGTAGAGGCCGTGCTGCCGTCCCAGTAACACGCTCAGCACCAGCGGCGCGAACGCATACGGCGTGATCAAGCCGGCCATTTCCGGTTTCAAGAATCGGTAATTGCCGCTGTTAAAAAGGACCAACAACAATTTGGTGACGGCCAATTGCACAAGAATAACGCCAAACACAAGAAGGATTCGCGAGTTTTGCGCAAAACTCTTCGGCTGGTTAATCCAAAGCTGCGTAATCGCGGTCGCCAGAACCAGCAGAGCAATCACAAAATTCTTCGTCGGTTCCGCCTGTTGCCCGCTAAAGACGAGAAATGCCAGGCCACCAGCAAATATCGCGAAGATCGCTACTTTCGCGTAAGGCGCATATTCCAATTTACGTAGTAACTCGCTGCGCGCCCGGCGACGTCGCGTCTTGCGCGACGCGAGACCGCGTCTGATAAGTCGCCCACGCTTCGAAAGATCGAACATGTTCCTTATTTGCGCGATGCCGGCGCGGGCGAGCGGTGCTGCTGGTAGGCGCCAATGATAGCACGCACGAGTTCGTGCCGCACAACGTCGCGCTCAGTGAAATACACAGTCGCAATTCCCGGCACGGTTTTCAGCGCCTGTAAGGCTTCGACCACGCCCGAGCGTTTGTTGGCGGGCAAATCAATTTGTGTGACGTCGCCTGTCACCACGCATTTTGAATTCACGCCGATGCGCGTCAGTAACATAAACATTTGTTCGGTAGTGGTGTTTTGGGCTTCATCGAGAATGACAAAGGCGTTATTTAGGGTGCGTCCCCGCATATATGCCAGCGGAGCCACCTCAATCGTCTGCCGCGCAATCGCCCGCTCCATTTCCTCCGGCTCCAACATCTCACGTAGCGCATCGTAGAGCGGACGGAGATACGGAGTGATCTTTTGTTCGAGGTCGCCTGGAAGAAAACCGAGCGCCTCACCCGCTTCCACGGCCGGTCGCATCAAAATGATGCGGGCCACCTGCTCTTTCTTGAGCGCCGCGACAGCCATTGCGACGGCCAGGTAAGTTTTGCCCGTGCCCGCCGGCCCAATCCCAAAGACCACATCGTACTTTTGAATGGCCTCGATGTACGCCCGCTGGTTTGCGCTTCGCGCGACAATCGGTGACTTGCGCGGCGACGTTGTGATTTTCGTCGAAACAATATTGCTGAGATTTTCATTGTGTTCTTCGGTCACGGCCTTGAGCGCGTAATTAAATTCGTGTCTTTGAATGTCGACGCCTTGCTGGCGCGCTTTTTCGAGTTGATCGAAGACCTGCTGCGCTTTGTCCACACGACTTCGGTCTCCTTCCAGTTTTACCCAGCCCTCACGCGTAGTTACCTTCACACCAAGGGAGTCCTCAAGGTTCTTCAACAGTTTAATGTCGTTGGCGTAGAGCGACTGCAAAGCGCGTGGGCTTTCGAACTCCAAAGTGCGCGTTTCAGTCATTGCTCAAGGAGCGACGGCTTGCCAGCCGCCGTGACGACTGGAAAGTCGCCGTTCCTTGTTGGTACAAGATTTGAACCACTTTTTTAACGAAAACCGTACACAAGCGCCCAATGGGTCCGTTCCTCTGGAGACTCCTCAACGCTGACTATGATGAAGTAGCTGCCAGTAGCTTTTGGAATCACGTGTGCGGCCGCGAAGTGGCCTTTTTCCCATCCGTCTGGTTCTTCCGCAAGCTTTCCGTCCGAGTCATAAACGTGAACGGAAACCTTCGCCCGATCGACTTCTGTTCCCAACCAGAACCAATATTCGTTTCCTTTGAACAATTGCTGCCGCACTGCTTTTTTTTCACCCGACCCAAGGTCGCCTCCCCAGTAATCCTCACGCACCTGGAATCCTTGTTTAACATATGGTTCGGCAGCCTGGAGAGCGAATGACTGTGCGTCATCCACGGACGCGAAAATCACAGGCTGCAGTGCGACCAGAGCAAGGAGCGGAAGGCTCGTGCGGAATATTACTTTTGCGAACCGTTTCATCGAAATCCTCAATCTCTGGTTACGATGCCATGACCAAGCCGCGTCGTGATCTCATTGACTTTTTTCACTGATTCGGGAGGAATGCGCCGATTACCGACGTCAATCAAAGGCTTCACCTCGCCGAGAGCATCTTGAATTTGACGAATGATCGGGACATTAAACTCCGGCATAGCCTTGAGCCTTGTCAGAAAATATGAAAGTAAATCTGGTTGATGGAGCAGCTCTGCGCCGTCGCTGGAAAAATGCTCCTTCACAACTGAGGTCAACACTTCGGTGCCACGCAGCCAACCGCCCAAGCTTACAAGCTGCGACAATTTTTCATCGTGCACCTCGTTCATTGCCTGTTGCACGCTGTTCTGCGTGCGGTCCAGTTCCTGCCGCACATTTTCCCAATTCCGCTTGTCTGCAGCCTCGACGATCGCCTTGGCATGTGGGGTGATTGAATTTCCCACGCCGATCCCTTTGGCCAGCGCCAGGACGCGCTGCCCAATCTCCTTTACGGTCGCTGAGTCTTCCGCCTGGACAGCAATAAAGCCATCGGCGATTACCGTCCCAAGCAAAAGAGCGATGCGCGGCCTCTCGGTAAAATTCGGTCCTTTGTCGCTACGGACGTGTTGTTTCCAGTTCACCGCGCCCAGTTTATTCAGCGCCCCGAAAATTTCGTTCGGCAGCGGCACGACAACGTCTTCAACAGTGGTCGATAATTGTTTAATATCGATGTGCTGTGGGGCCTGGGCAGCGCCTGCGCACATTGCGAGCCCACAGAGTAAACCTACGCCTAGCTTAAGATGTCTGGTAAACGGAATCATTTGGCACTTTCGACTGTTGATTTCGGGTTCGTATTCAGGATTAATGGAGCGAACTTTAACCGGAACGGCTGCCGTACACAAATCGCTGCTCAAAACAATTTGACTCACGTTAATCGAACCACCTCGTTGCCCCGGACGCATCGCTACCTGCATGGCGTATGGATCTGAACCGACTAGAGCACATTCTCGATCGTGCGCCCTCAAAACGCGTAACGGTCATCGGCGATCTCATGCTTGACGAATTTGTGTGGGGTAAGGTCGATCGCATTTCGCCCGAGGCACCGGTTCCGGTTGTACAGGTAACCGGAGAATCGTTCTATCCTGGAGGCGCTGCGAACGTCGCGCGAAACCTGCGCGAGTTTGTGGATCACGTCGCGATCATCGGTTTGCTCGGGAAAGATCGCAGTGGCCAGCAACTCCAGGAACTATTGAGGGAACAAAGAATCGATATCTCGAATGTGGTTGAAGACGAGTCGTTTCGCACGATTCTGAAAACGCGCATCATCGCGCTTCATCAACAGGTTGTCCGTGTCGATCGCGAACAGTTTACCGGGCCGTCGGTACCGCAAATTCAGCGAGTCGTGGCAGCCGTCCGACAAAATATTCCAGAGACAGACGCGATCGTCTTCGAAGACTACGGCAAAGGTTTTTTGTCGACCGAGATGTTTTCACAAATCGCGGGCGATGCGCGCTCGGCCGGCAAGATCGTCGCGGCTGATCCCAATCCCCGGCATCTCGTGGATTGGCGAGGGGCGACAGTAATTAAGCCGAACCGCGCCGAAGCTTTGCTTGCTGCTGATTTTCCCGGCCGTGATCCGGATGCTGTTCCGCCGCACGATGTCGATCTGATGCGCGCTGGTGCAGTTCTGCTTGAACGATGGGAAACAAAATATGTTCTCATCACGCTCGGCGAACACGGGATGATGCTTTTTCAGAAGGATGAAGCGCCCCATTACATTCCAACCAAGGCACGACAGGTTTTCGATGTCTCGGGCGCCGGTGATACTGCCATTGCGCTCTTTACCCTTGGCCTTGTGTGCGGAGCGACTCCGATCGAAGCCGCGGAAATCGCCAACCACGGGAGCGCTGTTGTAGTGAGCAAACTTGGAACGGCGACCGTAACCCGAGACGAACTTATCGCCAGTTTCCGAGAAGACAGCGAACATGATTGATCCGCTGTCGCCTGCAGTATTTATCGATCGCGACGGTACGATCATGCAAGACGCCGATTATTGTTCAGACCCACGAGAAGTTAAGATTTTCCCTCGTGTCGCCGAAGCCTTGAGGCGTTTAAAATCGAAAGGCTTCAAACTCATCATTATTACAAACCAGAGCGGAATCGGTCGCGGTTTCTTCACCGTCGAGCAATATCGAGCCGTCGAAGCGGAGGTCCTGCGCCAGCTTGGAGATGGTTTGATCGACGCGACCTATTTCTGCCCCGATGTTCCCGGGCAGCATTCGAGTTGCCGGAAGCCCGCGCCGGGAATGATCGTAGAAGCCACGCGTGAGCACCAAATCGATCTGGCACGGTCATTTTTGATAGGTGACAAAGAGATTGATGCCGAGTGCGGCCGTAACGTGGGTATGCGCACTATTCGTGTCCGAACCGGATTTGACCGCGAGACCGCTGGCAGCATGGCAGATTGGGTAGCCGAAGACTTGCCAGCGGCCGCCGAAATTATCTTGAACACAACGTGATGATTGCGCGGTCATCCCGAGCAGAGCGAGGGACCTCACCCATTCGCTCATGGCAAACAAAGAACCGCTCGCATGATTTATCGGCAAATGTGAGATCCCTCGCCCGCTCCGCGGCTCGGGATGACAGCAGGCATGAATAGGGCCGTCGGCATAATTCCAGCGCGCTGGAGTTCTACACGTTTTGCGGGAAAACCATTGTATCCGATTAATGGCAAGCCGCTTTTATACCATGTGTGGGAGCGCTGCCGGCGCGCAGAGAAACTCGATGCGCTCATCATTGCTACTGATGACATGCGAATCGCGGAGGCTGCTTTCGACTGGGGCGCCGAGGTCGTTCTAACCTCGTGCAGGCACCGCAGCGGGACCGATCGAGTGGCAGAAGTCGCACGCCATGGGAGAGACTTCGCGTTCGTTATTAACATCCAAGGCGATGAACCGTTAATCGATCCGCGCTTGGTCGATCAAGTCGTCGAAAAGCTCCGCTCGGACCGCAGAATCGATATTGTTACGGCTGCGCATCCGTTTCAAAATCCCGCCGAAGCAAAATCACCGCACCAAAACAAAGTCGTCGTAGATCTGAATAATTGCGCTCTTTACTTCTCGCGAAGTCTTATCCCCTATCCCGCCAAGCGTTCCCGTGTTCGCCATCTGCGGCATCAGGGTATTTACGGTTTTCGTCGCAATGCGCTTCTCCAGTAGTCTCGAGCAATTGCGCGCGTTGGAAAATGGTGTAAAAATTCATGTGCTCATCACAAAATATGGTTCGCCCGGCGTGGATACGCTGGCTGACGCCAAAGGGCTGGAGCAAAAACTCGCTCGCGCACAACAAAAGGCTGCCTCCAGATGAAATACATCTTTGTGACTGGTGGCGTGGTCAGTTCGCTAGGGAAGGGCTTGACCGCAGCCTCGCTCGGCACACTGCTTGAAGCGCGCCGGCTGCGAGTTGTTCTCCAAAAGTTCGACCCTTATCTCAACGTCGATCCTGGCACGATGAATCCGTTCCAGCACGGGGAAGTTTACGTGCTCAACGACGGCGCTGAGACGGATCTCGATCTTGGGCATTACGAGCGCTTCACCAATTGTCTTCTTACTCGACACAACAACCTGACCAGTGGGCAAGTTTACGAGACAGTGATTTTAAAGGAGCGGCGGGGCGATTATCTCGGCAAGACCGTGCAGGTGATTCCGCATGTCACTGATGTGATCAAAGATCGAATCCGCGAACTGTCCGACGAAAGTAAGTACGACGTGGTGATCACAGAGATTGGCGGCACCACCGGCGACATTGAAGGTCTTCCATTTATCGAAGCAATCCGGCAGTTCATTCTCGAAGTCGGTCCACAAAACGTGGTGAACATGCACGTCACGCTTGTTCCGTACATCAAGGCTGCGCACGAGTTAAAAACAAAACCGACACAGCAAAGCGTGGCGAAGCTGCGCGAGATTGGTTTGCAGCCGCAGGTGTTGATTTGCCGCACTGAAAAACCGCTCGACCGCGATGTGCGTCGAAAATTGTCGATGTTCTGCAGCGTTTCCGAAAAAGCCGTGATTGAGGAGCGAGACGTCGAGCATACGATTTACGAAGTGCCTTTAACGCTGCATGCCGAAGGACTCGACCAACTGGTGTGCGATCTTCTGCATCTGGAAACGCCCCCGCCTGATCTGGCAGACTGGCGGAAATTCGTCGAACGCGTCGTCAGTCCAAAACGGCGCGCCAAGATCGCGGTCGTCGGCAAATACATGGAGGTCCGCGACGCTTACAAGAGCATCTATGAATCACTCGCGCACGCTGCCGCGAGTGAGGACTGCGGAATCGATCTCAAGCTTATCGATGCCGAATCGCTGGAGCACGGTGTCGATGCTCAATTGAAAGATGTGGCCGGCGTTCTGATTCCGGGCGGATTCGGCGTGCGCGGAGCTGAAGGAAAAGTCAATGCTGCGCGTTATGCGCGCGAGCACAAGATTCCGTATCTCGGTCTTTGTCTCGGCATGCAAGTGGCGACGATTGAATTCGCAAGGAATGTCTGTGGAATCAAAGACGCAAACAGCACTGAATTCGACAAGAACGCGACCGAACCGGTCATCTCGTTGTTGGAAGAGCAGCGGGGAATCCGAAACAAAGGCGCCAGCATGCGCCTGGGCACATGGCCAACGAAGATTGTCCAGGGCACCCTGGCGGAAAAAATCTACGGCGAAACGGAGGTAACCGAGCGACACCGCCACCGATACGAGTTCAACATGGAATATCGCGATCGAATGAACGCAAAAGGCTTCGTGATTTCAGGAACATCACCCGATGGCGCCCTCGCTGAATTGATCGAGCTTCGCGATCATCCGTATTTTGTCGGCTGCCAGTATCACCCCGAATTTCAAAGCAAACCGAATAAACCCCACCCGCTATTCAAAGGATTCATTCAGGCTTGTCTCGAGCGACACACTAGCCGCGTGACGCGCGCTCGAGGCGATCAAGAATCGCCGCGCCGAGCCCCTGACCGGGAACTCGTTCCGCAACGATAAGATCAAGACCCAGCGCATCAAGCTCGCGTAAGTAGCGGAAGAGATTTGTTGCGGCCTCGCGCAGGTCCTGACGCTCGCTCAAATGACGGACTGCGGAAAACTTTAAGGAGCGGCGGTTTCCAGTCCTCCGCTGGCCGATCTGGAGATCGCCCTTCCGTGATCTCGGATTCCACGCGAGCAAGCCGACGCGCTGATCTTTCTCTGCAAAAAATGATTCTGCGCAGTCGATCAACCGTAACTGGGTTTTCGGCGCATAATGCGAGGGAAATTGTCCGGGCGCCGAAATTCTCCGTGCCGGGGATGCGACGGTGTTGACCTCCGCAAATTCGGATAGTCGCTCGGCAGTAATCGGTCCACGGCGCAAGATTTCGATGCCGTTTGCGCGCACACTGACAATTGTCGATTCAAGTCCATGGTGTGTTGGTCCTGCGTCGATGACCAGCGAAATTCGTCCGTCAAGTTCATCGAGAACGTGCTCGGCGGCGGTTGGACTGACCCGGCCGAAACGATTTGCGCTTGGCGCGGCAAGTGGCTTTCCAAACAGGTGAATGATTTCAGCAAAGATGGGATGTGCGCTGATTCGCACGGCGACCATATCAAGACCCGCAGTAACGATTTCAGGAATGATCCCGCGCTTCGGTAAAACCATCGTAAGCGGTCCCGGCCAAAATTTGTCGGCCAACCTCAAAATCAATTGGCGATTGGGCGGCATTGGATCAACGATTTTTTCCAACCAATCGCGGGACGGCAGGTGAACGATCAGCGGATCGAAGCGGGGTCGTTCCTTTGCTTCAAAGATTTTCGCGACAGCCATCGGGTTCAACGCGTCAGCAGCGAGCCCGTAAACTGTTTCGGTGGGCAGCGTGACGATTTCGCCTCTGCGCAGCAGTTCAACCGCCGCTGTGCGGTCGGTTGAAATCACTGTTCTCACTTTGGCAACTTTACGGCGAGCACGCTCTCGCTTTGTTTTTTGCGAAACGCTTCGACGTTCTTGCGAATATTTTTGTCCGAAAGCGCGAGAATCGCGGCGGCGAGAAGCGCCGCATTTTTTGCGCCGGGTTCGCCGATCGCCAACGTACCGACGGGAATGCCGCCCGGCATTTGCGCTGTGGATAAAAGCGAATCGAGTCCCTGGAGTTTCGATTGAATCGGAACACCGAGAACAGGTAACCATGTGTGAGCAGCAATCACGCCCGCCAAATGCGCTGCACCGCCCGCGCCTGCGATGATGACTCGCAGGCCGCGATCAACTGCCGTCCGAGCAAAATCTGCCGTCTCATCGGGAGTACGATGAGCGGAGAGAACGCGCGCTTCGTTCGACACACCAAGATCATTGAGCGTTTCCACCGCATGACGCATCGTTTCCCAATCCGATTTGCTGCCCATGATAATGGCGACGAGAGGTTTCGATTCAGGCATGGTCAAATTGTAGGGCGTTTGATTCGTTCGCGCCAGCGAACTTACCCTTCGGGCTGACCGTCTATGTCGCTCCGCGCCCGCCGACTCCATTCTGTGAAACGCCAAGGACCGTTGAAGATCTCAGTAACACCGCGCTTCAGCGCGGTGAGCGATGTCTCCTAGACCGAAAGCCGTTTAAACGGCTTCTCTGACGAGTATGCTCAAGGCACCTGGCTAAAGCCAGGTGTTGATGGGACATTGGACAGTGAATCAGGCCGGGAAATCGATCGTACTCATCGGAATGATGGGCGCGGGGAAATCCTCCGTTGGGCGTTGCCTGCAGCGGCGGACACAGTTTGCCTTGCTCGATACTGACGAGATCGTTGCCTCGAAATTCGGACTGTCAATTCCCGAAATTTTTTCCAAATACGGCGAGCAAGTCTTTCGCGAAGCGGAAACTCAAGCACTTCGTGAAATGGCACCTGATAAGCAGACCATTATCGTAACCGGCGGCGGAATCGTACTATGCGAAGATAATCTGGATTTCCTGAAACGGCTCGGCGTGGTGGTGTGGTTGGACAGCAAGGAAGAAACGCTTTTCGAACGCGTGGCGCGATCTGGAAATCGACCGCTGCTGCAACGCGGCAATCCGCGAGAGGTGTTCGCGCAAATATTACAGGCGCGCCTCCCACTCTATGCCAAAGTCGCGAATATTCGCGTCGATACATCGGTGCTTACGGACGAGGAAATTGCCGTGGCAATTTTGAGCAAGCTTGGGAAACTTGGCCGCAATTGGAGACCGGGATCACCGATCCCGGCTACTGCACGATGATTCAGATTTCGCGCGAAAAATTAAAGGAACGGCTCGTATCTTTCGCGCATGAGATTGGTTTCGATTCGTGTCGCATAGCGGCTTGCAGCGAACCGGCGCATGCAACCGAATTTCGCGAGTGGCTGCGCGAAGGCGCGCATGGCGAAATGCATTATATGCAACGCGGCGAAGAGAAACGTTGCGATCCGCAGAAGGTTTTGCCCGGCGCGCGGTCGATCGTGGTCGTGGCACTGAATTATTTCCAAGGTGAACAGCCTCGGGTCTCCGAGACCGGGGTTACCGGCAGAATCGCGCGCTACGCGTGGGGCGATGATTACCACGATTTGATCAAGACAAAGCTCGACGAGGTCGACAATTTTCTTCGCGAATTCGGCGGACAGCAAAAATGTTATGTCGACACAGGTCCGATTTTGGAGCGTGACTACGCGGCGCAAGCCGGTGCCGGGTGGCATGGCAAGAATACGATGTTAATCGATGAACGGCTGGGGACCTGGTTCTTCCTCGCGGAAATTTTGACGACGCTCGAATTGCCGCCCGATGAGCCAGTCGCTGATCGCTGTGGAACGTGTGAGCGCTGCATTAAAGCGTGTCCGACGGGAGCAATCACTGCTCCGTATCGACTCGATGCACGGCGGTGCATTTCTTATCTGACGATCGAGTTGAAGGGTTCCATTCCGCTGGAGCTTCGGCCGCTGATCGGAAATCGAATCTTCGGTTGCGACGATTGCCTGGATGTTTGTCCTTGGAATCGCTTCGCTCAAGTTTCTCACGAGACAGCGTTCTCGGCACGTGAATCGACGAACGGCATGTCCTTACGCGAATACCTGGAACTCACTGACGCGGAGTTCCGTCAGCTTTTCAAACAGTCGCCCATTAAACGAATTAAGCGTCGCGGCTTCCTGCGCAACGTCTGCGTCGCCTTGGGTAATATTGGCGATTGGTCGGACATTCCCGCGCTGCAACGCGCGGCAGCCGATCCGGAGCCTTTGATCGCAGAGCACGCCGCATGGGCACTTGAGCAGATTCGGATTCGCCAGGGGGCAAGCCCGTTGGATTGGCAGACAAAATCAATCTCATCCAAGTAAGCAGCAATTACCTGAATCCAAAGCCGTTGCTCGCTGCATCCCAACGTTGTCATGAACGGGATTTCGTTTGCAAGGGTCAAACAACCAACTGACCCTGAGCCTTTCACTCCGAGAACCGCTCCTGCCATGCACCAAGCCGTAAGCACACCTGCGCCCGCGCCTTTGACTGCGAAGCAGCGGCGCGCGCGTCGCAAGAAGCAAATCATCTACGGTTCGATCGGACTGCTCTTGCTGTGCATTGTCGCATCGATCGTCTGGAGCAAGCGCGAGAAGCCGATTCCGGTCACAACCGAGAAGGCGATTCGGAAAACGATCGTGCAAACGGTTTCCGCGACAGGAAAAGTGCAGCCGGAAACGGAAGTAAAAATTTCTCCCGAGGTCGCCGGTGAAATCATCGAGCTGCCGGTTGACGACGGAAAACAGGTGAAAAGGAGCGATCTGCTCGTGCGCATTCGACCGGATTCATACAAAGCTCTCGTCGAACAGCAGGAAGCAGCCATCAGCGCGGCGAAAGCAACGAACCTTCAACAGAAGGCCACGATGCTGAAAACGGAGCACGACTTAAAAAGAGCCGAGGATTTGTTTAACAAGAAGCTGATCTCAGAACAGGAATTCAATGCTGCCCAAGCCGCTTACGACGTCGCCAAAAACACGTATGAAAGTTCACTGCACGAGATCGAGCGGGCCGAGGCAGGCTCCAGTCAGGCGCGCGATCAATTATC
The DNA here is from genome assembly GCA_003217875.1 of Verrucomicrobiota bacterium. GTDB lineage: Bacteria > Verrucomicrobiota > Verrucomicrobiia > Chthoniobacterales > UBA10450 > Udaeobacter. The sequence goes on from QHMR01000090.1 coordinate 14,848, forward strand.
GAAGACGACAATCTATTCGCCGATCGACGGCACGGTGACAGTTCTCAACAGCAAACAGGGCGAACGGCTCGTGGCCACCGGACAATTCGCCGGCACCGAAGTGATGCGCGTAGCCGATCTCAGTCACATGGAAGCGCGTGTCGACGTGAACGAGAACGACGTCGTGAATGTAAAGCTGGGCGACAAAGCCGAAGTCAAAATAGATGCTTACGGCGATCGGAAATTCCACGGCGCTGTTTATCAAATCGCTAACACTGGAAAGACCACCGGCGCCGGTACGCAGGAAGAGGTCACCAACTTTGAAGTAAAAATTCGAATGCTGTGACCATTCGCACCGGCGACAGCAATTTGAGTCCGGAAGAACTTGAAAAGAAGAAGCAGAAGCTCGCGCAGCGCGACAAAGGCGATAACAACGCCGATTTCGTTAATCAGCGCGCGGAGAAAGCAGCGCAGAAAGAAGAGCGCGACAAAATTGCGAAAGTCGTGTTCCTGAAAAAGAGCAATAAGGCGCAGATGGTCAAAGTGGCGACCGGCATTTCCGACGACACTTACACGGAAATCAAAAACGGGATTCAGCCTGGCGACGAAGTGATTTCCGGAAGTTACAGCGCAATCAGCCGCAAACTGAAGGATGGCGCGAAAGTCGCATACGACAAAGAAGGAATGAAGTAGTGCTCAGGATTCACGCGCCGGAGTTCAGAACTGAACTCTCAAACCTGAACTCTGAAACTCGAACACGATGACCTCCGATCACGTTCGCCAGGCCGGTCCCATCGTGATCGACATCGAGAACATCACAAAGGACTACGTCATGGGTGAAGAGATCGTTCACGCGCTTCGCGGCGTAACTTTGCAGATTCGGCGCAACGAATACATCGCCATCATGGGCCCCAGCGGCAGCGGCAAGTCGACGCTGATGAACATGCTCGGTTGTCTCGACACTCCGACTTCGGGTCGCTACGAGTTCAACGGCAAAAATGTTGCCGAAATGGACGACGACGAGCTTGCCGCCGTTCGCAACCGAGAGATCGGGTTCGTATTTCAAACGTTCAACCTCTTGCCGCGATCAACATCGTTGCGCAACGTCGAGCTGCCGCTCATTTATGCCGGCATCGAGCCCGAACGGCGGATAGAACGAGCGATCCAGGTGCTTACAGATGTCGGTCTCGGCGATCGCACTCATCACAAACCGAACGAACTTTCCGGCGGCCAACGTCAGCGCGTGGCCATCGCGCGCGCGCTCGTCAACGGGCCGTCAATTATTCTGGCCGACGAGCCCACCGGCAATCTCGATTCCAAGACCGGCGAAGAAATCATGGAGCTGTTCGAGGATCTGTATGAGCGCGGTAACACAATCATCCTCGTGACGCATGAACGAGACATCGCCGCGCACGCGCGTCGAACCGTGCATTTGCGCGACGGCCTCGTCGAGATGGATCACGCGGGTTTTATTCCGGAGCTCGACCTGCCGATTCCCGAGACAACATCAACATGAAACGTTTTCTCTACGAGCTGACCGAAAGCTGGAAAATCGCAGCCGCGCAAATGCGCTCGAACCTGACGCGTTCAACGCTCACGGCACTCGGCGTTATCATCGGCATCATCGCTGTCACATTAATGGGAACTGCTGTGAACGGCATCTCGATCGGCTTCGATAAAAGCATGGCCGTGCTGGGTGATGACGTTCTCTACGTCACGCAATGGCCGTGGAAGCCGGTGGACGATTGGTGGAACTACCGTGATCGCAAAAAGATCAAGACCGAATACGCCGAGACGTTGAGCCGGATGATCGCGGCCACGCCGAACTCAAACCTGGTGATAGCGGTGCCGACGTCGAATTTGATGCGCTCAATTAAATTCGGCGGTAACCAGGTGGACAATGTGTTCGTTCTCGGAACAACATCGGATTTCATCGTAACGTCAACGATCGATTGTACGGCAGGCCGATTTTTCAACGAGCTCGAATCGCGTGGCGGCGCTAGTGTCGTCATCATCGGCTATGACGTTGCGGACGCGCTATTCCCCTCCGAAAGCCCGATCGACAAATCGGTGCTGATCAACGGTCAACTGTTCAAAGTCATCGGCGTAAACACGCGACAGGGCACCTTTCTCGGTTTGTTCAGTTGGGACTCGATGGTGGCCATGCCGCTGAGTGCGTTTAACAAATACTTCTCCGCCAAAAGCGAATCGGATGTCCGCGTGAAAGTGAAGGACAAGACTAAGCTCGCCGATGCGAAAGACGAGCTCACTGGTTTGATGCGGCGCGTGCGTGGATTGCCGCCGGAGAAGAAAGACGATTTCTCGATCAACGAGCAACAGGCCTTCAAAAGCACCCTCGATCCGGTGAAAAACACAATTGCGATTGCGGGACTGTTCATCACCGGGCTGTCACTCTTCGTCGGCGCGATCGGCATCATGAACATTACATTCGTCAGCGTGAAAGAGCGCACGAAAGAAATCGGAACGCGCAAAGCGCTCGGCGCGCGGCGACGAACGATCCTGCTGCAATTCCTCATCGAATCCACAGCGCTTTGTCTCCTCGGCGGTTTCATCGGACTCGCGTTTGCCTATCTAATGTGCTTCGGGATCGGCAAGGCGTTCCCCTCTTTTCCGATTCATTTCTCGGTTGGCCTAGTGCTCATCAGCATGATCGTTTCAATATTGACAGGCTTGTTCTCGGGATTCGCTCCAGCCTGGACAGCGTCCCGCCTCGATCCGGTAGCGGCGCTTAGGTACGAGTAAATTCGCCATGTTGTTCAGTGAGATTATTAAAATGGCGTGGTCGTCTCTCGGCGCGAACAAGCTGCGTTCCCTACTGACAATGCTCGGCATCACGATCGGCGTGTTCTCAGTCATCTCAGTCATGACTGCGATCGGCGCGTTGCAATACTCAATTGAGAACGGGCTGAGCTTTCTCGGCTCGAACATTTTTCAGTTCGCGAAATATCCGGCCAATGTTAGCGCAAGCGGCGATGTGCAGGAAAAATTTCGGAATCGACACAACATCACCTATAAGCAGGCGCTGCATTATTATCGATTGATGGACGGCGAGGCGCGAGAAATTTGCCTCAAGAGTTTTGGTTACGAAGTAAAAGGCCAGGCCGTCTACAATGGCGTCAAGACCACTCCGAGCCTGCTCATTGTCGGAGCCAATCGAAGTTTTCTTACCGCGAACGCTTACACGCTCGGTTACGGCCGAAATTTGAATGATGAAGACGTCGATCTTTCGCGGCGCGTGATCGTCGTTGGAAAAATGATCGAGAAGAGACTGTTTCCGCACGAAACGCCGATCGGCAAAGTCGTTCGTGTCAGCGGGCACACGTACACGATTGTTGGCGTGCTCGCGGAGAAAGGGACGGCGTTCGGACAAAGCCAGGACGACCTGTGCATCATGCCGATCACGCGGTTCTTCGAGGATTACGGGGAAGCGAAACGCACCGTCAATATCGCGACGCAAGCGTTCACACAGGATACTTACAATCGCACGTTCGACCGCGGAATCGGAGCGATGCGTATTGCGCGCGGCCTGCGTCCGGATCAGCCGAACGATTTCGAGATTTACAGCAACGACTCGCTCAAGAGCGCATTCGTTAACGTGGCCGGATACGTGCGAGTGGGCGCGTTCGTAATAAGTTTCATCGCGCTCGTCGCGGCTGGAATCGGGATCATGAACATCATGCTGGTCAGCGTGACCGAACGCACTAAGGAAATCGGCGTCCGCAAATCGATCGGCGCCCGCAGCCGCGATATCCTGCGGCAATTTTTGACCGAGGCTGTTTTCATTTCTGAGGCTGGCGGTGTTTTGGGAATTATTCTCGGAATCATTGTGGGAGATCTGCTGGCGGCGTGGCTCAAAGTGGACCTAATCTTTCCGTACGGCTGGGCCATTGCCGGTCTGCTCGTCTGCTCGGCAATCGGAATTGGCTTTGGCCTCTACCCGGCCTATCGCGCTGCTAACCTCGACCCGATCGAGGCACTAAGATACGAGTAGCTACCGCTGATTACCGAGACGACTCGGGCGCGATCAGGTCTTCGGCTGCCGATTTGCCAGCGTCCACCGCGCCGAATCCAAGTATCGGTCCACACAAAGCGTCCACGCTCACCGGTGTGTCGTTCCCAGGATTCGTCGCCATGTGCAATCGCGGTGTCACCATAAAACCTGACTTTGACTTCATTAACGTGATTGGAAACGAAATATTGCGGCGCATTTCGTGTGTCGGCGATCATTTTCGCCTTATCGTAAAGCCTCCCTTTCGGATCCACGCCTAGGAAATCATCGACCAGAATCGATCGACTGCGCTTGGATCGCCACTGGCTGCCGATTCCGCCCACTGACGTTCACTTTCGACAATGTAGCACTCTGCTTCCTTCTGGTCGTTGTGTCGCGCGCATTGACAAAGCAAGCAGCAAAGCGAGCCAGCAATAACAAAAAAATGCTGGTCTTGATCATGCGGTCCTCATGATTACTCCAAGCCGAGGGCTTTGAACGCTGCGTCGACATGTTTGAAATGAATGGCGAGCGAACAAAGCCGGTCGATCTCGGCGGCCGAAAGTTTCGCCGCGATTTCGGGTTCGCGTTTTGCGTTTTCGGCAAATGTCCCCTCACCTTTCCAAGTTTTCATAGCCGCGCGTTGCACGGCTTCGTACGCGCTTTTTCGTTCCGCGCCCGCTCGCGTAAGCGCGAGCAAAATCGTTTGGCTGAAATACAGGCCTTTGGTTAGATCGAGATTTTGCTGCATTCGTTCCGGATAGACCTGCAATTTTTCTACGACGTCTCGCAATTTCGCGAGCATGTAATCGAGCAGGATGCACGAGTCTGGTAGGATGATTCGCTCGGCGCTCGAGTGACTGATGTCGCGCTCATGCCACAGCGCCACGTTCTCCAACGCAACAACCGTGTTTCCGCGAATGACGCGCGCCAGGCCACTCAAGCGCTCGTTTGTAATCGGATTGCGTTTGTGCGGCATCGCGGAGCTGCCTTTCTGGCCTTCGCCGAAAAATTCTTCCACTTCTAGAACTTCAGTGCGCTGGAGGTGCCGAAACTCGGTCGCCCAACGATCGACACTGGACGCGATCACAGCGAGCGCAGTCATAAATTCCGCATGCCGATCGCGCTGCACGACCTGGGTTGAGAGTGTCGCCGGTTTTAATCCGAGTTTCTCGCAAACCGCGCGCTCAATTTTTGGATCGATGTGCGCATGCGTGCCAACCGCGCCGCTTATTTTACC
>QHMR01000090.1:20103-33652 GCA_003217875.1 Verrucomicrobiota bacterium
CCATGGCTCCGCCCGATCATCGGGGTCATTTTGAACCGGCGCGCCTGATTGCCAATCGCCGTTCGCATTGAATCGAGATCGTCCAAAAGAATTTGGCACGACTCCGTTAGTTGGACAGCGAGAGTCGTGTCCAATATGTCCGATGACGTTAACCCCTGATGAATCCAGCGCGATGCCGGGCCGACCGATTCAGCTACGTTTTCGAGAAAAGCGATCACGTCGTGATTCGTTCGCTTTTCGATTTCCAGGATCTTGGGAATCGAAAATCGCGCCCGCTTTCGAATTTCTGCAGCGTCCTCCTTTGGGATCTGGCCGAGGTCTGCCATCACCTCGCAGGCGAGCACCTCAATCTCCAGCCAGATCTGGAATTTGCGTTCGTCCGACCAGATTCTGCTCATTTCTGGCCGGGAGTAACGGTCGATCACTGCATTACGATAAAAGCGACGGACTTACGCGAAAAGTGTTTTGTTTTGTTTAACGCCGCGCTTTAGACATCGAAGATGAGCAGTGCGGTGGCTCACGGTGCAAAAACATCAAGTACGCTGAGGACAGCACGACGAGCCGAGCGAGTCTCTTCTTTCGGCCTTCTTCTGAAGCGGCGGCAGGCCAAAAAAATCGCTCCAGCGATCAAATACCGGAGCGACTTGTCAAAATGCCTATTCGAACGGGCCGCCTAGCAGACCCTTGCGCGCCGGAAGCGTCCATTATCGTGCAACCGCACCTGGCCGCTGGCAAGAAGATCAGCGACCGTTGCCACCGTCTCCCTACTGCTGTTCGTGCATGAACTGACCGCGAGGATAAGATCCCCCAAGGAGAGCCTGGTGCGCGGTTTGAAGATTTGCCGATGTCTTTTCATATTGTGTCCGTTTGTTCCGAGAGCAGTTTCGGTGCCATCCCCCATTGCGAATATCTCATCCATAAATCCCATGCAGTTATTCACTCCTTGTGCACTTTAGAACTGACCGTTGAGCGACACTTTTGTTCAATTTTCAAACACAAATATCCTGGCCCATCTACGGGTCACAGCTCATTCAACCGCCTGATCGCTACTCGCTTGCCTGTGCCAGTTGGAAATCGATTTGCGAGAATTCGAAGCGCGAATGTCGAATTTCGTATTTGCTGGGCAAGTCTGCCTACGAACCGGAGCGTGGCTTCATCAGGCGAAGAGTCAACATGTATAGAGCGGCAAACACCACGATCACCAGAAGAATTCCCTTCGATTGTTGACGGATGAAATGCTCGAGTGCTTCGGGACTTGTGAGAAGTTCAGGCTCGACGCGATACGCTTTGTCGCCGAGATATGCCAGTATCCAGCACCAGAGTGCCGATCCAGCAATCGTAACGAAACTGAATATTCCGAAGTTCATGCGGACGATTCCCGCCGGAATTGAAATGAGATGGCGAACCACCGGGAGCAGCCGCGCAAAAAAAACTCCGCCGGCTTCGTAGCGCGCCAGCCAGTGCTCGGCTTGTTCCAGCTTTTTAGGACCAATCAGAACATACCGGCCATATTTTACGATAAGCGGCCGGCCGATTAATCGCGACGCCCAATAGGTGATGGCCGACCCCAGGTACGATCCCAGCGTACCGGCCACCACTACGCCCGTAAAACTCAGCTTGCCCTGAGCCGCAAGGAATGCAGCCGGCGGAATGACGATTTCGCTGGGCACTGGGAAAATTGAGCTCTCCATCGCCATCAAGACGACGATGCCAAGATAACCTCCCGTCAGAACCCAGTTGAACCATGTCTCAAGAAGATGATGCATATTGTCATTCCGGGCCAAGTCGAGGATTCTCCCGATCGAGCCGAATGAATTCGCCCTAGTTCAGTCTAAAATCCCCAATCCGCAATTCGAAAATCAAATGTCGATCTACCGGCGCGTTCTTCGCTACTACCGACCGTTCCTGGGGCAAACGATATTTGGATTGTGCCTGTCGCTTTTAGGAATCGCCCTGAACCTCCTCAAGCCGTGGCCTTTCAAGATTATCGTTGACGATTTCTTGCGCGCAGGATCAGCGATACGCTCAGACTGGCGCATGTGGGTTCTGCTTCTTTGTCTGGCAGTGATTGGTATCCAGTTGCTTTGGGGAATTATCAATTGGATTACAAATTATCTGTTCGTAAAAGTTGGGCTACAGGCGTTGCTGAAGCTGCGCACCGATCTGTACTCATATCTGCAATCGCTCTCGCTCAAATACCATGATGCAAGGCGGTCGAGTGATTCCAGTTTTCGCGTTGCTTACGATTCGCAATCGATCCAGACGATCTACAACAAGGGATTTACCAACATCTTCGCATCGATCGTCACGTTGATCGGAACCTTCGTCATCATGCTGCGACTAGACTGGCAGCTTACGCTGGTTTCACTTGGTATTGTCCCTTTGGTTGTCGGCGCCATTTACCTCTTTGCGCACCGGATTCGCCGCGAATCGACATCCATTCAAGAACACGAGAGCGCTGTTCTGGCTCAAGCGCAGGAGGGGCTAAGCTCGATCCGGATGGTGCATGCGTTCGGGCGCGAGGAGTTTGAAGTCCGCCAGTTCCAACAACAAGCGCGACAGAGCTTACAAGCCAACCTGCGGCTGACTTTGACTAACGTGAACAGCGCGCTTGTGATCAGCACGCTGATGGTAGTCGGCACCGCGGTGATGTATTACATCGGCACCGTGCATGTTCTGTCGGGCACGCTCACGCTCGGCTCGCTTCTGGTTTTCAGCGCATATCTCCTGATGCTTTACCAACCGCTGGAGTCGCTCACCTACACGACGTGGGCAATGGAAGGCGCCACTGCCGGTGCGAAACGATGCTTCGAAGTCTTGGATCGACAGGACGACGTCGTTGATTCCCCAGGCGCCGTTGCCATTTCGTCCGCTCAAGGCGCGATTGCATTCGAAGCGGTAAATTTCGGCTACGCACCAGATCGATGTGTCTTGCGAAACATCGATCTTCAAATCGATCCGAATCAAATCATTGGACTGGTGGGCGGAACTGGAGCTGGCAAGAGCACCCTGCTCAGTCTTGTGCCGCGTTTTTACGATCCAACAACGGGTTCAATCAGACTTGATGGCTGCGACATTCGCCAAATCACAAAGAAAAGTTTGCGGGCACAGATCGCCATCGTGCTGCAGGACACGTTGCTGTTCTCGACCACGGTTCGCGAAAACATCGCCTATGGCCGGCCGGACGCGACGGAAGAAGAAATTATTGAGGCGGCGCGTCGGGCACAGGCCGACGAGTTTATTCGGCAGATGCCACAGGGATATGGCAGCCTCGTTGGTGAAAGGGGCGGGCATTTGAGCGTAGGCCAACGGCAGCGCATTGGAATAGCGCGAGCGTTTCTAAAAAACGCACCCATCCTGTTGCTTGACGAACCGACTTCGGCGCTCGATCCGAGCACCGAATCTGCGATTATGGATACGATCAAGGAACTAATGCGGGGTCGGACGACTCTGATCGCAACACATCGCCTGGCAACGATTCATAACCTGGACCAAATCATCGTGCTCGAACACGGACGAATTGTTGAGCAAGGCCGCGGCCCGGAACTCGCCGCGCGCGGCGGCATTTACGCAAAGCTTTACAGCTCAGGACATTTTCCTTCGTGAGCAACGTTAAAGAAGATCGACACGTCGAAGCCGATTGGTGGCCGGAGCCAATTCCGGGCAATGTGGAGTTTGGCGATGGATTTTATTGCGAGACGGCCCAAATCTTTCGAAAGCTCCGGAGCAAGGAGCCGCGCGCAGTAATTATCGGCAACCACGTTTCATGTTACGCGGGCTGCTCATTTGCCATCGGCGAGAACGGTCATTGCACCATCGGAGATTTCACCCTCCTCAACGGCGCGCTCATTATGGCCGAAGAAAAGATCGAAATCGGATCGTATTGTCTTGTTTCTTGGAATGTTGGTATCGCCGATTCTGATTTTCATCCTCTTGCGCCTGCTCAGCGCCTGATCGATGCACAAGCTCTTGCTCCCTATTTCAAAAACCGTCCGGCGCGTCCTAAACTGAAAACCGCTCCTGTTAAAATTTCGGACAACGTCTGGATCGGCATGAATGCCGTGATTTTGAAAGGCGTCACGATCGGTGAAAACTCGGTTGTCGCCGCAGGCTCAGTAGTTACCAAGAGCGTTCAACCGAATACAGTCGTCGCCGGAAATCCGGCCGTTGTAGTGAAGAAATTTAGGCACCACGAAGATCGCGAAGAACACGAAGATGGAGTTTGACGAATTGTCACGGAGCGTGATCGGGTGCGCGATCGAAGTGCATCGCAATCTCGGGCCGGGTCTACTGGAATCGACTTACCCGCAGTGCTTGGCCTGTGAATTATCGCATGCCGAAATCGCATTTCAGATGGAAGTACCGCTGCCTGTTCGATACAAAGATATCTTGCTCGATTGCGGCTATCGGATCGACTTACTTATCAGCGACGATCTCATCGTCGAGATCAAAAGCGTCGAAGCGCTTCTGCCAATTCACCAAGCGCAGATCCTTACATACATGCGGCTCGCGAGTGTTCCGTTAGGTTTGCTTATCAATTTCAATGTTACAAAGCTGCAAAGCGGGATTAGACGCTTCGTTTTGTAATTCTTTGTGCTCTTCGTGTCCTTGGTGGTTCCAAAATGAAATCGAAGCGCATCGTCGTCATGGGCTTCATGGGTTCGATGCCGATCGCGGGCGTGATCTGGCAGCATGTTCATTATATTGTCGGCCTTCAACGGCTCGGGCACGACGTTTATTACATAGAAGACTCCGCGCGGCTTCCATACAACCCCGAGACATTTGAAGTAAATGACGAGTTCGATTACGCAGCGCGGATTCTAAGGCGCCTATCACGCGAATTCGAGTTCAAAAATCGGTGGGCGTTTTGCGCGCGCTATTTGCCAGGCAATCCAACTGCCGGGCTGCCATTAAGAAAAATCCGGCAACTCTATCGGGATGCTGACGCGATCCTGAACGTTTGCGGGACGCAGGAATTTAATGACGACCTGCTCGTTTCCGATCGCATTCTTTACATCGAGAGCGACCCTGCCGTTGAGCAAATCAAGATCGACAAGGGAGTAAAATCGACAATCGAATATCTGCGACGGCATCGCGCGCTTTTTACCTTTGGCGAAAATATCGGCACAAAAAGTTTCCCCGTGCCGACGCATGGATTTAAGTGGCTGCCAACGCGGCAACCCGTGGTGACTGATCTGTGGCGAACAAACCGTTCTCCTTCTCGGGCGGCGGTCTTCACCACCGTAGCAAACTGGTCCACCAGCGGCTTGAAAGATATTTCGTGGCGCGGCCGGAAATATCTTTGGAGCAAGTCGCGGGAGTTTCTGCGTTTCATTGCCGCGCCGAAAAAGGCCGGCGAAACATTTGAACTAGCGACAAACATCGACCACGCCGCCACGCGCACAAAATTTGAACGAAATGGCTGGCGACTACGCTGCCCGCTGCAAATGAGTGTCGATTACTGGCTATATCGTGATTACATCCAGCACTCCAAAGGCGAGTTTACTGTCGCAAAAGACCAATATGTCCGCCTCAACACCGGCTGGTTTAGTGACCGGAGCGCCTGTTATCTCGCGGCAGGGCGTCCAGTGATCACACAGGAAACGGGCTTCACTAAAATCTATGGTGCGAAAGCCGGACTCTTATCCTTTAGAACTCTGGGGGAAATCGTTGAAAGTGTTAAAGCCATCGATCGCGATTACGCAACACATTCCCGAGCCGCGTACGCTATTGCCCGCGAATTCTTCCAAGCAGAAAAGGTGCTCAAATCTATTCTCGATCGAGCCGGAATTTGACTGGTCCTCGGCAGACAAGACGGTGTTGCATTATCACTGTTGCAAGCGACATTAAATCTCACCGATATTCTGCAGATTTGAACGCGCGGAGCGTGCCGCGTGTCAGTAGTGTCCCGAAAAGGCCAACTGCAAATTCACATCCGAATGTTGATTTTACATTACGCTGTTTAAGTTTTCAGCCTTTCTGCCCATGAAGCGTTTTGTTGTTGCTATTTCTGTTGCCTTGCTATTCACGCCGATCTTAGAGGCGCAGGAGAGCACGCCAGCGCCTCCCCCTGTCGAGCAACAAATTCCAGGACAGCAGCCAGGGGCATCGAGATCGACTCCGCCCGGGCAGGCAATCGTTCCTGTTCCGGTACCGATCGCCCCGCCAAAACCAAACGGGCCAGTTCAGAAAAGTCTTGTGCGAATCACAGCGACTTCGGTCGAGCCTGATTACAGGGCACCGTGGAATGCGGGAGCGCTCCAGCGCGGCGTCGGTGCCGGCTTTGTGATAAGTGGCAACCGCATTATGACAAACGCGCACGTGGTTGCCAATAGCCGTTATGTCACGGTCGAGCGCGACGGCGATCCAAACAAATATCCGGCGACGGTGCAATTCATCGCGAATGATTGCGATCTGGCGCTCATCACAGTGTCTGCTCCGGACTTCTTCAAAGACATGATCCCGCTAAAATTTGGCGGCATTCCGGCGCTGGAATCCACCGTCTCCGCTTATGGATATCCAATCGGAGGCGAACGGATGTCAGTTACGACCGGGATCGTGTCGCGAGTTGATTTCCAGCTTTATACTCATTCGTCGGTTGATCAGCATTTGGCGATCCAGATCAGCGCGCAGATCAACCCGGGCAATAGCGGTGGCCCGGTGATGCAAGATGGAAAAGTCGCCGGTGTCGCATTTCAAGGTTACAGCGGGGATGTCGCCCAGGGGGTGGCCTACATGATTCCCACGCCGGTCATCAACCGGTTCTTGAAGGATATTGGCAATGGCCATTATGACGAATACCCCGATCTCGCAATCACCTATGCCAAATTGCAGAATCCCGCGCAGAGAAAGTTTCTCGGACTTAAAGATGGCGATCGCGGCGTGCTGGTGAGCTCTGTGGTCGCGGCCGGGCCATCGGATGGAATTCTTCGGCCGGGTGACGTGCTTCTTGCGATCGATGGTCATCCCATCGCGAGCGATGCGAGTGTCGAACTAGAAGGCGAGCGCGCACAGTTCGAGGAAGTCGTCGAGCGAAAGTTCAAGGGTGATTCGGTCAAGTTCGAGATCTTGCGCGACAAGCAACCTATGTCGCTGACGATTAAGTTGTACAAGCCCTGGCCGTACTCGATTCAAGGTCATAGCTACGATGTGCGACCGCGTTACGTCCTTTATGGCGGTTTGCTTTTTCAGCCTTTAAACCTCGACACGCTGGAAGCGTATCGATCAACGGACCTGCGGCTCCGCCATTTCTTCGAATATTTCATTCTGGAGCAAATTTATTTGCAGCATCCCGATGTCATTGTGTTGAGCAACATTTTACCGGACCCTATCAACACCTATCTGGCGCCTTATCGCGGTGCGATCGTGGATGAAATAAACGGCAAGAAAATTCTGACCCTCGACGAATTGGCAAAGGCTTTTGCTGAAGCGCCCGAACGGCTGGTGATTCGCATGATTGGTGACGGACCTCCGCTGGTGCTTGATCGCAACAAGATCGAGGCTGCGCGCGAACGGATCAAGACACGTTACAATGTAGCTAAAGAGCAAAATCTTGAGGAACGGCCTGCGTCAGGCGCGCCGAAACAGGCGAACAAAACCTAGAATGCTAAGACACTCCCTTATTGCTTTCGGCATCATGTTTGTCGCGGTCAGCGGCACTCTGGCCAAAAAGGAATCCGCTATTCCGCCAAGCGTAGCTAAACAAAAACAGCTGGCGCTCGTTCGCGTAAATGTGACCGGCCAATCGTATGATTATTTTCGGCCATGGCAAAAGAAAGCGCCGTTTTCAAAGCGAGCGCTTGGAGCGGTGTTGTCTAAAGGCCGGGTCCTTGTCACTGCCGACCTCGTCGCAAACCAAAACTATGTCGAACTCGAGCGCGCCGAGTCTGGCGAAAAAACCGCGGCGAACGTGCAGGTGATTGATTACGAAGCCAACCTGGCACTTCTCGAACCAACGGAAAAAACATTCCTCGATGGTATCACGCCGCTAGAAATCTCACCTGATACGGTGGTCGGGGATCGACTCGCCGCGTGGCAATTAGAACCAACCGGCGCCTTACTCGCTACGGAAGGATTGGTGACAACTGTGCAAATGATGCCTTACCCCATCGACATTGGAGAATTCCTCACATACCGCATCAGCATCCCGATGCAGTATCGGGAGAACAGTTACACGGTCCCCCTGGTCAAAAATAACAAGCTGGCGGGATTGCTACTGCGTTACGATTCGCGCTCGCAACTGCTCGACGCGATCCCAGCGCCCGTCATCACACATTTTTTAAAGGAAGCCGAAAGCCAGAACTATCGTGGTTTTCCCTCCGCTGGATTCTCATTTTTTCCGACCCGCGATCCGCAGCTGCGTGAGTTCGCTGGAGAAAAAGGGAAAGGCGGCGGCGTTTACATTACGAATGTGGAAGCAGGCACCCCGGCAATGAAGGCCGGACTCCAAGTGGGCGATGTCGTGACAGCCATCGGGAACAATGAGATCGACCAGAATGGCAACTACGTAGATCGGCTCTTTGGCAAGATCGAATTCACAAATCTGCTGACAGCGCATGCTTACGCCGGTGACGTTATCCCTTTCCATATTCAGCGTAACGGCAAAGCGATGCAGCTAAATATGACTCTTGAACATCGCGATGCGAAGGACTACGTGAGTCCGCCGTATTATCTCGATCAGCCACCGCGCTATTACGTACTCGGCGGCCTGATTTTTCAGGAGCTATCCCGTCAATATCTCAAGGAATGGGGACTGAATTGGCAGCGAGAAGCTCCCCAGCGTTTGGTTTATCTAGACCGTTTCCAATCCGAGTTTTTTCCGGAGAGAAATCGCCGCGTCGTGATTCTCAGCCAGGTCCTCCCAGCCAACAGCACAATCGGCTACGATGATCTCGCATATCTAACGGTGACGAAGGTGAACGGTAAGGAAATCAAGTCATTAGACGATTTGGCCCAAGCCGTAAAACAACCAATCGAGGGTTTCATCAAAATCGAGACCGAAGAAGATCCAAAACAGATCGAGCTCGACGCGGCACAAGTCGCCGCCGAAGCGCCCGAGCTTCAAGAAAACTACGGGATTTCTTCGCTGCAAAGGCTGCAGTGACCTCGCTGCAACTGGTGCCTCACTCGTCTAACTCTCAACGATCAGCGCACTCCGTATCGGTATTCGTCACCCGCGGCTTCGCCAAGAAACGTTCTACCTCCTCGTTGTAGGTTTCGAATGGGTTTCCCATCACCAGAAAGTCGCGGCTGTCGCAAGCGATCGAGTCCCAGTTGATCACATATGGTAAGTTGCAGCTTTGGAAAAAAGCGACTGCCCGCGCGCGGCCTGATGCGCGTGTGTTAGCCGGAGGAACATGCGTCGCGCTGGGACGCCGTACGCTATTGTTCCACTCCGCGATTCGTTTTCCAGGTGTCACGCCAAAGAACAATCCACGACGCGGATCGATGTTATGATATTCGAGGTCGATGCTTTGCAGCCACGGATCGTCCCACGTTAGTCCTTCGGATTCGACGAATGCTTCCAGCAACCATTTCTTTGTAATCCAATCAATCCCGCCAATAAGCGCCTGGCGATTATGCGGCATTGCTTCAAGAACGAATCCCCAGTTTTCCAGTAACCAATTGGTTTCCGCGCTGCTATTGTGCAAGTACTTCTGTGCTACCTGGTGGAATTCCCATTGCACGTCGAGCGCGCCGATGCTTTTGCCGTTCTCAAGACGTATAATCCATCGTTGAGTAGGATCCCGAGAGATGTCACGTGTGCTCTGCACCGCATCGGCCAGGACAAGATTTCGCGGCAAACGGCCTTCTTCCAGCAATGACAGAACACAGGCAGTCGTCCCGATTTTTAGAGCATTGGCATATGGGCTCATGTTCGAATCGCCAATGAGCAAATGCAGCCGGCGATATTTTCGGTAATCAGCAAGCGGTTCGTCGCGTGCGTTGATGATGGCGCGATTAAATTGTACCCACTGATAAATGTCGTTTACAATGTGATCGGCGCGCTGACTGAGTTGAAAATTGACCTGGGCCTCCGATTGCGGCGGCTCGAAATCGAATGCGAGTGGATTCGACTGACCGACTCGGCCGGAGCCGGTAAAGATCTGCCGCGTCGCTAAAAAAGTCAGCAGCGTTCCCAGAATCGGAGGCGTGAACTGCGCCTCTCTTTTCATCAGATAATTCTCGTGGCAGCCAAAAGTCGCTCCAGTGTGATGATCGACGTTGTTCTTGATGAACGACACGCGATCCTCCGCGCCCAGTGCAACGAGTGACGATTGCAGCAGGTCGTCGCCTCCCGGCGGTTCCTCGTAGTCGCGATAGTGCAAATCGATTGTGCCAGCATCCGCTTTTCGGAAAAGATAATTCTTAACCTTCGCTGGCCACAGCTCCGAATTGACGTTCGGTTCGTCTTCACTCAGAAGGCAGCCGTATTCGGTTTCGATTCCAACGACTCGATCCATTGCCAGCAATTATGCATCGAATCGGAATTTGGCTAACCGAAAAAGCAACCTTCCCCTCACCTTCATCCTCTCCCTAAGAAATCGGGAGAGGCGAGTCCCCCTCAGTCTTTCACAATACGACGCTCACGTTTTAACCGTGCTGACCAATTGGCAGCCAGTTTAGCTTAGCGATGTGAGAAAGTCCGCCTCTGCCTTTCCCAAAGGGAGAGGACTGAGGTGAGGGATTGTCTTCGTACCCTTGAAGCGTGCGGAAAAACGCCCAAACTTCTCCAATGGCCGTGGTTTCTCTTCGCAGTCCTTCTAAAAAAGTCGGCGGCCTCTTCTATTTCGGCCGGATGCTCGACAAAATTCGGCTTCACGCTAAAGGCGAATTACCTTCAGACTATCACACGAACCTTGGGAAAGGCTTCGACGAGAAATGCGTGCGGTTGCTCCAAGTGAATTACGATCAGTTAGTCGAGCGCGTAAAAGAGGGTGGTGCCGATGAAGAGATTTTGCAGTGGTGCTTCAGTGCCGGCCGCAGACCGTCCGAAGACGACATATTTGTTTGGAACGAATTCATGCGCAAGCGTGGCTGGAACGATGAAGTATCTGAAATACTGAAACGCCGCAAGGCGGACGCTGGCATTTCCGACAGATCAGATATTCAGACCGCGTTTCAGTTCATCGATGCTGACGAAGGGCGTATGCCAAGCTGACGGCGACAAAGCAAAAAGCAAAAATCGACCGGCAGGACTCATCACCGATCACTAATCCCTCCGCCTATTCCGCTAGCGTATCGATTCGCTCCGCCAGACCAAAATCAAGCTCGGTCAAGCCGCCTTTGCTGTGCGTTGAGAGAACCAGGCGCACTTTGTTGTAGCGAATGTCGATATCGGGGTGGTGTTCTTCGTCCTCCGCAACTTCGGCCACAGCATTTACGAAATCGATCGCGTCGGCAAAATCATCAAATTCGAAAGTGCGCTCGATATGTTTCTTCTCCAGTTCCCATTCCGGGATCTTTTTCATGCGGTCTTTCAGGTCCGCAGCTTTGATTAAGTCAGCCATAACGGCACAACGAGTATCACCCGAAAATCGTTTTGCAATGGCAAATCGATCGGCTTTTTCGTAACAGTCATGTAACGCCGGCAGGCGTCTCGGCTGCCGGTTAAAGACCAAGAATTGCTTTGAGATTTTTTTTCGAATCAAAGACTTCCGCGGCACAATCGCGCGCCTGTCTGGACAACTGCGCCCAATCGCAGAGCACTTCTTTTACAGCGGACTCGGCATCACCGACGCTTCGGACAAAACTGAATCCACTCTTGGCCGGTAGGTAACGTCCGGCGCCGGTGTCTTCCGTGATCACCGGTCGGCCAAGGGCAAGAAACGCCGCGGCCCGATCGCTGATCCAACCGGTGCGCCATGCTACGTCGACACCCTTGATCGCGGTGAATTCAGCGAGAGCGCTAGCCAGATAGCGGCGGTACGCGCTCGCGGTGCGCGCAACCCGGTGAGGATCGACAATTTTCCAGCCGAGCCGCTGTAGCCGTTGTCGTTCGGAATCATCTGCAGCGATGTTCATTGCCAGTTCAAACTGCGCTTCAGGTACACGCGTCGGAAGATCCAGGTAAGGGTCGAATGCAAGTTTTTTCGATAAATCGGGAAATTCACCGGCAACTTCCACGGCGCCACCCCAATACCATTGACCAACTGTAGTAAATTTCGGCGCAAACGGCTTCGGTTGTAGACGGAACAATTTCGTGTCCACCAGCGGATAAAATGTCTTCCAGTTCAGCGATGAGTTTGGGAGCTGGCAGTCGCTTCCGTGCACGTTGAGTCCGATCGTCCAGAATTCGTGATGGTACGACTGCCCCATCTCCATCTTCGTCATCCAGTAGAAGATTTCGCTCGGATCGAGATCGCAAAAGATTCGCCGCTCGAACTTCAACAACAGCGGCGGATGAACGGAGTAAGCAAGATTGAGCAGAACATTCGGTCCGGCAATACGTTCGAGTAGTTCATGCTTCGAAATTCCAATGCAACGCATCGCATCCAAATCCTGCGTATCGGCTGCAGGCTTTTGATAAAGCAAAGAATATCGGCCGGCCAGCCCGTGCGTCCGCAACTGGCGCTGGAAATTTTTGATCCTTGCTTCATCGGCTTGCAGATCGTCCGTAGCCGGCAACAGCTCGAGCCAGATCGCATCGCGTTTCAGTCGCCGCAGCCCGAGCATCCATTGCAGCGGCACGGAAAAATTTCCGCCGCCTTCGCGATACTTCGCCGCAAAGCCGCAGCCCAGAAAGATGGTCACGCGAGCAGAATGGTCATTCTGCTCGCGTGCTCAAGACTGAAGCGTCGCGATCTTAGAAGATCTTGCCGTGCGGTAGATGTGCTCTGCCACGTTGGTGGCCGGTGCAAAATCCGCCGTTCGGGATCGGAATCACCGAGCCGAGGAATTGCGGCTGCCTCCGCACATTTAGTGCCTGCTCCAACGCGTAGCCGAAGCCGATTAGCTGCGGTTCATGCAGGAAAGTGCTGTACATGAGCATTCCCGCCGGCCGGCCGCTATCGCGAATGCCCACCGGTATCGATAAATTTGGATAACCCGCCACTGCGGGTCCGGTCGAGTTAGTCAAGTGCGGAGCGACGATCGCATCGACACCCGAGTTGATTACACTATCAATGCCAGAGCGCGCAGCAGTGCGGGCATGCGTTCGCGCGGCGATGTAGGCGGGATCGTTCGGATAACCTGGGAACTGTTCCGCCAATAAGAATACGTCCTGGTCGTAGTAGGGCATCTCTTGCACACAATGCGCGTCGTTGAACGCAATCAGGTCGGCTAAAGTGTGCATATCGGTGTGCGTGAGCGTCGCGAGGTAGTCCGCGATTTGCGCTCTAAATTCATACAGCAACGCAGTGAACTCGTCATTGGTGTAAGCGAATACGTCCCCCGTATCAACGTCAACGACAGTCGCACCGAGGCTTTCCATCACGCTCAGCGCATTTTCCGCAAACGCGACGGTCAGCTCATCACCCGGAATGCCGCTGCCGTAGTAGCTGTAATCGAAAAAGCGCACATCGCGTCCGATCACTGCGCCATCGAGTGC
>QHMR01000146.1 GCA_003217875.1 Verrucomicrobiota bacterium
GGGAAAACTGGATGAGGCAGACGCCGCTGCACGCAAAGCGGCAGAGTTGCAGCCCACCTCTGCTTCCAGTCATCGATGGCAGGTGGTGGCCGCTGTGCTGCGGGGCGATCGCGAGACGGCCTTACGTGAAGCTCAACTTGAGCCCGACGAAGGCTACCGCCGTTTCGAGCTCGCGCTCGCGCAATACGTGCGTGGCGATCGGCAGGCGGCAGACGCGGCGCTGGCTGATCTCATCGCCAACGGTCGGGATAATTTGGCCTACCAAATCGCTGAGGTTTACGCAGTGCGTGGCGAGAAAGATAAAGCTTTCGAGTGGCTGCAAATCGCGCTCGATAATCACGACACCGGCATGTTGGCGCTTTTGGTAGATCCGCTGTTGCACAGCTTGCACAGCGACCCGCGGTACAAGAACTTGCTCGCCAAACTCGGTTTACCTGCAGCCTCATGACTGGAAAGCCTTCTTTGTTCTCTGAACTGAAGCGGCGCCACGTTGATAAAGTCGCGCTCGTTTATGGCGTCGTCGCTTGGCTGCTGATCGAGGTCGCGTGGATTCTCTTGCCGAATTTCGACGCGCCGTCGTGGATGTTGAAGGCGTTCATCATCTTGATCGCGCTCGGGTTCATTTTTGCCGTCACAATTTCGTGGTCGTTCGAAATGACGCCGGAGGGAATGAAACGAACGGCGGACCTTTCGCCGGGCGAGGTCCTTCCTTACTGGAGCAAACGGAAGTTTGCCGCATTCATTATCGCCGTCGCGGTTATTGCGCTCGGCCTGCTTGGTTACCAGTTGTTGCGACTGGCGCCGGCGTTTCAACCGGTGTCCTCGGCGAAACATACCGATAGAATTTTGATTCAGGGCAATGCGGCCGGCACCCAAACCGTGGAGCGCCAGGCCGACGGTGCGATCCGGGCTGAATATTCCTTTAATGATCGGGGCCGCGGCGATCACATCATTGCTACTTGGAAACTCGACGGTGCCGGTGTGCCGATCGAATACGACGGCCGCGGGAATGATTACATGAAGGCGCCGATCGAAGAGCATTTCGAGACAAAGAATGGTCGAGCGAGTTGGAAGAATCGCAGCGAACAAGGCGAGCAGGCCATCACGGGCGAAGCTTTCTATCTGCCGATGAATCCGCCGCCGGAATTATTCGGTGTGCTTGCTCGCGCGCTGTTGAAAGCACCAAACCACAAGCTGGCACTCTTGCCTGCCGGCGAGGCAACAATTGAACAAGCAAATTCCGGCACTACGAGGCTAACCGAATACCGCATCACCGGCCTTGGGTTTTCGCCGCAACCGATCTGGTTAGATCACAACGGCACATCGGCATCCGTGTCCCCTTGGTTTTCGGTAGTGCCAGATGGATTCGAGACTGCGATCCCCCAGTTGCTTGACGCGCAACAAAAAACCGATGCTGCGTGGTCGGAACGTATTGCCCGCGCACTCGCGCACATCCCGCGTGGCGACCTCGTTATTCGCAACGCGCGATTGTTCGATCCGCGCGATCTTCGCGTCACACCAGCAACAAGTGTAGTCGTGAGCGGCGAGCGCATTGTTCGTGTCGCACCGGACGCCGAAGTTAAGCCACCTGCCAACGCCGAGATCATCGACGCGCACGATCAGTTCCTGATGCCGGGATTATGGGACAATCACCAGCATTTCAGCGAAAACGATGGGGCACTCGACCTTGCCAATGGCGTGACCAGCGCCCGCGACATGGCGAATGATACCGAGACATTTCTTCAACGCGTCGCGCGCTTCGACAACGGCACTGAGCTAGGCCCGCGCGTTCTGAAAGCCGGCATTATCGATGGTACTGGAGAATTCGCAGGTCCTACGAAGATGCGGGTCGACAGCGTCGAGCAGGCGATTAAGGACGTCGATTGGTATGCTGACCACGACTACGCCCAAATCAAGATTTACTCCTCAATTAAACCGGAGCTGGTTCCGATCATCGCTGATCACGCTCACGCACGAGGATTGCGGGTAAGTGGGCATGTGCCCGCGTTTATGTCGGCACGTGAATTCGTCGACGGCGGCGCTGATGAAATTCAACACCTCAATTTCATCGTGCTGAATTTTCTATTTCCTGAAGTGAAAGAAACGCGCAACCGCGATCGTTTCACAAAAGTCGCTGAGCGCGCCCGCGAATTTACTCCGGACAAATCCGAAGTGGGCGAGTTCATCAATTTTCTCAAGGACCATCACACCGTGCTCGATCCGACGATAAACATCTTTGAAGCGCTTTTTTGCGGCGATCCCGGCGCAATTACGCCCGGACTGGAAGAAATCGTGCCTCGTTTTCCACCGCAGGTGCGGCGCGCGATGCGGAGCGGTGCACTCGAGGTTCCGCCAGACAAACAGGCAGCTTATCGCGATGCTTTCCCGGCGATGTTGCGCTTGCTTACGGCAATTTATGACGCGGGCGTGACGATGATTCCGGGAACCGATGCGCTGGCGGGATACACACTCCACCACGAACTCGAGCTTTATGCGCGTGCCGGTATCGCTCCGGCTGAAGTTTTGCGCGTGGCAACTTGGACGCCCGCTCTCGTCATGGGCGTGGACAAAGACCGCGGCGTAATTGCGCCGGGGAAACTGGCTGACATGATCCTCGTGGATGGCGACCCAACGAAAAACATCCGGGACATCAACAACATCACCACGGTCATCAAGGGCGGAAAAGTTTACGACCCGGTGGCGATTGAAAAAGCGCTAGGTATCACGCCGCGCGAATCCAAGCCGAAATAGCGCATGAACTGGCAAATGCTTACCGCAATCGGCCAATTGGCCGCGGTTTTCTTCGGGATTCCTTCCCTCATTTATTTCGCTATTCAGATCCGCGAACAGACCAGGGAACGCCGCCAGGCGGCAGTGAATGCTCTCACAGTTCAATGGGGCGATCTGACAAAGGCGTTGCACGAGAACGCGGAGTTCACTGGGCTTTTTCTTCGTGGAGTGCACTCTTTCAACGATCTCGATGCAATCTCCAAACTGCGATTTAGCGCGTTCCAAAATCGTTTCTTCAAGAATTTCGAGGGGATGTATTACTCTCGTCGCGAAGGGATACTTTCTGCAGAGTTGTGGGATGAGATCGATCGGACCATGAGCGACTTCCTCGCGTACGATGGCGTTCGTCAATGGTGGGAGACGCGAAGACACTGGCACACCGAAGCCTTTGCCAGTGTCGTTGAGATCGTCCCTCCGAAAGGATAGCTCGAATCAACAGAAAAAATCGCGACTAACAGTCAAGGCTTTGCAGGTCGCTGACGCGCGCGGACATCTCGGGTAGACTGTGCGGACTGCAGAAATGGATCAGCCGATGACTCGACTTCAACAGTGGCCACGGATTGCAGTCGTAGGCGCGGGTGCTGTCGGTGGCTACTTCGGTGGCCTGTTCGCCCGCTCGGGCGCGCCGGTGGTACTGATTGGGCGAAGCCATTTTGTTGACGCAGTTAATGCGAGCGGGCTTGTTTTGGATAAATCGGAAGGCCAGGAGCGAATCAGGGCCAAAGCAACAACCGAAATCAGCGCGGTTCGAGATTGCTCGCTGATTCTATTTTGCGTCAAAGCAAACGACACTTCGGAAACCGCGAAACAAATGGCTCCATTCCTCCCGCCGGACGCCACCGTGGTTTGCTTGCAGAACGGCGTCGATAATGCGGATCGGGTTCGCGCTGCAGCAAATGTGGTCGTGTTACCGGCTGCGGTTTACGTCGCCGTATCGATGCCAGAAGCCGGTCGCGTGAAGCATCTTGCGCGCGGTGATTTGATCATTGGTCCACCGTCGGCAAGAACAACGAAAGTAGCCGACGCGTTTATCCGTGCAGGTATATCTTGTCGAATCTCCGACAATATCGAAGGCGAGCTATGGTTGAAGCTCCTTCGTAATTGCGCACTGAACGCGATCTCCGCGTTGGGCCACGCCCGTTACGGCCAAATTGCGCGAAGTGACGATGCAAAAAAACTGATGGAACAGATTGTGGACGAAGTGCTGGCGGTAGCTCGGGCGGCTGGCGTCGTTTTGCCGGGTGTCGATGATCGCGAATCCGGAATGGCGGCAGCGATGGAGCTTGCAACGCAAATGGCAGACGCGTTCTCTTCAACCGCGCAAGATTTGAACCGCGGCCAGCCGACGGAGATCGATGCACTCAACGGCTACATTTCCCGTCGCGGTGAGGAGCTTGGTATCCCCGTGCCGGTGAATCACGCATTGTTCACGTTAGTGAAGTTGGCTGAACAAACAGGCGTCACCTAACCGACCGGAGATTGTTTCGAAGAAAAGCTTGCTTGGGCTTAGTAACAAAATTGAAGTGCTGAATTGGCTCGAGGAAAGTTATCACGAACATGACTGCAACAATGTCTCGGGGGATCTGCTCACTAACCCTGGCCTCATGATCAGTTGGAAGACGACCAAGGTGGAAGTGGCCAAGTCTGGGGACATCATTCAATAAAAATTATGACTTCATTCACTCCACATACGCGCGATCTCATCCAAGTGCTGTCGGGATATGGAAAGCTGATCTTGATGCTAATCGCGTTATCGTTAGGCACCGCGACGAATGACTTGAATGCCTCTCCAGAGGAAGACGTAAAGACTGTGGCCGCCTTGGATACGAAATATCAAGCCGCAGTTAAATCCAACGATGCTGCTACAATGGATCAGATTTTGGCCGACGACTTCGTCCTGGTGACCGGGCGCGGCAAAGTTTCCAGAAAAGCCGATCTGATCGAATCAGCTCGAAAGAAGGAAGTCGCCTACGAACGTCAGGACGAGGAACCTGGAACACAGAAAGTCAGAGTGTGGGGCGACACTGCAGTCGTGACTGCTCTCCTTTGGATCAAGGCGGTGCAGGGAGGCAAACCAGCGGATTACAAATTATGGTTTAGCGACACTTATGTCCGCACTCCAGCGGGCTGGCGTTACGTGTTCGGCCAAGCTTCTCTACCATTGCCTCAAGCGGAATCTAAGTAAGCCGGGTGAGTGCGCGCGCCTCGCGCGGATGTGATCGCAGTTTCGCGATCACCAATTTTTCAATCGAAAAAAGATTTCACATTCGAGCGAAAGAAATTGCCTCGAAAAATTTTGAAAAAAAGAGTTTGCGCGTGAAATAGTGTTATACTTAACTATATCACTATATGAGATGCAGCGCTCAATCGAAGCCGGTCCGCTCGCGCTCGGCAAAAGGGCTGTTTGGAGCACCGAATGAATCGTGAATGGAATGACACTCAACCAATCTATCGCCAACTTCGCGATCGGGGCGTGCATATGATTCTCGATGGCGTGCTCAATGAAGGCGATCCTCTGCCATCCGTGCGCACTGTGGCAGCCGAGTTTCGGGTCAATCCGCTTACGGTGCTGAAAGCCTATCAGCAATTAGTTGATGAGAACTTGGTCGAGATGAAGCGCGGCCTCGGTATGTTCGTGAAACCGGGTGCGCGTGATCAGTTGCTGAAAGGCGAACGCCAGAAATTTCTAACCGACGAATGGCCGCGGATCGCGGAAAAGATCGAGAGGCTCGGTCTCACACAAAGAGAGCTGGATGCCGCAGCAGCGCGCCGCTCGTCATCGAAAAAACGTTAATGCCATGGCGACGATAGAAGCACGCGGTCTTCGCAAGACGTTCGGCGCAACTGTAGCATTGGACGGCATCGACTTGCATGTCGAAGAAGGTCGCATCCTCGGAATGATCGGTCCGAATGGTGCAGGCAAGACAACTGCGCTCAATGCGATTCTCGGGCTCACCTCGTACGAAGGA
>QHMR01000147.1 GCA_003217875.1 Verrucomicrobiota bacterium
GCTTTTTCGAATATGTTCAGAGTAATTCAGCGAATTGTTCTTTCGTTAAGCCAGCTTCCCGGATTAACGCACGCAGCGTTCCTTTGGCCAACTCGCGATGGTTTGGAACTGTAGCCGGCGCCCGGACGAATGTCGCAGAATGATATGGCTTCCGGTTTGATGATCGAATGTGTAGCCAATTTTGCCGAAAGCTTTGGCCGCATCTGCGCCTGAACAAACAGGCAAACGGCTCACACGGTGACTTCGACAACAGCCTCAGTGATGGCGCCCGGAATTGGTTCACCATGCTTCTTCAAGCTTTCGACGTAGCCTTGAATGGCGTCACGTATATTCACCATTGCTTCGTCACGAGTTTTCCCTTGCGAGATGCAGCCAGGCAAAGCCGGGCATTCAGCGACAAATACGCCGTCTTCGTCTGGTTCAATCGTGACGCGAAATTTCACGTCGCAAGTCTACCAATCGCCGCAGCGGTGACTCTTTGCGGCTGACACAGCCACCCCTACAGCGGCGCTTCTTTCATCCATCGTAAGCGGCTTACGATCCAACGAAATCACAACGTAAGATCGACGTCTGCTCGTCCCGGTGTGACCAGGTACGATTACCTGGCGATCGACGAAAAAGTTCGCCACAGTGCGTTGTAGCTGCTCAAGCGGAGTTAGCCCGCAGCAGCAGCCTTGGCGCGAGCGCGCTGGTTGCAGGCGACACGCAAAGCTTTCATCTCAGCGCGCAGCACAACCATTCGCGTAGCGATGCCTTTGTATTTCTTCGTGATTCCTGTGACTGTCCGTTTGACCGCTCCCCGGTTGACAAGGCGCTGAAGCTTTTCATAGGCACGCAAGCGCAGCATCTCTTCGCCGCCACTGGCTGCGTTTCGCTCCCGGAGATTGAGCAGGATAATTTCGAATAACGGCTTGAATTCGAAAGAGGCCTTCGACGAAAGCACAGCGATCAGCTCTTCGGTAATGTTGTCAGGCGCGCGACGTGTGAAAGAGATAGCACATCGTTTAGACATCTAAGAGTATCGCACAGATCCGGGAAATAGCGACGAAGTCAGAGATCAGCCGAAACCACCTGTCACACTTGACGACTGCGCCTCGCCGGAGCTTTGGGCAACTATCGCGTTCGCCATGGAACGCCTTTGTGCTCGCGCCAGAATTTGCCGGTCTCTGTTTGCGCGTGCTCACCCTCGACAAGCATTCAAACCAGCTGTGCGGAAGACAGACGTGTTGATTAGCTCAGGCAAGTCGCGAAATTCCCAGACTTTTGAAACTCAAACCGTCCCTCGACTGGCTTCTTATCTTCGTTCCGCTCGCGATGCTTCTGCGCTTCTGGCCCGGGGGTATCAGTCCGACTGCGCTTGGGAGGATTGCTCAACGCCACTTTCGGAAACGCCGCGGAGTTGATCATCGCCGGCATCGCTCTTTCCAAAGGTCTGACCAATGTGGTGAAAGCCTCCCTTACAGGATCGATCATCGGTAACGTGCTGCTGGTGCTCGGCCTCTCCATTCTATTCGGCGGCACTAAATATAAAGAACAGCGTTTCAACGGCACCGCAGCGCGCACTTCCGCCATCTCGCTCTCGCTGGCCGCGATCGGTCTCATCATCCCGACGGTCTTTCACCTCACCGCCCACTCGAGTCCTGGCGGCTGGAGCCCGCTGGTCGAGCAGAAGCTCTCCCTGGCCATCGCCGTTGTCTTGTTCCTTACCTATTTCTGCATGCTCGGTTTCTCGCTCCGGACCCACAAGCATCTCTTCCGAAGCGCTGAAGAACATGTCGAAGAAAGGGGCAGGCAATGGTCGCGCGGCAAGGCCATTACCATCCTGCTCATCGCTACCGCCTTGGTCGCCTTGCTCTCAGAGTTTCTCGTCGGCACGATCGAAAACGTCCGGGACTCCGTCGGCCTGACCGAGGTGTTTGTCGGTGTTATCGTGGTGGCGATTGTGGGTAACGCGGCCGAGCACTCCACCGCCATCCTCATGGCGATGAAAAACAAGATGGACCTGAGCGTCGGCATCGCGATCGGCTCCAGTCTGCAAATCGCGCTTTTCGTCGCGCCCGTGCTGATTTTTCTCTCCTATCTTTTCGGGCGGCCGATGGACTTGGAATTCACGGTGCCGGAAGTTTTGGCGGTTGTGGCGTCGGTCTACATCCTGTTTCAGATCAGCGAAGACGGCGAGACGAACTGGATCGAAGGCATACAACTTCTCTCGGTCTACGTGATTCTCGGGATTCTCTTTTTCTATCTGCCGGAGCCGCAACACGTCGCACCCTAGGCTTCACGCCGTTGCTCGTGGCGTGTAAGTCGCAGGCGCACTCCAATGGAGTACAACAGATAGTAACCGATCAATCCGGCAGCGACTGCCAGGGAAAGCTGCGTTCCGGAGGCCGTGATCAGCCAATGCTGATCCCCGAGAGCACTGCTGCCGGAGTGGGTGGCGCGCCACCAGCCGTAGATAAAACGTGCTGCGATTGCCAATGTGACGACAACTGCGAGCCACCGGCTCGGAGTGTAGAAAAGTCCTTCGGATCGGCTTTCCCAACGAGTCATCGCTAAACCGAGCAAGGCGAGAATGGCTCCAAAACCCAAACCGATCAGGGCAAATCGAAAGGCTGATCCGATCCAAAACGAGAGCAGCAGGGTGAAGGAGAGAAAGAAAACGGCCGAGAAGCTGGTCACCCACACATTCAGGCTGGCGGCCCAGCGCCGTGCTTGCCGTCGAGCAGTGCCGGCGCGGTAGCGCAAAGCAAGGGAAAGCAAAACCACGCCGGCCAACGCGAGCAGAACAAAAACCAGCAGTGCGAAAAGGATGATCGGCACCGCTGATGGTAGCACGAACCGACGCAAACGCGCTCACGCTAGACACGCATTCAAGACCCAGAGCCTCGTTTCTGATGCATCGTAAGCGGCTTATGCTGCAAGCCGGGCGCGATTTAACTTGTCAGCGCGGACAGGCCTAGTAGAGCTTTAGCAGTCGCGTCCCCTTAAAAGACATAACCAATTATGGCGCGTAAGTGTACTTCACCTGGATGTGGGTTCTATCTTCCGGATAGGTATCCACTGGCCAAATGTCCATGGCACATGGCACCGGGCCGCGGGCCAGTTAAGATGGCAGCTGCACTGACAATTGCTGCTGCCGGCTTCGGCGGCGGTTTTGCTTATAAGAGGTTTAGAAGGTATCTGGACGAAAGGAAGCTGCGTAAGGAACGCGAAGAATCGCGGCGGCGACAAACCTCCGCGTCGGGAGCACAACAAAAGACCACATCCGTTGTTCGTAAACGGAGCGCCACTCAAAAGCGGCCGCGCACGCGCAAAAGATCGGCAACGAAGTCGAAGCGAAAACCGGCTGAACCGAAGGTTAGCCAGGACTTGTCCTGAATTGTTTCAACTCCGCTGACGAGTCTTCGGCAGTCAGAGTCATTCGGCTCGGAGCGCTGTCATCGGATTCACGCGAGTGGCGCGCCTCGCCGGCAAGAAACAAGCAAGAAGCGCCGCACTGGCGAGCAGCAAGCTTGCGCTGACGAGCGCCAATGGATCGGTCGGACTTACTTGATACAAGATTTTGGCCAGGACGCGCCCTGCACCCAACGAAAGAACAAGACCGATGCCGATGGCGAGCGCCGTCTGCATCGCGGCTTGTCGCATAATCAGGGTGAATACGTCGCGCCGATGTGCACCCAACGCCATGCGGATTCCGATTTCGCGGGTCCGGCACGCGACGGCATAAGCTTTCACACCATAAACACCCACGACAGCCAGCAGCAGTGCGATTGTGCCAAAAGCCCCGAAAAGAGTTGCCCCAAGTTTGACAATCCAAAGGTTGGGCGATTTTTCCATCAAGTCGACAAACGCGGTCATCTGTAGCAGCGGCAGTTCGGGGTCGATCTCGCGCAGCGTTTGTCGCAGCGTCGGTATGAATGCGACGACGGCACGTCGATCTTGCGTGTTCAGCCGCACATGCAGATAGGTCTGGCCGCTGTATCCCTGCGCCAACGGCACGAATAAACGGCAAACAAGGGAATCGTTCTCAACGCTATGCCGATGCTTGCTCACGACACCGACTATTTCCATATCGTTAGGCGAGCCGTCCTTCGGAGGTTGCGTATAGCGGATATGTTGACCGATCGGCTCCTCGTTCGGGAAAAGCTTTTTCGCCATTTCTTCGTCGATGATCGCTACGCGGCGCGCCTCTTTGTTTTCGCATTCGTCCTGAGTGAAATCACGGCCCCGTAGCAGTTTTATGCCCAGCGCGTCGCAGTAACCGGGCGTAATCGCGGTGTAGAGCGAATTGACGCTTGGATCCGGTGCCTTCGGATCATTAGGCATGGCGTCTTTTGTGCGCAGAACGCGGCGGGCGCTCGTGAAATCGGAATACGGCAGCATGGTGCCGACGGCGGACGCGGTTACGCCGGGCAACTCTCGTGCGCGCCGCACCATGTCGAAGATCAATCGCCGCGAATCAGCAGGCGTTTTCTTAATCAAAGTGAAATCGAACTCAGTAATGAGATCGCCAATCCCGCGGCGAACAGCAACATGAGCGAGAGCGCGATTTGCGCCATTACCGAAATATGACGCGGCGCAAAGAAACGACTCAAACGCCCGATGCGCGCCGGCTCGCCTACTTGTTCTTTGAGGTCATTAACGAGATCGGCCTTTGTTGCCTTCAGCGCCGGGCCGAGGCTGAAAAGCATTGTTGCAATGAGGCAAAAGAAGAATGTCACCGCAAGCACCGCCGCGTCCGGACGCAGTTTGACGACAAAAGAAAAATTCACGGACGAAAGCAGACCGCGCAGTTGTTGGAGTAAAAGATCGTTGCACCAGACGCTCAAAATCAGGCCGATGGCGCCGCCGCAAACGGCAAGCAGAAATCCTTCGCACAAAAGTTGCCTGACAATTTGCCAGCGTGACGCGCCGACAGCCAGACGGACCGCGATTTCCTTCGAGCGCGAGGTGCCGCGCGCTAGCAGCATGTTCGCGAGATTTAAACACGCGATCAGCAAGACCGCTCCGGCCATCGCCATGAGCAATGTCGCGATCAGCGTGATTGGGCCGTCGTCCTCCGGTTGCGTGCTCAGGCTGAATCGCGACGGCGTTTGAATTTGTAACTCCCGCGCACCTTCGCTGCCCTCCGGTTGGACCGCATTCAATCGTTGCGCCAGGACCGGCAAACGCGCTTTCGCCGCGTCCATCGTCAGGCCGGGGCGCAGCCGCGCCGTGAGATTGAACGTGTAATTCTTTGGGTTCAACAGGTCATGCGTCGTTTCGGAATCGCCAAAGGCCGACCCGAGCTGCGAACGCATGCCGAGCGGCACCCAGATATCGGGCGCGACCAAGGCGTTCGCGCCGCTGAATCCATCCGGCGCGATGCCGATGACGGTGTAAGGCTGCCCGTTGATGTGAAGCGTGCTGCCGACAAAATCATTGCCGCCGCCGTTGCGCTTCCAAAAACCGTAGCTTGCCACGACCACAGCCATGTTCGCATTCGGTTTACATTCCTCGGCGTCATAAAACCGGCCGCGAAACGGCTGCACGCCCATCATTGGGAAATAATTCTCCGAAGTCAGAAAAGCGAAGCTGCGCCGCATGTCGTGATCGCGTCCGATACCCGCGACGGCGAACTCGAGCGCGGCAACATTGACAAACACGTCTCCACCGTTTTCGCGCAGCTCGCGGTATTCGTTATAGGAGAACTGGCGATAATCGTGGCTGGCATTCTGTCGGGCCGTGAACACATTCACGACTTCGTTAGGCCGGACGGGTACCACCGGCTTCAGCACCACTCCATTGATCAGCGCGAAAATGGCCGAGTTAACGCCGATTGCTAACGCAAGCGTCAACATCGCCACGGTTGTAAATCCCGGCGCTTTGAGCAGCTGCCGCACAGCAAATTTGAAATCCGAAATCATAACGATCGTTGTTTGTTGAGATGCAGCTCGCCTCGGGTTCGGATTCAACAGTTGCGCGCCGAGCCAAATAATTTTCGCGACAGCGAGGAAAGTCGTTGGGAAGCCGCGACGTTCGGCAGCGGTCCGCTGCGACATGCGCAATAAGGTCGCGCGTGCGCGGATTCCGCTGCGTTTGTTCCATCTTGCTGATGACGACCAGCACCGCCTTGGTTCTGGTCGATGTAGGCGGTTGCACGAAGCATCGCCTGCCGGGTGGCTTGGCAAAGTTGAAGCCTTGTCGGTTGGCTGGAATCGATGAGGAATTGTTCTGCGGAAAGTTGACGGTTTTTGAAAACCGGCAAACGCGCACGGGTCGAACCATCGATCTAAATATCGTCGTACTGCCGGCGCTCGATCAAAACACGAAAGCGGAGCCGGTGTTCGATCTGGCGGGCGGCCCGGGCGCATCGTCCGCTGAGCGAGCAGATTTCTATGCCGGGCCAGGTAAAGAGTATCGCCACCAGCACGACGTGGTGTGTGTCGATCAGCGCGGCACCGGAAAATCAAATCGCCTTTCAATTCCGCGGGAGAAAACGCCGAGCTACTACCTGAGCGAGATGTTTCCAGTCGGTTACGTCAAGCAAATGCGTCAAGCGCTCGAGAACCGCGCAGACCTGACTAAATACACAACGTCCATCGCGATGGATGACCTGGACGACGTGCGCGCGTGGCTCGGTTACGACAGGATCAACCTTTTCGGGGCGTCGTACGGAACGCAGGCGGCGTTGATTTACATGCGGCGACATCCGGATCACGTGCGCACCGCCATCCTGCTGGGCGTCGCGCCGACTGATTTGAAAGTGCCGTTACACCACTCCGAGTCCGCAGCGCGCGCAATGGACCTCCTGTTGGGCGAATGCGGACGAGACGCGAGGTGTCATGCGGCTTTCCAGCAAATCCGCGATGACTGGAACAACGCGCTGGCGCAATTGGAGAAACAGCCTGCGCATGTGGACTATTCCCCGCCAGGCAAGGCCGCGCCGACGCGGGTCGAAATTCAGCGCGGTGTGTTTGGGGAGAAGAT
>QHMR01000204.1 GCA_003217875.1 Verrucomicrobiota bacterium
AAGACCCGCAAAGCGCTTGCCGAGCTCAGCAAGATTTATTGGCGACCGGTTTTTGCCTTTATCTGCCGCCAGGGTCATTCCGTGCCCGATGCACAGGACTTGACCCAGGATTTTTTTGTCATGGTGCTTAAAGGCCGTCTTCTCCAGCATGCCGATCGGAATCGGGGACGGTTTCGTTCGATCGTGCTCAAGGCGTTAAAGGATTTCCTGCGTGACGCTGCTGAGAAGCGTCATGCGCGAAAACGCGGTGGCGACGTGCAATTTGTTTCGTGGGACGAATGGATGGCAGAGGCGCCATCGAGGTTGTGGATTCCAACGAAGGAATCGGAGAGCTGGTCGCCGGAACGGATTTTTGACGTGCGCTGGGCGGCAACGGTGGTCGAGCGCGCGTTGCGGCGCTTGGGCGATGAATGTGAAAAGCGTGGCCGCAGGCGCGTGTTTGATGTGTTGAGCGTTTGTCTCACGGGCGAGCGGGAAAATGTTTCCTGCGCCAGATTCTCAAAAACGCTCGGCCTGTCGGAAGTGGCTACGAAAAGTCTCGTGCATCGATTGCGCGAACGCTATCGCGCGCTGGTCCGCGAAGAAGTTGCCCGAACCGTCGAGAAAACCGACGAAATCGAGGACGAACTCCGTTATCTGTGTTCGGTGTTGAGCGCGGAAAGATGATTAAGGTGATTAAACGATTTTTACGATTTTGCGATGTTAGCGTTTGACGATTCACACTTCACACCTCTCCATTCGCCCCAGTAACTTTTAGCATTTCATGAACCCCCCTCCCGTTTCTTCTTCCGCCCGGCGCCGGAAAGAACCGGCCCCGTGTGCAGAATGTGGATCAACATCGCGTGTCGCGCGCGGTCTCTGTTTGAACTGTTTGCTGAATGAAGGTCTGGGAGGTGACACTTGCAATCCTGAAACGCTCGAAGACATGCTTGGCAAGATCGATGTGCGGGATGCCGATTGGCGACTTGGCAACTATCAAATCCTCGAAGAGATCGGCCGCGGCGGGATGGGCGTTATTTATCGCGCGCGTCAACGGCACTCGCGGCGCATCGTCGCGTTGAAGCGCATTTTGAGTTATCACGCCGATTCGCAGGAGACACTGGTCCGTTTCCGGCGTGAAGCCGAAGCTGCGGCGAGGCTCGATCATCCAAACATTCTGCCCATTTATGAAGTGGGCGACAACGACGACGGCCTTCCCTCTTTCAGCATGAAATTTGCGGCTGGCGGCAGCCTGCACGAGGCCGCCCCAGCTCTGCATCGTGAACCGCGGCGAATCGTGGCGTTAATGGCAAAGGTCGCGCGCGCCGTCCAGTATGCGCACGCGCGAGGAATTCTTCATCGTGATCTAAAACCCGCGAATATCTTGCTCGACGGGCGCGGCGAACCGCTCGTGAGCGATTTCGGATTGGCCAAATGGCTCGACGCTACCAGCGAGCTTACGCAGACGCTGGCGATTTTCGGCACGCCCGGCTATATCGCTCTTGAACAAGCAAGCGGGTCGGCTGGCAAAATCACACCTGCGGCGGACGTTTATAGTCTTGGGGCAATCTTGTTTTATCTTTTCACCGGCCGGCCGCCATTCCTGGGCGAGCACGCGCTTGCTGTGATTCAACAAGCCGCGGAAAAGCCGGCCCCGAAATTGCGGTCTCTCGCCCCGACTCTCGACCGCGATCTGGAGACCATTTGTGCAAAATGTCTGGAGCGCGAACCAACTGCGCGTTACCGCTCCGCCGGCGATCTGGCCGAAGACCTTGAACGGTGGCTGGCAGGCCATTCCATCATTGCGCGTCCTGTTTCAGCGCCGGTGCGCGCGTTGCGCTGGTCGCGACGCAATCCAGCTTTTGCAGGAATGACGGCGCTCTTGCTGGTAATGGGAGCAGCAGTGGGCGTGATGATTTGGAAGGGCGAAATGGCCACCCCTCCAGTCTCGAGTGGCATTGCCGTCCTGCCTTTTGAGAGCCTAAGTCCAGATAACGAAAATGCATTTTTTGCGGAGGGCGTTTACGAGGGAGTTTCGACCAAGCTGGCGAAGCTGTCCGATCTAAAGGTGATCAGCCACAACAGTGTGGCAAGATATCGCGGCGCACACAATACACAGGAAATCGGACGTGCATTGAATGTCGCTTACGTGCTCGAGGGGAGCGTGCGCAGAAACGCGGGCAGAATCTTTTTAAATGTTCAGTTAGTGGACACGCGCACCGGCACTCATGTGTGGACTGAGAGCTACGATCGGAATTCGAATGACGTGTTTGCGATGCAAACCGAGGTCGCGCAAAAAGTCGCAGATCGGCTTGGAGCCGAAACCTCATCTACCGAGAAAGCGGCCATCCAGGAGCCTCCAACCGCGGATCTCGTTGCGTAGCTGTTGCGCGCGATCCGTCCTTTTTTGATGCCTATGGTCAGCTCGCGGCAGCGCACGACCGCATGTATTTCCTCGGCTTTGATCACACCGATGTGCGGCTCAAATTGGCGGAAACGGCCATCCATTCAGTTCGCCGTCTGCGCCCCGACTCTGGAGAGACACACCTTACGCTCGGTCAGCATCTGTATTGGGCCTATCAGAACTACGACCGTGCCCGCGAAGAACTGACTGTCGCTCAGAGGACGTTGCCGAACGAATCGCGAATTCCTCTGATGGCGGGCTATATCGACCGGCGGCAGGGTCACTGGGAGAAATCTCTCGAGGAAATTAAACAGGCATTGGAATTGGACCCGCGCAATTTTTCCATACGCCAGCAAGTGTCCCTTACTTACCAAGGTTTGCGTCGGTACAAAGAAACGGCTGCGGCCCTTGACGACGTGCTGGCGATAACTCCAAAAGATGTTACGAGCAAAGTGCAGCGCGCCTGGGTTGATCTTCAATGGCGCGCAGATCCGAAACCGCTACACATGACAATTGAGACGGTCCTGGCGCAAGATCCCAGCGCGGTGCCTGCCATCGTTATCCAATGGCTCGAGCTTGCCTTAAGCGAGCGGGATCCAGTTGCCGCCGAGCATGCACTGGCAGCTATGCCGATAGGTGGCTGCCGCGACGAAAATATCGCCTTTCCTAACAGTTGGTGCCAGGGTCTTGTCGCCCGGCTTCGCGGTGATGAGCCGGCAGCTCGTGCCGCCTTTGCCAATGCTCGAAAAGAACTTGAGCAAATCGTGCGCGAACAACCCGACTACGCAGCGGCTCTTTGCGCGATCGGAGTGGTTGATGCTGCTCTGGGAAACAAGCAGGATGCCCTCCGCGAAGGCGAGCGCGCGGTCGAGCTGATGCCGGTCGGGAAAAGCGCCATCGATGGCGCGATGTTGGTTCAATACCTGGCTATTATTTATGCTTGGACGGGTGATAAGGATCGCGCAATTGAACGATTGACTGAGGCAATGAAGTTGCCAGGGAGCCATGTTACTTACGGCCATCTGCGTCTCAATCCGTTCTGGGATCCGTTGCGGGGCGACCCGCGCTTTAAAGGAATCGTCGCTTCACTTGCGCCAAAGTAGGCGGCACACCGCAGGACTTTGGTGAACGTTGCGGTATTAGGTGCCGCCCGTGAACTTTGATTTGTGGGAGCTTTCGAGGAATAGAAGATCTTCTTCATGTTACGTTTAAAATGGAAAACGACTGTGCGACGTTAAATTTTTGCTGTTGACATAAGCGGCAGCGCGCCTAAGCGTGGCAGCATATGAAGAAACACTTAGTCGAAATCAGCAAACGCTTGGTCACTGGAATGCTCGTAACAGGAGCAGTTATCGGGGTTTGCCTTCTAACAATCCATTCGCCCACTCAGAACCAAAACTTTATGGCTCCTTCCCTGAAGAGCGTTCAAACTGATAAAGCCACAGCGTTTTACGCCAACAGCGCACCGGTTGGAGGTTGGTTCGTGGAGCAAGTCCTGCCCGGAACCAGCGAAAGTAAGGCCGCGACTGAGAACTTGAAATCGATCGCAGCAGCACTTTAAGCCTGCTGCTCGCTAAGGAATAAATTTGCCACTCCCGAAACTTTCGGGAGTGGCTTTGCCATGTACTCTTCAAAGGTGGAACGCGTTGTCTTCAACGGGTTGGAAATGCAGCTTCGCCGCTTGGTTTTTCATCTAGCGCCTTCGGGAGAGGTCGGTCCAATCTTGTGCGAACGGATCAATGATCTACGGTCAGTCTTCCGCCTTCTCGCACAAACCCGCAGCCACCGGATTCTGCCGGATGTAATTTTCCGAAAGCTGCGTGCCGCGGTTGTCAGCTCGCAACCGGTGATCCTTCGGCGAGCATTGCCATCGAGCTCCGAGAGCTCGATCCAAGCTTGTGTCGAAGACAATACTGAAAATCATCGCCGAAAATGCAACGTGCGTTTAGCATCTACGAGATGAAATCTAAGCGCGTTTATGCGGCTTGGTTTGGAATACATTTTCTTCTCATCACGGCGGTATGCTTTGCCGGACTGTTCTGGCTTATCGCTGAACGCGCTACTATTTTGCCGCCGGCGTTTAATCAGTACGCGCGCAAAGCGGAGTTGATTGCAGCATGGCTGCTGGGGAGGCAGGCGGGGGCATCTAGTCCGGTGCGGCGAGGGATAGCGACCTATTTGCATGCTGCGGGTATTCAGGCGGGCTACACTTTTTTTGCGCCGAACATCCCCGGCGATCGCAGGTTAACACTGGAACTGTATTACAAGGACGGGCGAGTAGAATATGACTCGCCGCATGTGAGTGGGAAGGCAGCCGCTCTCCGTCTGAATAGTTTGTTAGACAAACTGGCGGACGCCCGTTACGAACCACTGCGCGAGGTAGTGGTCAAAATGCTCGCGTTGTCCGTGTGGAGGCAGCGCCCTGACGTGACAAAAATTCGCGCCACGTTCGGATCGGTCAATCCGCCTAGCATCACTGACTTTGAGCACGGAAAAAGGGAATCGTTCCAACCAATGTTTAGTTACGATTTCAGCCTGCGTGAGTAGGAGAAGCAATAGAACAACCGCGGATTACACAGATGGCACGGATAAGATCGGAAGACAGTCGCGGAAGTCCTGAAGCTGTCACTCATTGATGTAGCCCGATTATGTTCGCGTTCAACTCTTGATGAATCATCTTCTGATCCGTTTTATCCGTGCAATCCATGGTTAAAATATGGTGGACGCGTTTGCAGCGCTTTCTGTTTCCGCCAGAAACTGACAAGTGGCTTACCGTGTTGCGTATCGGCCTGGGTTTGCAAGGCGTCCTCTATGCGGTGTTCCTAAGAAGTGATTGGCAATACTTGTTTGCTAGCACTGGCAAAGGTCTTGTCAGCCGCGAATTGGGAGAGGCCATCAGCTCCTTCGACAGTCCGCTTATCCCGAAACTTGGATGGCTTGTCGCTCTCGGAAGCCACATCGGTATCGGCGAAGAGGCAATGCTTTCTATTGCCTGGGCCTGCTTGCTTTGTATGGGACTTCTTTTGTTGGTCGGACTTTTCTGCCGCCCAGCAGCGATTATTGCCTGGTTTCTTCACCTGTGCGCGGCTGAAAGTGGCGGGTTACTGGCGTACGGCGCCGACAACCTAATGACCACGGGACTATTTT
>QHMR01000091.1:0-1381 GCA_003217875.1 Verrucomicrobiota bacterium
GTGTCCGAGTCGGAAATCTCCGGCTTGCCGATCTGCCGCGAGGGCATTGGCGTGTACTCACGAAACGGGAACTAGAAGGCTTGCATTTGCCACGTCGCAGCGCCGTTGTAGCCGCAGGGGCTGACGGCGGTAATCAAAAGCAGGGCAGCTCACCAAAGGCCAAGGTCAACGCCCTCGGCTACAGCTGACATGAAACTCGACGATTGTAACGCTCTCATCACTGGAGCTTCCGCCGGGATCGGCCGCGAATTTGCCCGGCAAATCGCCGGACATGTGCGCTCTATGATTTTGATCGCGCGACGTGAGGAAAGATTGGCCGAGCTGCGTGATGAACTGCAACAGCAGCATCCAAAGCTTGATGTTCAGATTCGAACCGTCGATCTCGCTAATCTTGCCCAATTGAAGGAGTTGATGGAGTCTCTCAATCACGACCAGGTAGTTATCGATCTTCTGATTAATAATGCCGGACTCGGCGACGCCGGGCCCTTCGCAACAAGTGACCCGACTCGCGACGAGCAAATGCTGTTGGTCAACGTGGTGGCGCTTACTTTACTCACTCGCCATTTGCTTCCGCAGATGATCGCGAAACGGCGCGGCGCCATTCTAAACGTCAGTTCGGTGGCTGGCTTTCTCCCGATTCCTGGCGACGCCGTTTACGCGGCCACCAAAGCTTATGTGACAAGTTTCTCTGAAGCGCTTCGAGCCGAACTTCAAGGAACAGGCGTGAGTATATGCGCTGTGTGCCCCGGTCCTGTGCAAACGGAATTTCAAGAAGTCGCCAAGCGCCAGGGCGTTCAGCCCAAGCTCGGCCCGAAATTCTTTCTTGTTCCGGCCGAACAAGTCGTGCGCGAGGCGCTCGCCGCGCTGGAAACAGACCGTCCGCTTGTGATTCCCGGGTTCGCTGTGAAGGTTACGATGCTTGTTAGTCGAGTGATCCCGATGCCCGTCTTGCGCTTCCTGTTCCGCCTCTCACTGAGGCGAAGCCGAGCTGGCAGCGCATGAGTTGAAATCCAAGCCTACCGATGAAACCAGTTGTGCGCGCTCGCGAACACCGCCGAACTGGTAATAATCTCTGAGGTCGTGACAAACACCACGATTCCGCCGAGTACGGTCAGCGCGACGGCAGGATTTGTCCGTCGGAAGAGATAAGCGATCCCATACACATAAAACAAAGCGAACGGAATGAGCGCGCCACTCAGCAATCGACCTGACGTGAAGTAGGGATGCGCCCGTGAGGGATTAATGCAGTTGCCAAAATCGAACTGGATTGAAAGCAACGCCATGAATCCAACAGATACGATGAAGCTTAACACGGCAATTCCAATTGCCTGCCGTTGAAACGTGGAAAAGCCGCTTTTCTTTCGCAATCCAATCACTGCCG
>QHMR01000091.1:1418-20658 GCA_003217875.1 Verrucomicrobiota bacterium
TCTCCAGAACATCCAAAACCCTTGGACTGTAAAAATCGGATGGTGCCACCAATCCGTAAACGGTTTTCGTGTCCAGCCGAGTAAAGTAATTTTCGCCGTTGATCCGGTCACGTCACCAAACTGATGCTTCGTCCATAGCATCCAACTGCAAACCGGGATTGCAGCACAGATCACAACTGCTCCAAGCGTTATTATGCCACTGCGTGGCGTCCGCCGGATCACCGGTAACAATCTTGCAAAGATCACGACCAGCGTGACTGCAATAAGCGGCAAATTCGAGAGCTTTGTCAGGTACGTGGCTGCGATCGTCAAACCCGTGGATGCTCCCAGTAAGAAACTTGGCGCGTTCGTTCGCAACCATTGCAGCACGCACACAAACAACGCACCAAAGCAGACGGGCGACAGAACATCATTGTTGATCGCATAAAACACATTTTGAGGAATGAAAGCCAGCAGAAGCGGCACGCCGATATGTAAATCCAAGCGTTCGGGTGCGATTATGCGCGCAGCCATGTAGCCCAACCAAACCACGATCGCGATTAGCGGAACATTCAGGAAGCGAATCCAGTACAAGGATTGGATTCCAGCGAGTCCGATGTGCTTTCCAATCCACCACCAAAGACTCGCAATTATGTAATAAAGTGGCGGCTGAGAGGATTCGAAATTGATTTCGCTGCTCCACGCAGCTCTTGTCGCCGCAATCTCCGGCTCAACTCCGGGGCCAGACATCTTCCATAAAGGCGGCGGGAATTTTGCGCCCGGAAACTGATCTGAAGTGAACAGGAACTCCGGTGAGGCGTACGGAACAATCCAGCTGAGACTCTTTTCCTTGAGCGGCTCGAAAGCGCGCGGCAAACGTCCCCCCGAATACTGCGTGATTAGGTCGAAATGCAGGTCTTCATCAATGTTGCTAAAAAACGGAAAGGCGGCTGAGAAAATTAATACGCGAAGAGCCGCAAGGAAACAGAGTAGCAGAACCAGGAGGCTTTCGTTCCTAGTCGCGAATGCTTTGAATTCGCCGGAAATATTCACGATCGCCAAATGTAAACAAAAGCGGCGGTCGTGCTCGACCGCCGCTCACAACGCTTTTTGCAGGCTATACACCCGCTACAGGTCTACGAAGATTTGTATTTGACCGAGCAACCGTACGGTTTGGTTTGTGGCGTGGAGACCGATTTGCCTGCCAACGATTCGTCCAGCGCCGCCTTTACGTAGTTGGTAGAACTGGGAATATCAGCCGGGTTCGGTGAGGCTTTGCTGTCAATCGCACCTTCATAGGCAATTTTTCCTTCCGGATTAATCACGACCATGTGGGGCGTGTTTTTGGCGCCG
This sequence comes from Verrucomicrobiota bacterium, assembly GCA_003217875.1. GTDB lineage: Bacteria > Verrucomicrobiota > Verrucomicrobiia > Chthoniobacterales > UBA10450 > Udaeobacter. The sequence continues at coordinate 2,751 of QHMR01000091.1, forward strand.
AACGCGCGGCCCGCTTTGCCTTCTGGGTCGAGAAGTAATGCTGTCTGGTGCGTTTTCCACGAATCGGCGATCTTCTGCGCCTGCTCCGGCGTTATGCTTCCCTCGGTGCCCGGAGCATTGGAATCGATGGTCAGCCAGACCACTCCCTTGCCCGTATATTGATCCTGCAACTTTTGCATGTTGCCGCTGCCGTAATGCTTCTTCACGAATGGGCATTCCGGATTAAACCATTCTAGCACGACGTATTTGCCTTTGTATTGCGAAAGCGAGTGCGTGCTGCCCTTCGCGTCCTGGAGCGAAAAATCCGGCGCAGCACTGCCCACCGGAGGCGGATCGAGAGCGTAGACTGCAGTGGCAATCAATGACGTGACAACGGATAACAATATTTTCGTGTTCATAGATTGGTTAGAAACATACTTTCTGAGATGGTTCAATTTCTCGCAAGTAACACATTTCTAAGAAACCTGGCAAAAATTCAAATGCAGGATTGGTAGGGCGCGACCGCGCGCCACGACGGAGCCCGTCCAGGGCGGAGGCGGGCCGAGCGCGCCGAGGATTGCGGGAGATTTCGCGAGTGCGGTTATTCACGAAGCGCCGAATCGTCGCCCACATTTTTTCTGTCGGCGCATCGAATCACGCTGCTCACCAGACCCCGAGGTATTTCTCTCGATTTTATTGTGACGCGACTCTGCGCGCGACGATTTCGAGTTTCTCCAGGACCATGCTTTTGGTCAACAACTCCGGAAAGACTATTGGCTCTTCGCTTTTCCCGGGATAAAGCACGTACAGCGGCACGCCAGGCCGGCCGAACTGTTGCAACAATTTTGTGATGACCGGATCGCCGTTGGTCCAGTCGGCTCTTAGTTTCACGACGCCGCGACGTTGAAATGCTTCCCGCACCTCCTGACTTTCAAGAACGTTGGCCTCGTTGAACTTGCAGGTAAGGCACCACGCGGCGGTGAAATCGACAAACACGGGATGGCCTTGTTCCAATTCTGCTTGCAACCGATCGGGCGCGAACGCCTGCCAATCGCCTCGAAGTCCTGAATCGGTGGCAGCGACGCTAGCAGAGTAAAATTTGTCGCCGATGAAATAAACGCCACTCGCGAACACGAGCACGAGCATTAACACGACCGCTACACTTCGCTTCGCGGCGGATGCTGTTGGCACAACAAACGCGCCTTTTATCCAGCACGCGACACTGATTACCAGCAGGAAAGAGCTGGCCCAAATCGCTCCTTCCAGACCGCGCTGGGCGCCGAGCACGTAAAGGAGAAAGAGCAGCGTCGCCAGCAGCAGAAAACCCATGAATTGTTTGACATGCATCATCCAGGAGCCGGGCTTTGGCAGAAACCGCAGCCAGGCGGGTTGAGCGCTTAAAAGCAGATAAGGCGCACTCATACCGGCGGCGATTGCCACGAACATCGCCAAAATGATGGCGGGCGACTGTGAAAACGCGAACCCAAGCGCGGTGCCGAGAAATGGTGCAGTGCAAGGGGTGGCCAGCACTGTGGCGAACACGCCTTGGAAAAATGAGCCGAGATCGTCTTTGCGCTCGGTTGTCGAGAGCAAGCCGCGCGTCATGCTTTGCGGCAAAGAAATTTCGAACACACCGAAGAGATTCAGGGCGAATACGAGGACAATCACGCTCAGCGCGAGAACGAAATAGGCGTTGGTAAATTGAAATCCGCCCCAGGTTACGTCGCGCCCCACGGCTTTGAGTGCGATCAGCAGCAGCGCAAGCGCGATGAACCACGCAAAAATGCCCAGCGCAAAAGCGATGCCGCTCCGTAAGATTTTCTGCCGACTCTGGCCCGCTTGTTGAATGAATCCGAAAATCTTCAGCGAGATCACCGGCAAGACGCACGGCATCAGGTTCAAGATGATGCCGCCGAGAAAACCGAAGAGTAGAAAAGTGAAGATGCCTCGCACAGGCACAGGATGAGCCGCCGAAACAATCGACGGAGGTGTAATCTGCCACGCTGCCCGATCATCGCCGTTTGGCTGCTGGGAAAAAACGACAAGGCCCGCCATGGCCGACATACTCTTTCCTGACGATTCAATCGGAATGCGGAAGAGAATTTGATTTTTGTTGCGTGACTCGACCGTTGGATGACCGACCACGGTGCCCTGCTCCGGTAAGGGAAAAAAGTCGACTGCGGGATAATTTGCGAGCGCGACGCTTGCGACTTTTAGCCGAAGATCAGATCCAGCTCGACTCCATTCGGTAGTCGCCGCGTCTGCTCCCGGCCAGTTTTGCGGCAACAAACGGCGATAACGCGCAAAGAGCTCCGTGTTCGCTGGCTGGCTGGTTGTCGATATCGGCAACTCCAACTGTAACGTTTCACCCCCAGGAATGCAGATTTTCTCGCACACAAGCCAGTTTGCCTCCGCAGAAAGTTTGACAGAAGACTCGTCAATCTTCGACGGTGGCGTGATTTCCTGCATGAGCAGGACTTCATTTTCATATCCGTAAGTCTCAATGTCGCCCGGATCGATGGTTTTTAATGGAATCGACCACTGAATCTCACCGATTTTCCAGCCCTGTGGCAGCTTCCATTTCAGTTCTGTCGGAAGACCGGCGTCACCAGAAAATTTCCAGTAAGTGTGCCAGCCTGGAGCCATTCGCAACAGCAACCCGACAGTAAACGCCTTTCCGGGCACAATCGCGCTCGTGTCGGCCAGGAGTTCCGCTTTGACGAGTTGTTTTCCTTGATACGTCTGGCCGAGGCCGTGCGGCACGGTGGCAACAATCAACCAGCAGAAAAGCCACCAAGCCGCAAATCGCGATGGCACTCTCATGCTAGTAGGTAACATTCCGCAAACTGTACAGCAACGGTAGGGAGGCCACCGCTGGTGCGTTCCGCAACTTACGGAACGATAAAAATCTTATCGGTCCACGGATCTTTCACTTTGGTTCCGGACGCGTAACCGCTCACATCGACGTATCTTCCGCTGGAATCAAAGGGGCTGAACACATACCCAGGCTTGTCAGGCACCGCTTTGGCAGTCGGCAATTGCGTCTGCGGATATGAAGCTTGCGCAGATGACGGTCTTGGATTTGGCTGTGTTGTTTCGCTGCGAGCCTGCGAAGTTATTCTTGCCGAGCTTTGACTGCTTTCCGCCTGGTGCTTCGAGTGGCGCCGGGGCGCCGACGCGACCTCCGACGTTGAAACGGGTTGACCGGGCTCGGTGACATCCGATGACGCTGCCTCTGTGGTTCCAACCATCTTTGGTTCACCACGTCCCTTTAGGGCGTAATGCACCGGCGCCGTAGCGACCCGATACGAGCCGACGGCAACGTCGCGGGTTACATGGTAAGAAGTCACTGCGACGTTGCGGGTGGTTCCACATCCAGCAAGTAAGACCGCCGCAATCAGCAAAACTCGTTCCATTATGTTCATTTCGTCTGTTACAGATGCGCTGCCATCGCGATCTGTTCAATCATTTAATCGCCACAATATCAGCAAGCAGACCTGAGATCTGCTCCCCGGTTGTCGACCACGAACACATCAGACGATAAACGTCGGGCTCAATAAATTTATAAAAACGCCAACCGCGAGCGTGGAGGGCACTGGCCAGTCGCTCATCCATCACCACAAAGACTGCGTTTGCGTCGACTGGAAATACGCTCTCGATTCCTGCTTCCATTCGGAGACGAGTCGCAAGCCCGCGCGCCGCCCGATTTGCATGCTGCGCGTTCCGTAGCCAGGCGTCTCTGTTCAAGAGCCCCAGCCACTGGGCAGCGAGAAAACGCATCTTCGATCCGAGGTGCCCGGCCTGTTTCGCTCGATAGTCAAACTCGCGTGAAATCTTCTTATCGAAAAAAATCACCAACTCGCCGGCAGTCGCTCCATTTTTTGTCCCTCCAAAACAAAGGACGTCAACTCCAACCTTCCACGTGATCGCGTTGGGCGCGCAGTTAAGCGATGCGATTGCGTTGGCGAAACGGGCGCCGTCCATGTGGAGGGACAGTTGGTGCGCGCGCGCCAGATCAACGATGGCCGCAATTTCGTCGCGCCTATACACTGTTCCGAACTCGGTCGCTTGTGCAATGCTGATCGCGGCCGGTTTGTGCGAATGCAAGTCGTTCGGACGGGTAAGCAGCGCTTCGACTTGGCCAGCGTCGATTTTCCCATCGGCGCCGCCGACCAAAAGCAGTTTTGATCCTCCTGTGAAAAATTCAGGCGCGCCGCATTCGTCGGTCTCAATGTGAGAATGTTGGTGACAAATCACGCTGTGGAATGGGTTGCACAGCTGCGCGAGCGCCAACGCGTTCGCGGCTGTGCCGGTGAAAACAAAATAAACATCGCAGTCGGTCTCAAAGATTTCACGGATTCGATCACACACGCGCGCAGTCCAGCGGTCCTCGCCATAGGATGGCGCGTACTGCAAATTGGCTTCCTGCAATGCGGCCCAGACCTCCGGGCAAATCGGTGCGACGTTATCGCTCGCAAATTCATGGCGCTCCATCAATCAACACAAAAGAGATTGCCTGACAGCTCAGAGCCCTGGGCCTCCGAACTCTGCCAGGCAAATCTCGTTCGATTTGCTCTTCAAATCGCGTGCAGCAGTTTCATTCTTATTTTCGAATAGAGGCGGCCAAGTGAGCGTGTCCCCTAAGAAAATATTTTACCCGCCGAAAACCCGCCGGGTCCGTTTTGCCTAACGCACAGCGGCGGACTAGTTTCGTAAATGACGGCCGTCCAAAACGAAATTGAGCGGCGCGGCAGCCGCATCTTCGAGCTGGTCGATAAGCATCCAGAGCCGCTTTTCAGCAAGGCGGGATTGTATCAGCGATTAATGGCGCTCTCCATGCGCGACGAGCAGTTCAAGGTGCAACTGTTTCGGTTTGTCGATGTCTTGCCCTCGCTGCGCGGCTCCGGTGAAATCATCGAGCACCTGAACGAGTATTTCTCCGATGACGGTTTTGGGCCGCTAGTTACCGGCGGTGTTCGGCTGGCACGCATTGTTCCGTGGGTGAGCGGGCCACTCCTGCGCTGGAACGTTTCTGGAATGGCACGCCAGTTTATCGCCGGAAGAAATCCGGACGACGTAATGGCTACATTGCGCAAGCGCCGCGCGAAGAAAATTGGCTTTACGGTCGATCTTTTGGGAGAAGCCGTCGTAAGCGAAGCGGATGCGGATAAATATGCGGCGCGTTACCTGGATTTGCTGGAGAGACTCGCGCAGGAAACAAAGAACTGGAGCGATCCGCTCGGAAAAAATTCGGAGCTTTTTCCAGTCGTAAACCTCTCAGTCAAGCTTTCTGCGCTGTATTCACAAATGAATCCAGCCGATCCGGCCGACGCAATTGCGCATCTCGCCCCCAAGCTCAGGCCGTTTCTGCGTCGCGCGCGAGAACTTGGGGCGTTTATCAACTTCGACATGGAAAGTTACGCGCACAAAAATACGACTCTTGAACTATTCAAAACTCTTTTGACCGAAGACGATCTTAGAGATTGGGCGCATGCCGGGATCGTCATTCAAGCGTATTTGCGCGATTCAGAAGGCGATTTGCGCGACCTGATCGCCTGGGGTCGCAAACGAGGCACGCGCTTCGCAGTCCGACTCGTGAAGGGTGCATACTGGGATTATGAGACGACCAAATCGCTCCAGAACGGCTGGGCTTGTCCGGTCTATTTTCAGAAGCCGCAGAGCGACGCGAATTTCGAGACTCTCACGCGATTACTTTTAGAAAATGACTCGATAGTTACCGCTGCCTTCGGATCGCACAACGTTCGCAGCATCGCCCACGCACAAGCGCTCGCGGAGGAGTTCGGGATCGACCGCAGCCGCTTCGAATTTCAGCTGCTCTACGGCATGGCCGGTCCAATCAAGCGGGCACTCGTCGAAATGGGTTATCGTGTCCGGGAATATTGTCCAGTCGGCGAACTGCTTCCCGGCATGGCATATCTGGTTCGACGACTGCTCGAGAACACGTCGAATGAAGGATTTCTGCGCGCGAAGTTTGCCGAGAACGTCTCGGCGAAAGAATTGCTGCGCGATCCAAGAGAGTTAATAAAATTAAATGGAGAGAACCCGATGAAATCACAAACCACGATCACCACGCAAAATCAGCATCGTCAAAATAGCGGTTTGGTTGACACTGCTTCGGACGATGTTTACCGAAACTCACCGCTCGTGAATTTCGTCTACAAAGACAGCCAGGACAAAATGTGCAGCGCACTGCGGGAAGTGCGCAATCGCTTTGGCGAAAAATATCCGCTCGTCATCGGCGGCGAAAAGGTGTGGACCGATCAGCTCACACCTTCAGTGAATCCGAGCGCTCCGGACGAGATTGTCGGTTATGGATCGGAAGCGGGAATTCCCGAAGCGGAACGGGCAGTCAAAGCTGCTCGCGAGGCATTTGGCAAGTGGAGCCGCACATCGGTCGAAGAGCGGGCGCGGTTGCTGGAGCGCGCCGCGGATATCATGGAACGGCGCCGATACGAACTGTCGGCGGTTGAAGTCTTCGAAGTAGGCAAACCATGGAAGGAAGCAGATGCCGATATCCGCGAGGCGATTGATTTTTGCCGCTTTTACGCGGACCAGATGCGCCGTCTCGGGCGCCCGAAGCTTACACAGCGGGTTCCCGGCGAGGAAAGCTACCACCACTACTGGCCTCGCACCGTGATCATGAAACCGTCCGAGCAATCGATCGTGTGCGGCGTCATGCTTATGCAAGTGTTCGAGGAAGCAGGCGTTCCACCAGGCGTTTTGAATTTTCTGTCCGGGCACGGATCTGTGATCGGAGCCCATTTGGTCGACCACAAAGACGTTGATTTGATCGCGTTCACCGGATCCCGTGAAGTCGGTCTAAAAATTTGGGAGTCGGCTGGGATCACTCGACCCGGTCAGCGCGAGCTAAAGCGGGTCATTTGCGAGATGGGTGGCAAAAATGCGATGATCGTGGACTCTGACGCCGATGTTGGTGAAGCAGTTGGCTATTCGATCTATTCCGCGTTTGGTTATCAGGGACAAAAGTGCTCTGCGCTATCGCGTCTGATTCTTCTTGAGGAAAATTATGATCGCGTGATGGAACGCTTGATTCCAGCCGCAGCGAGTCTGCGCATTGGTAACCCTGAAGAACCGGGGATCATGGTCGGGCCGGTGATCGATGAAGCCGCTTACCGGCGCATTCTGGATTACATCGAGGTGGGCAAAAGCGAGGCCACGCTTGCCTATCAAGCAAAGGAACTCCCGCCGCAGGGTTATTTTATTCCGCCAAGCATTTTTACGGACGTCAAACCAAACATGCGCATCGCCCGAGAAGAAATTTTCGGCCCGGTACTGAGCGTGTTAAAAGTGCGCGATCTCGATGAAGCGCTCGACGTTGCGAACGGCATCGATTACGCATTGACGGGCGGATTTTTCTCGCGCAGCCCGGACAACATTGAGCGCGTCAAAGCTCAACTGGAGGCAGGCAATGTTTATATCAATCGTTCATGCACCGGCGCGATTGTCGGGCGTCATCCCTTTGGGGGATTCAAAATGAGCGGCAGCGGTACCAAGGCAGGTGGCGAAGATTATCTTCTGAACTTCCTTGTCCCGCGCGTGGTGACCGAAAACACTACTCGACACGGCTTCGCGCCGGAACAGACGCCGGAATACCGCGATGAATTTCTCTGGCCAAGACCGAACTAAGACTTAAGGCAAACAGTTACGGCCGCCCCTTGCTAAGCAACTTCACCACCGTGACGACCATGTACACCACTGGCCATGCGGAGGTCAGAACAATCAACCCAAATACCGCCATCTCCTTTGCCCGTTCTCGCGCGGCTTCGAGCCGGTATTCGCGCCCTAAATTGTAAAAATTCCTGAAATCCGATCTGTCCTCTCCATCATATGGAGAGAAATACCCACCGTGCCAGTGGCCGAAACCGGAATGGAAACAGTAGTCCGTCGGCGGGAATCGCCCCTTGCCGCCCATGGAAGGACTCCTCGGTTTCATAGCCTCTGGCCCACAACTCGTCGGGAACCGCGAGCTATGATACCACGTTACAAAAAGGAATCAGCCTGAAAAATTGTTGGCAGATCCCCGCCCGCAGGGAAAACATCTCAGCGCAGCCAACTCGGAACGACTAGCTCCACTGTACTAGCCATTGACATGGAACCCGTCACTTCTTACATCATCGCTTCTGTTCAGCGTAGCGGTACGCATTTGCTTTGCAGCATCCTTCGAAGCACCGAGGTAGCCGGCTCGCCGGGTGAGTTTTTCTTGTGCAGGCCTGGGGAAACTTGGGAAGAACGCTCGGGCACTTCGTCGCGCGCCGCATACCTCGAACACGTGCTACAGCAAAACACGACTTCCAGCGGCGCGTTCGGCGCTGTCGTGATGTGGAGTTATCTCGACCGGATGCTCCAACTGTTGCAAGACATTCCCGCATACAGGAATCTCGCCGGGTCGCGACTTTTGGCCGCTGTTTTTCACGACCCCAAATACATCTGGATGCGCCGCCGCAACCGAGTCGAGCAAGCTGTATCGTGGGCAATGGCATGCCAGACAGGTGTATGGGCCAAAAAAAGGGGCGCAAACCCGAAACCGCGCGCTATGCCTCGGTTCGATTTCAAGGCGATTGACGAATGGTGCAAGCGCGTCGCCGAGCACGAAACGGGCTGGGAAAACTACTTTCGTGAGAATCAAATAGAGCCGCTCGTGCTCTTTTATGAAGACGTGGTCGAGTCCAAGCGTGCCGCCGCTAAACGCGTCCTCGAATTTCTGGGGTTACCATTTTCGCCAACTATTGAAATCGCACCGTCGTTTCAAAAACAAGCTACCCCAATCTCGAACAAGTGGGCAGCAGCGTACCTGAAGGAAAAAAGGAAGAAGACCAGGAAACTCGCGCGCATCCTTCGGCGCATCCGGATCTGAATAACAAATCACAATTCAATGCCCTCGCATTTTCACTCGTTTGCGAACCGTATTGCTGCGCTGTTAATGAAGGCGCTGTTTGGGTGCGTTGCCCGCGTCCACGTTGTGCGGAGTGAAAATGCAAATCACGATGGCGGATTTTTGCTGGCAGCAAATCACATCAGCCATTTTGATCCATTCATCATTTCGTCAGCCATCGAAAGAAAAATCGACTGGATGGCGATGGCGGAATTTTTTCGGTTCCCACTCTTGGGGTTCCTGTTACGTGCAGTCGATGCGTTCCCGGCAGATCGAGATCGCGCTGATCGCAAAACGATTCGTACCGCGATCGAGAGACTGAAAAGCGGGCGCGTCATCGGCCTTTTCCCCGAGGGCGGGATTCGCGATGGCGCAAAATCAATGCTGGAAGGCGCGCCGCTTCGGCCCGGCGCAGCGACGCTTGCTCACATCGCTGGCGTTCCAATTCTGCCGTGCGTGATCGTGGGCAGCGATCGCCTTTATTCAAAGCGATGCTGGCTACCACTGCGGCGGACACCGATGTGGGTCGCGTTCGGCAATCCGATCTCAGCCTATCCGAACTTGCAAAAATCTGGGGTGCGTGAGCGGATTGAGCATGAACTGGCGGCCGCGTTCAGAAATTTATACGCCGAATTGCGCGCGAAGTTTCAGCTCACCGAGAATGATTTGCCGCATTCGCCACAACAGCGGATGGGCAAAGTGGTTGGTCATCCCGAGCGAAGTCGAGGGATCCCGTTGCACAATGCAACGGCAACATCACGGGATTCCTCGACTGTGCTTCGCTTCGCTCGGAATGACAAAGTGCGCCGCGCGACCGCAACAACGGTCGATTCGCTCATGTGCGCATCCATGAATTTTCTTCAGTCGCGTCATCACTCGCACGCACGTAGTCGTATCGAGATGGAGCGGTATGTAACCGCGTGCGAGGAACTGACCGCCGAGAATTTTTATGCTGTCCCCAGGGACATTGAAATTGCACCTCGAGTCGACAACGGGCCATACACCTCCATCACATGGCCCAGCCCGGTCAGGACAAATTTTACTACTAACGATACGGCCCGTGCTGATCTTTTCCTATGCGCGCGCGGCTGGGAAGCGCCGACCGTGCTAATGTTGCACGCGTTGATGTCCGCCAGCCGCATCGGGTATCGCCGGTGCGCGATACACTTCAATGAGCTTGGCCGGAATGCATGCTTTGTTCATCTCCCGTACCATTTTTCGCGTGTCCCACGCGGTTATTGGAACGGCGAACTTGCGATCACGTGCGACCTTATTCGCAATGCGGAGGGGCTGCGTCAGGGCGTGATCGAGCTGCGGCAGTTAATCAGGGCACTGCGCCAACGAGGCTGCCGCGACTTTAGCGTGCTCGCCACGAGTTACGGGGGATGGATTGGCGCGCTGCTAGCAATGGTTGAACGCGATCTTCGTTTCGTTGCCTTAATGGCGCCAATCGTGGACATCGAACACGCGATCTGGGCGAGCCCTGCGGCGCGACTCATTCGGCAGGAGTTGTTTCGCGCGAACATCGAACCGTCTCTGGTCGCTCGTCATTTTCATCTGAGCTCACCATTGCACAATCAACCGCTTTGTGATGCTGCTCGCGTTCTATTCGTAACAGGCGAATTCGATTCGATCGCGCCCGGGGAACAAATCCAAGCGATCCATCGAAAATGGCGCGGCTCCGAACTGTTGCGCGTGCGCCAGGGCCATTTTGGCTATCGCATGATGCGGGAAACGATCGCGCGGCTGAAGGAGCGTGGCGACTTGCCCCAATAGCGGTCGTCTCTAGTCCGCCGTCCTAAAGCGGGGCGGATTGGAAACCGCCCGTCCTTGTTTCATTTGATTCCAAGAAACTTCAAACTTGGTCCAAGTTCGTTGAATGCCGCCTCTGCCAGCACATTGTGACCCGCCGCCGATGCATGCCACCCGTCGATGGGATGGAGTAATTCCGCGCGGCTGAGATCCGCTGTCGCGAGTGCGTGGGAATATCGCAATTGAATATTTTCCGTCTCCTCAAGTTCGCGATTCAAATCCGCCACCATCCGGCGCAGCTCTTCGTTCACCATTGAAGCCAAACGAATCAAATTGCGCCGGTAATCTGGATGAAAAGAGACGAAGTATTTGTAAGTCGTTTCCAGATGCGGATACAAACGTCTGTCCGATTGCCGACGACGTTCGGCCGCCTCGCGACCTTTGAAATAGGATTCGAAATTTATCAGTCCGAAAACGACGACGGCCAAGCGATGTTTTTCAGTTCGCGCGCGTGCGAGCAAGCGGCGCAGCTCGCGCGCGTAATTTCAAGCGGCGCAGCTCGCGCGCGTAATTTTGTCGGAACTGTTGGCATTGATCGTTCAGGTGTACCTCCGGCTCATTGAACTCATCGGGCGGACATCGCCATGCCCAGTCGACATTGTTGTGCCCGATTGAGATCAAAATCAGATTTGGAAAATGCGGCGCTCGCAGTAACTGAGTGATTTGTCCGCAAAAATTGCGCGTCCCAAGAATGCGACGAAAAAAATTTGATCGGACACCCTCATGGTCCACCAACGCACCGATGCCCGCATATTCCATCGCAACAAAAGGTGTGATCTCTTCCAATCTTGTGGAAACACTCCGAATACGGGAAGGGCTGGAACCAGTATCAAGAAACCAGTTACTTCCGCGGCAAGTGCGTGCGCGCCAGAATGTGCTCCAAGGCGACGAAATATGGATGTCCATGCAGACGCTGTCGCCGAGTAGGGCTACGTGCGGCAGCCGCGCGATTAACTCGCGCTTCGTGATCTCGCGATTTCGGTATGCCAAGTAATCCGGGTGAAATTGCGATGCGGGATCAGCGATGCGCTCGGCAAAGTTTGAGCTGGCCACTCGAGCAGACTTCATACCGGCGTCTCGTTTTCAATGATTGATCTTCAATCGAGCCAATCCATCGCGTCGAGCAAACGCCGGAACTTTGGATCGTCTGCGTCGAGGGCTGGCAACCATTCGCCAACTCGGTCGCGCTTCCACCATGCTTTTTCGCCAATCGGCGCAAATCGATACCGATAAAGTCGCGCGCGAATATAATGAGGCGGTGCGTCAGGAAAGGGATTATTCGCGAGGAGCGAAAGTGTGCCGCGATCGTTATGCAGAAGTTTCCAGACAAAATGAAGCGTCCACGGGTAGTCTGCGGGTGAAGCCATCGCAGCAAACCAGATTTGCCAGTCGATCCGTGGTTGATATGGAGCGACGAACGGCGGCCTGCGATTCGGATCGCCGGGCTTGGCTTTGAATTCGTATTCCCTCCACTGCGTGTCGCCGGTAATCACTGTGTCGTCCGTTCCTTCAAAAATAATTTCGTCGCGTTCGCGCCCGACCGTGCCAAACGCGCCATAAGTATTCACGAGGTCGAGCGGATCGTAGGAGTAGTTCATGAGTTGCCGGCCGGAAACAAGGTTCAGCACCGGCGCGACGCTCAAATAGACAACAACGATCGATAAAGCGATCGCTATGCTGTTGTTGATACGCGACGGCTCCGATTCTTGAGCCGCTCGTTTGGCACACTGAACTAAGGTCCGCGGCAGAAAGTGCCGCAGGAACGTGTCATCAAAGCATGCCAGAAACGGAATGATCGTGAGGTAATTGAGAAACGAAAGATTGCCGCTAATGATGAGAAAAATCTGAAAGGTGACCAGCACAACGCCGGCGATGTGGCGGACCCGTCGTGGCCCGAAGGAAAACCACGGCACGATGAGTTCGATGAAATGATTCCATGCCGTCTCAAATTTATGGAACCACAGCGGCGCAAAGTGAAGATAACGGCTGATCGGGCTGGGTATCGGCTGCGTTTCGTAATGATAGGAAAGGCAAGTGAGATCGCGCCAGCACGGGTCGCCACGCAGTTTGATCAGACCGGCGCCGATCATGATCCGAAATCCAAGCCAGCGAAACAGCCAGAAAACCAGGATCGGCGGCCTGCACTTAGGAAATGGCCGCCCGTCGAGTAATGGGCAGAGAAAGATGGACAAGAAGCCCGTCTCCAGCAGTTGAATCTCCCAGCCGTAACCGTACCAGATCTGCCCGATATGAACGATCGACATGTACATCGCCCAAAGTACCGCGAGCAGAAGTGCGTTGGCGTAGCCGCCAAGAATAACCAGCGATAAACCGAACCCAATCCAGGAGAAGATCAACACCCCGTGATCGGAAATGCCGAGCCAAAAGAGAGTCGGCACTCGCAGAATGCCGGCAGTGCGCGAGCCGAGTTGCGTTTGAATGTTCGCAAGAAAATGATTAGCCGGCGTTAAGCCATGCTCCCCAACCAAGGGGACAAGTTGCTGAGCGGCAACCAGGAACGCCACCGCATACACAAAACCCAGCAATCGCAGAATGACGAATCGCGTCAGCCAATAAGAATTCCCGCGCGCGAAAAGCTTCTCCAGAAAGCTTTCGTCGTTCATTGAGACACGTTACCTATGCATCCTACAAAAGTTCAATGTTCTAACATCGAACGCGCGTGTCATCCCGAGGCGCGAAGGCGCCGAGGGATCTCGCGCTGAGCGAGCCGTCACAGAAGGTAACTGGCGTGATCGTAGTTGCGGGAGGTCCCTCGCTTCGCTCGGGGTGACTGTGCGAATAGTATTCCGCATCACTAGGCGCGTTGACACTGAATGCGATGAGATTCAATTTTCTCCCCTTCGCGCCAGGGTAGCTCAGTGGTAGAGCAGGGGACTCATAAGCCCTTGGTCGGGAGTTCGAATCTCCCCCCTGGCACTCCCCTACTCTTTCGGTTTGGAAAGGTATGGCTCCAACTCCTTTTCGCGACCCCGGAGCGCGACCATAAAGCACACTCCGCTGTATTCCCTGACCGCACCAACCCAGCCTTCCTGATGAACGTAGCGCCACCCAGGAAAGTGCAGTACCGCGCCGGTCTTAGTGTCTCGTTCGGCCGGGAAAAGAAAGACCTGCATCCGTTTTTCGGCGAGCCAGATTTGGGCAATGCGCCGCGATTCTTCGTCCTCAAACACGCGACAACCGATGGCCTGAAAATCGGCGAACTCTACTGGGACGTCATAGTGCTCCAGCCCATGTTTCATAAAGAATAAATCGCTCAAGGTACCCGCTTCAGTATTTACCGGATCGAGCATGACCGGTCGCGTGGAGGCGGCCACGCCCAACAGTTTACGAGCGGTCGTTGATCCCGGAAAATCATGGAGACGACCAAGCAACTGGAACACCGACACTCCCGCGATGACCAAGACCGCGATGCTGATCGCAAGCACGGCGGGATTACGCACGATTTTCTTCCACGTCCACTTCGAGCCGACGGCCAAGTCTTTTTCAGAGAACCATTCGGCGGTTTCTGGCGGAATTGGGATGCGACGAACCAGCTCTGCAATGGCGCGATCGAAGTTCTGTTGATTGACAAAATCAGCCGAGGCGGCTGCGCGATACACGGCTGAGCGCATCGAACGATCGGCCAAACCGTCCTGGCTAATCGGCGCGCAATTCAAAAGAGCGCGTTGCCGTCGCAATAACCCGAAGGTTTTCATATCTGGCGTGGTTCAGGATGTTTTGCGTCTAGCCATGCCTGTAACTGCCGCCGCCCCTGCGACAGATACCGTGAGAGCACGTTCAGTTTGAGTTCGGCAATGTCGAGAATTTCGCAATAATCGAATTCGTCGAGATAGAAGAGCGCGAGCGCGGTCCTCTGAGGATCGGGCGCGTTAGAAATCCAAATTGCTAATTGCGTAGGCTCAAGCTGTTCAATCTGTAACGCGGCCTCCGGGGTCGCATCGTGCTCGTCGAGTTCGAGTGGCTCTGGTTGCAGGTCCGTTTTGCTTGCTTCTAAAGAGCGCCAGCGCGCGTCACGGAAAAGCCAAAGCGGTTCCCTTGGCAGTTCTCCCTGAGCGGCGCGCACAGCCGCCTCCCGCAATGTGGTATGAAAGACTTCATGCGCTTTGCGTGAGTCGCCCAGCATCAGGAAACAAAAACGATACAGTTGCGGCAGATTTTGTTTTCGCTCCGGCACGCGTGATGTCCCAAAAAACTCTGCGCACTCTACGCACGTCCTGAGAATCGACAAGAGTTTGTGAGCGAGCGAGCTGAGATAGCGGCGCTAGAGCCTGCAACATCACTGTAAGTCGCGTAGGCGACGCGCTACTTCCTCCGCGTTCGCGCGGCTGTTGAACGCCGAAATACGAAAATAACCTTCTCCTTGCGCACCAAACCCAGCCCCCGGGGTGATGACCACATTCAGTTCACGCAGCATTCGGTCGAACATCTGCCAGCTCGTCAGGCCCTCCGATGTTTTCACCCAGATGTATGGCGCATTTACGCCACCAAAAGCCTCGAGCCCGGCATCGGCGACGGCGTCGCGAAGGAGTTTGGCGTTTCCCATGTAATGAGCGATGAGAGCGCGCACTTGCTTGCGACCTTCTTGTGAATACAACGCTTCAGCGCCGCGTTGCACAGGGTAACTGACGCTGTTGGATTTGGTGCTCCAACGCCGCTGCCAAAGAAGATGGAGCGGTAACCGGCGACCGTTCTCCGTCCGCGCGAGCACCGATTTCGGCAGCACGGTAAACCCACAGCGCACGCCGGTGAACCCGCCGTTCTTGGAAAAACTGCGCAATTCAATCGCGCATTCGCGTGCGTCCGGCACTTCGAAAATCGAGTGCGGAATGTCCGCCTCAGAAATGTAAGCTTCGTAAGCAGCATCAAAGAGCAGAAGCGCATCGTGTTCGCGCACGTAATCGACCCAACGCGACAGCTGCACGCGCGATGCCACTGCCCCGGTTGGATTGTTAGGAAAACAAAGATAAACCAGATCCACGTGTTCGCGTGGCGGGTCCGGCACAAAATTATTTTCCGCGGTGCAGGCCAAATAAAGAATACCTTCGTAGCTGCCGTCCTTCCTGCTAGGGCCGGTGTGGCCAGCCATTACGTTCGTGTCCACATAGACCGGATAGACTGGATCGGGGAGGGCCACTTTGTTTTGGTCGCCGAGAATGTCGAGAACGTAACCGCAATCGCATTTTGATCCGTCGGAGATAAAAATTTCGTCGTCGGCAACTTCAACGTTGCGGTCGCGATAATCGTTCTGCGCGATTGCCGATCTTAAAAATTCGTACCCGTGTTCCGGACCATAGCCGTGAAAGGTCTCGTGATGGCCGAGCTCGTCGACAGCCCCCTTCATCGCTTCCACTGCCGCGCGCGGGAGCGGCTCGGTCACATCACCGATCCCGCATCGAATCAGCCGCTTTGCCGCTTTTGGATTCGCTTCGCAAAATTCGCGGACGCGCCGGCCGACTTCCGGAAAGAGATATCCGGACTGAAGCTTGAGGTAGTTTTCATTTAGGTAAGCCATATCTGTAGCGGCGCTGCGCCAGCACCGAATCCGTACAAGTTTAGCGGCGGTCACAGACCGCCGCTACAGGAGAACGCGCTAGGCGCTAATCAGTAGTTCTTCGCGACCGCGTCCCAATTTACCACGTTCCACCACGCCTTAAGGTAATCGGGTCGTCGGTTTTGATATTTCAGATAATACGCGTGCTCCCAAACATCGACCCCAAGAATCGGCGTGTTGCCATCCATCAAGGGGCTGTCCTGATTTGGCGTCGAAATGATTTCGAGTTTTCCACTCTTGTTTTTAATCAGCCACGCCCAGCCGCTGCCGAAGCGACCGCCTGCATTCGGCCCCATCATTTTCCAAAAGAACGAATGATTCGCATGGCCGCCGCCGTTGTTGCGCACAACTGTGCGAATGTCTTCCGGCACCGATTTCAGATCGCTGATCAAATCTTCCACCGATTTCTTTTCGAGATCGGCCTTGCCTTTGATCGCTTTATTGACGTTGTCGATATAAGCCTGATGATGCTTGGTATGATGGATTTCCATCGTGCGCGCATCGATATGCGGTTCCAAAGCATCGTACGCGTAAGGTAGTTTTGGTAATTCGTAAGCCATAATCTTTACAGTTAGTTCGAATTACGCGCTACAACAGGTTTTATTTTTGCATCGGAATCTATCCGGCCCGCCCGGCGGTCGCGCCTACCCGTCGCAGCGATAAAAGCCTGCGCGCGTGCCCAGATCGTTGCGGTAGTTCACGTACGTTGCAAGCGCCAGCAGCGGAAAATTCTGGCGATACATGTCGTACTTCAAATAAAACACGCCTGGAAACCCTGTGCCTGTGATTTGCTCTTCATCCCATGAGCCGTCGGGCTTTTGCGACCGAAGGAGATAACCTAACCCTCGCTGAATACTCGGCCGATCGAGATCGCGGCACGCACAGATCCCCATTATCGCCCATGCGGTTTGCGATGCGGTGCTTTCGCCTATCCCTTTGGTCGATGGATTCTCGTAAGTCCCGCAGGTCTCACCCCACCCGCCGTCGTTGTTTTGACAGCTCTCAAGCCAAGCACGGCCGCGCAGTATCCAGTCCTGCGTCATATCTTCGCCAATTGCGCGCAAGCCGCGCAGCACCTGCCAGGTGCCGTAAATGTAATTTACTCCCCAGCGGCCATACCACGAGCCGTCCTCATCTTGAGTGTTAATCAGATATTTAATGGCGTCGCGGACGCACTTGGCTCTGCGATCAAACCCAATATAACCAAGCAGCTCAAGCGTGCGCGCAGTCAGATCGCTGCACGTTGGATCGAGAATCGCGTTGTGATCCGCAAATGGCATGTCTTCTAGCCAGGGAGTTGTGACGTTTTTGTCGAATGCGCCCCAGCCGCCATCGCGACATTGGAAACTGAGCTGCCAACCAAGCGCGCGACGAAAAAGCTCGTTGCGCGACTGCCGGTCTTTCGGTTGAACCAGCCGCAATGCCATCAACACCATCCCCGTGTCGTCGGTGTCCGGATAATAAATATTGTTGTACTCGAATGCCCAGCCGCTCGCTTCCTGATACGAATTGTTTATCGCCCAATCGCCACGTAGCCGCACTTCTTTGCTGATCAGCCAATCAGCGGCCTTTTCCAGCGCGGGATGCTCCGGCGAAAGACCGGATTCCGCCAGCGACACGATGTTAATCGC
>QHMR01000092.1 GCA_003217875.1 Verrucomicrobiota bacterium
CTTGCTGTCATCGCCCGTCGATTTGGCAAAGACGACAACTTCCGGTTGGTGTGCCGCGAACCATTTGTCGCCGCTGTGTGCAGCAAGTGTTTGTGGATCGGAAGCGACGATTTCTTTGCCTAACAAATCGCGCAGCTTCGATGCGAGATTCGTGCTCATGCTCGTATTCGTGCTCGTGCTCGATTTAACCTAGCCGATTAGGAGCAGGAGCAAGAGCAGGAGCACGAGATTAAATCATGCTCCGATAATGCCGCGAGCGTTCGTCCATGCGCGTCAGCAGCGCCTCTGCTTTCGGATAAATCACCGGCTTCCCTTCATCCGTGCCGGCGAATTCCTTCACCGCATTCATTGAATCAAATCTCAACAACGTCACGAACTCCACTTCGTCTCCATCTTCGTTGATGAACGACTCCGCACCGCGATACCCTTTGATGTTGCGTGCTGCTATCGAGGGAAAAATTTCATCGCGCAACATATCTTCGTACGCCTTCGCGTTTTCCGGCTTCGTCCAACCGTGCCAAACGCGTGCGATCATAGGGAGCAAGACTGAGAGGTAGAGGAAGAGGAAGAGCGGATCACATGCCCATGATTTGGTAACCGCCATCGACGTAAATGACCTGACCAGTGATCGCCGCAGCACCGTCGCTTGCCAGGAAAACTCCGGTCGCCCCCAACTCGGCGGGATCGCAACTGCGTTTCAATGGCGCGCGTTCCTGATAATGTTTCAACATGGCCGTAAACCCGCTGATGCCGCGAGCTGCGAGGGTCTGAACGGGTCCGGCCGAAATGCAATTCACGCGAATTTTTTTCGGCCCCAGATCGTACGCAAGATAACGCACACTGGCTTCTAGGCTCGCCTTGGCCACGCCCATCACATTGTAATGCGGCACGACTTTTTCCGAACCGTAATAGGTCATCGCCACGCTGCTGCCTCCATCGGTCATCAGCGGCGCGGCTTCCCGCACCAGCGCCACCAGCGAGTATGCGCTGATATCATGTGCGACACGGAATGCTTCGCGCGTTGTACTCACAAAATCGCCTTCCAACGCTTCGCGCGGAGCAAAAGCCAGCGAGTGAAGCATCAAATCGACCCGGTCGGTTTCGCTACGCACTTTTTCAAAAAACGATCTGATCTCATTGTCGCTGGAAACATCGCAAGGAAATAGCGGAGTTTGCTCTCCAAACTCGCCGACCAATTCCTCCACGTTTTCTTTTAACCGCTCGCCTTGATAGTTAAAAATCAGACGCGCACCGGCGGCGGCCCACGCCTTGGCGATTGCCCATGCGATGCTGCGCTTGTTCGCCACTCCAAACACCACGCCAATTTTTCCCGCCAACACCTGCTGCGTCATAGGCTATGCATGATACGCGCATTTGAGACATCGCAAAGCTGCCGGTCTTCGTTACACTTTCCTGCTGTGACTGCACCACTTTTAACCTTTCGCACAACGAAGACGAAACTAGCATTCCATCTCGATCCCGCCGAAGGCATCCGGTCGCAGTGAGGTTCAGTTCATGCCCGCAATCGGAATCACTGGCGGAATTTCCACAGGTAAAAGCACGTTCTGCGAGTGCGTCCGTGGAACCCTTTCCACAGCGAAATTATTCAATGCAGACCAAGCAGCGCACGCTCTCGTTGAGTTTCCGGAGGTGCAGCAAGAGATTCGTGCCGAATTTGGCAGCGGCGTTTTTTCAAGAGATGGCGACTTGAATCGAGAGAAACTCCGGGCAATAATATTTGGCGACGCGATCAAGAGACGTGCGCTTGAGCGAATCCTCCATCCGCGAATTCGACGCCAATGGAGGGCTGAGGCGAAAAGGCATCGCAATTCTCCCGATTTTTTCTTTGCTGATATCCCACTCCTTTATGAAACCGGCGGTGAAACGTTGTGCGACCGGGTGGTCGTCGTGGCCTGTTCGGAGAACGTGCAGGTAGCACGGCTGGCACAACGAATGTCGATCAATGGCACGGAAGCTGAACAAATGATCAGGTCACAAATGCCACTCGACGAAAAGATCGCGCGAGCGGACCACGTGGTTTGGAATGACGGCAGCCGTGCGGCGCTGATGGAGCAGGCACGCTTCCTTGTCGCGCTTTGGCAACTGCAATCATGGACGAGAAGATAGCGGGCCAGACAACGCGGCAAGTTGATCTGGCCGCGGAAGAAAACAAGGAAGAGCGATCTCCAAATCGCCCCGGCGGCTTGGAAGGCGCCCCTTCTTCCGAGAACGTGACAGCACCGCGCTCACTTGAGTTAAATGAGCTGCAAGAGTTTTCGGAGAAGAAGCTGAAAGCATTGGCGCGTGACTTAGATTTGTTTTTGCATCCCGCCCGCTCTCGCCATCAACACATCCTCGATATTGTCCGTGCTGCATTAGCCGGCGGCGCAAGCGTTACTGCGGAAGGTTTCCTGGATCAGGTCACCGACTCCTTTGCGATGTTGCGCTGGCCAAAATTGAATTTTTTGCCTCTCGCCGAGGACGTGTCAGTTCCGCGCGCCCTTGTTGAACAATACCAGCTGCGCCCAGGGCAAAGGATTGCGGGGACGGTTCGATTGCCAGCGCAACGTGAGAAGTTCCTCTCCCTCGACGAACTTATAGACATTGAAGGCCAACCGGCCGGGGAGTGGACGCAACCGGCGCACTTTGACAAGCTAACACCGCAGTTTCCGCAGGGCAGGATCATTTTGGAAAATCCAAAGACGAACTCCATCAGCGCGCGCGCGGTGGATTTGCTTACGCCACTTGGGCGGGGGCAACGCGGTCTCATCGTGGCGCCGCCGCGAGTGGGCAAGACGATCGTGCTCAAGGAAAATTGCCAGATTTATCACTCGAACTTTGACGAAAGCGTGCAGCGGCATGTGCAGGTAGCGGAGATGGTGTTGGAGCGCGCCAAACGCCTTGTGGAAATGAAGCACGATGTAGTGCTCCTGCTCGACAGCCTTACACGGCTTTCGCGCGGATACAATAATCTGGAGCCTGGCAGGGGACGGATCATGTCCGGCGGCGTCGAAGCGAAGGCACTCATTAAGCCGAAGAAATTTTTCGGGTCGGCCCGAAATGCGGAAGAAGGCGGCAGCCTGACGGTGTTGGCGACGGCGTTAACCGAAACCGGCAGCCGAATGGACGAATTAATTTTCGAAGAATTCAAGGGCACAGGAAACATGGAGTTGCATCTCGATCGCGGGTTGCAGGAGAAGCGACTTTATCCGGCGATCCATCCGTTGCTCTCGGCTACGAGACGCGAGGAGTTGCTTTATCATCCCGATGAATGGGAACGCGTGCTGATGTTACGCAAAACCATGGCAGCGCTTCCGCCTCTCGAAGCGATGGAAAAACTCATTGACAATCTGCATGCAACGAAGACCAACGCGGAGCTGTTGTTGAGTGGGTTGCGGTGAGGGAATGACAAGGAGCCCAAATGATCAAATGGCGAAGCAGCTCTTGAAGCGAACTCATCATCGTTCGGATTTCGTCATCCCTTCGTCATTAGACATTCGTCATTCGTCATTGCAATCGCGTCTCATTGCGACCGATGCCCAGTTAACGGAGTTGCTCAAGAAGATCGATGTCGCCGATCGTGTCGCTATCGACACTGAGGCAGACAGCCTGCACTGCTATCGGGAGAAACTTTGTCTGCTCCAGATCAGTGTGCCAGCCGCAGCCGGCGTCGTTGATGCCGGCCGGGATTTGGAAACTGCCTCTGGCAACCGTGATCACCGATCCCGGCTACAGCACGACTCGATTGTCGATCCGCTAGC
Organism: Verrucomicrobiota bacterium; assembly: GCA_003217875.1. GTDB lineage: Bacteria > Verrucomicrobiota > Verrucomicrobiia > Chthoniobacterales > UBA10450 > Udaeobacter. The sequence goes on from QHMR01000092.1 coordinate 3,762, forward strand.
TGATCTCGATCTCGAGCCACTGCGCCAGGTACTCGAAACCAGAGAGATTGTCCTGCACGGCGCTGATTACGATCTGCGAATGCTGCGGCGCGGCTTGAATCTCATCGCGCACCAGATCTTCGACACAATGATTGCAGCACGTCTGCTCGGTATTCGCGAGTTTAGTCTAGCCGCGCTGGTGAAACGCCATTTTGGTTTGGAACTCCCGAAGGGTTCGCAGAAAGCGAATTGGGCGAAACGGCCTTTGCCGGCTCGAATGGCAGAATATGCAATTAACGATGTGCGTTATCTGTTGCCACTTGCCGAAAAGTTGGAAGCCGAGCTGGATCGTTATCAGCGCCGGGATTGGCTGCGCCAATCATGTCAACGCGTGGTTGAGCAGGCGGCGGTCACGCGTGTTCGAAAGCAGGATGAATTTTGGCGTATCCGCGGATCTGGCTTGCTTCGCGGGCGTGCCGCAGCAGTGCTTCGCGCACTTTGGCAATGGCGGGAAAGAGAAGCGGAAATGGCGGATCGGCCGCCATTTCACATTTTGCAGAACGAAAAGCTTCTAAGCGCGGCAGTAGGTTTCGCCTCAGGGAGCGTGCCTGATTACAAACATTTTTCGTCTCGGCGACGTCAGGCATTTCGTGAAGCAGCGCGAATTGCGTTGACGGCGCCTGAATCGGACTGGCCGGTGTTGCCTCGGCGATTTGGAACTCGGCCAACTGCTGAGATGGTCCGGTGCATGGAAGAGCTGCGGCAGCGACGCGACGACGCGGCCGAAGAGCTTGGCTTGGAGCCATCATTCATCGCGCCGCGTGGCACGCTCGAGGCCATCGCGACAGATCACACGCGAGCAGCGCCGTTGCTGGTACCATGGCAACGCGAATTGCTGGGAATAACGACATGAAGTTGGTGATAGGGACGCCACGCCCCGGCCTCCGGACGGTGCGCCGCGGCCTCTCTACCTGCCTTGCCCTACGGAATAACCAGGGTTTGACCAACCGTCAGCTTTTTCGGGTTGCGGATATTTTTTTCGTTCGCCTCGAGAATCTCTTTCCAATGCTTGGTTGACTTATAAAATTTTCGCGAAATAGAGAAGAGAGTGTCCCCCGATTGCACAACATAGGTTCGATCACCATTCTTCGACGCAATTTTTTTTGAGCTTCCGCCAGTTACCGCCGATTTCTCCGACACGATCCGTGAAGAGGCTGTGCGCGCTTCGGGCTCTTTACGTAGATTCAAGTTCTCGTTTCGCAGCCGCGCCACTTCCGACCTGGTAATGACCGAATCTCCAGACAATGCTGTAAGCGCTGCAATTTCGTCATGTTTCACCGAGTTTTTGACCTCGTTTGCGTGAGGACCGTTTGGACTTAACGCGAGATAGCGTTTGAAATGGTGCAGTGCACTGACCGGGTCGTTCAGCTTGTCGTCATAGAGGACGGCAAGTTTGTAGTGGATCTCAGCGCACCGTGGACTGTCGTCGAGTGCGGCTTCGTACAAGTTGATGGCGCGCTCAAAATCTCCCTGAGCTGATTTGCTATCTGCATCCTGCGTCAACTGGGAATAACGCGAACCCCCCACGCGATCACACGCAGTCAAACCACAAAGAACGATCCATAAGCACGCACCGGCCACCATCGCCGATCCGCGCAAGGGAGAAAGTGAACAAGATGAGACAGGCCAGAGATTGTTAGCGCACGACATCGTCGGCAATTTGCTTACTTGTGAACCTGCGCGCACTTCAATTCTTTTTGGTTATAGCGATAGCGCCTTTTATTAACGCTGCGCTTTTGTCGGGCGCACTTTCAAGCGGAGCGATCTATTCGCTCGATTTCGTCGATATCGATGGCAACAAGCTGTCCACGGCCGATGGACACGTCACCGTCCTGGTGCTCGCCACGACCGCTGAGAGAGAAAAGGTCCACGTCGTAGGTGAGCGTGTGCCCGATTTTTGTCTGGGCAATCCGAATTACAGAATGATTACAATTGTCCGTTTCACCAGCAGGCACACCGCAATCGGCCGCAGGATTGCGACCGGCTTGGTGAAGCACCGGGTTAATGAAGCAGCGAGGCGGCTTCAAGGTCGATACGATGCGAACAAGATTTCGCGTGACGCGCGGAAAGATATCTTCACGGTACTTGATTTCGATGGAAGCGTGTCATCACAGCTCGACGACTCGGCACAGGCGGCGCCCTTTCGCGTCCTCGTGTTCGCGCGAGACGGGAAGCTGTTAGCTCAGTGGACTGACGTTCCCAGCGCCAAACAACTCGCTGATGTACTGAAGGAATCGCGTTAGCGCCGCGGCTTTCGCGCAGTCATATTTGTGATCAATATTTTGGTACGGTCGGATCGATCTGGTCCGACCACGCATCGATCCCGCCCTCGAGATTGTAAACGTTGCTAAAACCGCGCTGCTGCAGCAAACGGACGGCTTGGGCGCTGCGCTTGCCACTGTGGCAATGCACGACGATCGGCTGCTCGCGTTGCAACTCGTCCGTCCGATCGGCGATTTCTCCTAACGGGATTAACTTCGCGCCATCGATCCTTGCGATTTCGTATTCGAATGGTTCCCGCACATCAATTAACTCAAATGCTTCGCGCGTCTCGGTCTTTCGTTTTAGTTCGTGGACGGATATCGCCGGCACGGTGTCATCGGCGGGTGCTCCGCAAAATTGATCGTAATCAATCGGTGCAAAGATTGTTCGATTCTCACCGCAAACCGGACATTCAGAGTCGCGCCGCAGATTGAGCTCCCGAAATTTTACTTTCAGCGCGTCGAAGTGAAGCAGGCGCCCAATGAGTGGTTCCCCGATGCCGACGACCAGTTTGATCGTCTCAATCGCTTGCAACATTCCGATTATGCCGGGCAAAACGCCGAGCACACCCGCTTGCGCGCAGTTCGGAACCGACTCCGGGGGAGGTGGCTCCGGAAAAAGGCAGCGGTAACATGGCCCACCCAGATGAGGCGCAAACACGGTAGTTTGCCCCTCGAATCGGAACACCGAGCCATACACATTTGGCTTTTGCTCGAAAACGCAGACGTCGTTGGACAGGTAACGAGTGGCGAAATTATCTGACCCATCCACCACGATGTCGTATTTAGAGACAATCTCCGAGGCGTTTTCGCTGGACAACCGGCATTGATACAATTCGATCTCGATCTTCGGATTGATGTCGCGGAGCCGGTCGTGGGCCGATTCCAGTTTGCCGCGGCCAACGTCCTTTGTTCCATGAAGTATCTGCCGCTGAAGATTCGAAAGATCGACGTCGTCGAAATCGACAATGCCGATTGTCCCGACGCCGGCGGCCGTGAGATAAAGCGCAGCAGGAGATCCGAGTCCGCCGGCGCCGATGCACAAAACGCGCGCTGCCTTTAGGCGGCGCTGCCCATCAGCTGTGACTTCAGGCATGATAAGATGGCGCGAGTAACGCTGCAGTTCCTCAGCGCCCAATTGCACCGCGCTGGTACGTTGATCATCGATAATGCTTCGGTTCATGCCGTTGGATCATTCTAGCACAAACTCTTGGAGCTATCTCTGCAGGTGGAAGCTGACAGCGTCCCCTACAGCATTACTCTGTGACCGTCACGGGCGTGCCGACGGAAGCCTTTTCAAAAAACCTTATCGCCATTTGACCCGGCAAGCGGATGCAACCGTGCGACGCGGCAAAGGGTGGAACGTACCCCTGATGCATTGCATAACCGCCTCTGAAGAACATGGCATATGGCATCCGGGCGCCATCAAAATGGGTCCCTTTCGGCTGGGAATCCTTTCGTGAATCGACGTTCGATTTAACCACGTTTCCGTAATCGTCCACGTAATCGCCAAAGACGGTCGAGACATGACCAGCGTCCTTCGAGACAACCGTATAGTGCCCTGGGGGGGTCGAAAAGCCGGGCTTGCCTGTGGAGACAGTGGTTTCGCCAACCAGACGTTTGCCCTTGTAAAAGTAAGCTTTCTGTTCGCCGACATGCACGACGATTTTCGACGAGCCGGAGGCGCCCTCATCATCCCACCAACCTGCCGGAGCGGCCCGGGGATACATGCCGGGCGCATAAGGTGGATACTCCTCGCAACTGAAAAGGATCAACGCGATGAAGACGATTCCTGCAATTTGAAAAAGTCGGCCACTTTTCACAGAGCGGCGGATAGTATCTATCGTCTGCCAATGATTCAACTGTTAATCTTCGATTCTGAGCCGGCTGACGGTCGGTTTATTTAGTTATGATCGTATCCGCTGATACTCAGCTCGATCGCGGACGAGATCGGAAAATTTATGGCCGCCCAGGGTATCGCGACGCTGAAGTCGACCGGCGCGAACAGGTAATAAGTAATCGTCATCTCTCGGACAGCGCGCTGGCGAACTAGCGCCTCGGTTTGACGGTGCGCGCATGCCAAATACGCTCTTGGGCATGACGACTGTGCAACCGCCGATTGACCTGAAAAAATGGATCGACCAAAACTCCGACAAATTTCAACCGCCGGTGAGCAATCGCTATTTGTACGACGGACGCGATTTTTTTGTGATGGTCATTAAGGGACCGAACGCACGGAACGATTTTCATCTTGTGGATTCGGAGGAGTACTTCTACCAGCTCAAGGGCAACATTAAGGTGCGCACTCGCGAAGGCGATCGCATCGTGGATCACATCATCAGAGAAGGCGAGACATTCTTCATTCCACCAAATGTTCCGCATTCGCCGCAGCGACCGCCGCACACAATCGGTGTGGTAGTCGAGCGGCGCCGCCCACCTGGAGAAAAGGAACACGTCATTTTCTACTGTGAAAATTGCGGCGCACTGGTGGAAGACATTCACTTCGATTGCGCGGATATCGTCGAGCATTTCAGCCAGGCGATGCTCGATTTCTGGAATGACAACGCGCGCCGCACTTGCAAGAAATGCGGCAAGAAAGTCGAGAAACCGCAGCCGATGAAATCGTTGTAGGGCGTCTGTCAGACGCCGCCGGATTGGCGTTTTACTGAAGCGCCCTACAATTCCGCGAGTGAAAATCGACATTCACACTCACATTTTGCCGCGCGAGTGGCCTGACCTCGATGCGAAATACGGCTACAGCGGCTTTGTGAGACTGGAGCATTACAAGCCATGTTGTGCGCGGATGATGATCGGTGATCGCGTATTTCGCGAAATCACCGACAACGTGTGGAACCCGGAGCAACGTATCGAGGAGTGTGATCGCGACGGCGTTTCGATACAGGTGCTTTCCACCGTGCCCGTGATGTTCAGCTATTGGGCCAAAGCAGCTGACGCCCTGGATCTCTCACGCCGACTAAACGACCACATCGCCGAGATCATTCGCGATCATCCAAAGCGGTTCGCGGGACTTGCGACCATTCCCATGCAAGATCCCGATCTGGCCGCAGTCGAACTGGAACGATGCGTGCGGGACTTGGGAATGCGTGGCGCGCAGATCGGCACACATGTGGATGCGAATCCCCATTCTGGTCGCATCGATATTTTGAATCTCGACAACGCGTCTCTGCAGCCTGTGTGGAGCGCCGCTGAGGAATTGGACGCCGCGGTCTTTGTTCATCCCTGGGACATGCTGGGCAAGGAGCGCATGCGGAAATATTGGTTGCCGTGGCTGGTCGGTATGCCGGCTGAAACATCTCTTGCGATCTGTTCCATGATTTTCGGCGGTGTCTTTGAAAGATTCCCTAACCTCCGTGTTGGATTCGCTCATGGCGGCGGTGCATTCCCGATTACCATTGGCCGCGTCGAACGCGCGTTTCATGTGCGACCGGACCTGGTCGCGGCGGAGAACAACACGAATCCCCGTAGCTATCTCGCTCATGAGAACAAACCGGCGCGCTTCTACGTGGATTCACTCGTGCACGATGCCTACGCGCTGGCGCTGTTGCTCAAGCTCTTTGGCGCGCAACGTGTCGCGCTAGGCTCCGATTATCCTTTTCCCTTAGGCGAAACGAAACCGGGCCAATTGATCGAGTCGATGAAAGTTTCCGCTAAACAAAAAGCGCAACTGCTCTCCGGCACTGCCCGCGAATTTCTTCGGCTCTGAGTTCGGCGTTGGATCTGGGGCGTTGTGCGTTCGGCGTTTTTCTGATGCTTGTTACAATTCGTGCCGGATTGCCCACAAATCATGGAAGACAGGCCTGAACAGCGATTCCTTCAGGAACGGGACGCCGGGTGACCCGCCGGTGCCTTTTTTTGCGCCGATCGTTCGCTCGACCAGTTTGATGTGTCGATAACGCCATTCCTGCAATCCCTCATCGAAATCGGTCATCAATTCGAACAGGATCGAGCACTCGGGCGAATCCTTGTAGAGGCGAAGGATTTCCTTCTGTAGACGCTCGTCTGGGCCATTCGATTGCGTGATGTCGCGGTTCTTGAGCTCTGTGGGAATTTGTGCCCCGCGAGTGGCAAGAAAATCATAGAAATGGTCGACGACACTGCGTTCGTGCAGCAACTGTTGCAGGCGATCGTAGCCGGGAAAGTCCGGCTTTAGATACCCAACAGTCGATGGCCGTTTATATCCGAGCGAGAATTCAATTTCCCGAAACTGCACAGATTGAAATCCAGACGCGGTCTCGAGCCGGTCGCGAAAACTTGAGAACGACGATGGCGTCATTGTTTCGAGAATGTCCACCTGCGCCACCAGCACCTTCATGATTGTGCGCACGCGCTTAAAGGTGTGGATCGCACCGAAAAGATCGCCCCCGGAAAAGTCTCGCTTTATTTTTTCAAACTCGTGCAGGAGCTGCTTGAACCAAAGCTCGTAGGTTTGATGAATGATGATGAATAGTGTCTCATCGTGTTCCGGCGGACTGGAGCGCGGTTTCTGAAGCGAAAGGAGTTTCTCCAGGTCCAAGTAACTGGCGTACGTAAGCGGCGGCATAGAGTTCATGCTCGCTTCAAGCCTCCGAGGTTTCAACGATTTAACGCTTCAACGCGGCGGAGTCGTTCACGACTGAGGGATTGATCGCGACCGTCGAAACGCCTACGCTCTTCGCTGTCTCGACGATTTGGTCCTATGAAAAACAACCTTATTATCGCCGCGCTTCTTTGCGTTGTTGTTTATTCCGTTGCAGCCGGAGATAAGATCGATGTATCAGCGGTTGTCACCAAGGCCGACGCCGAGGCAATTCTGGGCGTTCCGGTCAAAGATCCGAAGGGAAGAAACAAGGAAGGCAGCGATGGATTCTATGATTCCGAGTGGAGTTACTATGCCGTGAAAGGCGACAAGGCGCTTGTGTTCGATGTGCTCTACGCGGGGCGAGAAGCCCCGCCGCATCTCACTCAGACAATGTTTTCCGTGCTCGGCCCGGAGCGTGGCAAGCCAACCCCCGTCGATGGGTTCGGCGACAAGGCCATCTTCTACTACGACAAGAGTGGCCTCGAGATGCTGAACATCCTGAAGGGTAACGTCTTGATCACCATCGGAATGCACGGCGTGCCGGCCAAGACCGTGCTCGAGCAGGAGAAATTACTCGCGAAGAAAATTCTCCCGAAGTTGTAGAAGGCGTGTACGTGCGCTATGTCAGCGCACCTGGCGAAGATAATACTCGTCCCAGATCGCCGGAATACTTTCCCGCGAAGAGTACGGTCCCGGTTGATACGCGCGCGAGGAAATACCTTGCTGACTCAGCTCGCACACGTGCCAATCCTGTTTGTTGGTCATGTCCCAAAACTCAATCGCGTCCTCCGGCCGGAAATCTTTTCGGCTGAACGCGTCTGGATGAAAAAGCCAATCGCACACAATCAGCGTCCGCTCTGGCGACTGCGGCCAGAGTTGATGCACCATCACGTATTCGGGATGCAGGCTGAGCAGCATGTTCGGGAAGATCGAATAATAAAAAACCTGCTGAAGATTCTCGATCTTGCCGACGAACGCAGCGCACGCGTTTCCGCTCATGGTCAGGCTCTTGCCGGGATTGATCTTCATGAATCCGCCGAGGAACGGCCCTTCGCGCAGATCGTTCTCCGCCGAATCGTAGGGTGAAATTTTCTGCAACTGCGGATGGACGCCGGGGCAGTGATAGCACTCCGAATAATTTTCGAACATCAACTTCCAGTTCGCGCGCACGTCGTACTCGATCCGTTTCGCCGGTTGCAAGATCGACATGTTCCAATGCGAAAATTTTCCGTTCAACGGCGCGAACCAATCTTCTAACGAAACGAATCCGTCCTGCTTTCGCCTCTCGCTCTGGGAGAGGACTGAGGTGAGGGAACTCGAATCTGTCAGATTCACAAAAATGAATCCTTCCCAAAGCCCGAGATTCACTCGATGCAACGGATAATCCGCCTTATCGAATCCAGGCACGTCATCCATATGTGGCGCGCCAATCAGTCGGCCGTCGAGCCCGTAGGTCCACGCATGATACGGACACTGAATCGCGGACGTGTGTCCGCATGTGTCCTCTTTCAGTCGCGTGCCGCGATGCCGACAAACATTGTAAAACGCTCTGATCTCTGACTTCTGGTCTCTGACCACGATTAGGCTCTCCTTTGTCGCGCCGTAGCCTTGCGAAGGCGGAGCCGGCACCTCGATCACAAAAAAATCTCCTGACTTTTTCAATTGGCCCTTATGTCCGACGAGCAGCCAATTCCGTGAAAAAATCTCGGACTGCTCCTGCGCAAAAATTTCCGGTGAAACAAAATACCGCTGCGGCAGCGCCTTTGCCCTGGCCTGAAAAGT
>QHMR01000093.1:0-12108 GCA_003217875.1 Verrucomicrobiota bacterium
CCACGATTTCGCGGCGATCAAGCATCGCGGCTATACACGCGTCGCTCGCGAGCTGAAGGCGCTTCAAAATCGCCTCTTCGATTGCACGAAGTTCGAGAAACTCGTCGGGTACCGCTGCGCGAATCTATTTTTCCTCATTCTGCCCGAAGAGTTATTTCACGATTCGGAGATTCCGATCGGCTGGGGCGCTCTTGTGGAATCTGACGGCGCGCTCACGCTCATGCGCAAACCGACTTGGTGCGAAACAACGGCCGCGAATCGCATTCGCTTCCTGCACCGAATCGCGGCGGCGGGAACGCGAAGCTTCAATCGGCAACTGGAAATCACCTTCGACGAGATGGCCGCCGAACGTTGCCGATTTGGGTGTAGCCGGAATCGTTGATGCGGGCGCTTTGGGACCTTCTACGCGGGCACAAGTAAATTATGCCCAGTCATCTCCTTTGGCTGCGGCAGTCCGAGCAAAAATAAAAGAGTCGGCGCGACATCCGCCAGGATTCCGTCTTTGCAGCGAAATTGTGCCGCATCCTTAGCCACGTAAATGAAATGCACAAGATTGCTGGTGTGCGCAGTGTTGGGTGAGCCATCCGGATTGCGCATCTGCTCGCAGTTGCCGTGATCGGCGGTGATAAGACATTTGCCACCAAGCTCGAGAAGTTTCGGGATAATCCGCGCCATGCATTCGTCCACCGTCTCGACCGCTTTGATTCCCGCTTCCAGTACTCCGGTATGCCCAACCATATCCGGATTAGCGAAATTGAGGATGATCAGATCGTAATTCGCCATCATCGCGAGCAATTCAGTGGTCACTCCTCGCGCGCTCATTTCCGGCTGAAGATCATAGGTAGCGACTTTTGGCGAAGGCACGAGTTTGCGGTCCTCGCCCGGAAAAGGGCGCTCGATCCCTCCGTTAAAAAAGTAAGTCACATGCGCATATTTTTCTGTCTCCGCGATGCGCAGTTGAGACTTTCCCGCTACATTCATGATTTCCCCCAGGAGCCTGGGAAGCTCTTCCGGCGCGAAAATAAAAGGCGCGGAATAGCGGACATCGTACTGGGCAAGGCTTACAAAATGCACTTGCGGCCACACTTCGCGGTCGAAGCCATCGAAATCCTTCATCAAAAAAGCTTGAGACAATTGCCGCGCGCGATCGGCGCGGAAGTTGAAAAACAAAACTGAATCGCCATCACGCACGCGCTGCTCATTTGCGTAAGAAAAAATCAGCGGCGGCATGAACTCATCGCTTTTGCCCTCCTTATATTGCCGATCCACAGCGACGGAGGGCGATGATTTGCAGATCTCGCCACGACCAAGAACAATCGCATCCCACGCCTTTTTCGTGCGGTCCCAGCGCCGATCGCGGTCCATCGCGAAATAGCGTCCTATCACTGTAACTATCTGCCCGCCGCTTTTCTCAAGCTCCTTCTCGCAGGTTTTTAAATATGCAGCGCCGCCGGTCGGTGACGTGTCTCGCCCGTCCGTGAAAGCGTGAACGAAGATTTCTGTAACGCCTGCTTCACAAGCTGCGTTTGCGAGCGCGATCATGTGCGAATAATGGCTGTGCACGCCGCCGTCGGAAACCAGTCCGAGCAAGTGAAGCCGATGACCGCGCGCACCTGCAAAGGTTTCGCGCAATACTTGATTGCTTGTTAGTTCGCCTTGTTCGATCGCCTTGTTAATTCGCGTCAGATCTTGATAAACAATTCTGCCGGCTCCCAGGTTTAGATGGCCAACTTCCGAGTTCCCCATTTGGCCTTCGGGCAGGCCGACGTCCACGCCACTGGCGCTCAATTTAGATCCTGGATAATCTCGGTACAGCGTCTCGTGAAAAGGAGTCGATGCGAGCAGCGTCGCGTCGCCATTTTCCTTGCGCTTCTCCCGCCCACCAGGATTGATGCCCCAGCCGTCTCGAATGATCAGCATCACCGGACCTGCCATACGCCGCGCAGTTTGCCGATGAATGAGAAGATCGACAAGCGGTTCTTTCGTTGACAAGAGAACAGACGCGCGCCTACATCGGCCTCGTGAAGTGGCGCAATCAGTTGTTGGCGCTTTTTTGTCTCCTCGCCTTTGCCGGACTCGGTGTTCTTTATTTTCAACACTGGGTCATCCGGAAACCTTTTGGAATTATCTTGTTTGTTGGTGAAGGACTTTCACCTGCTCGGCTGGCTCCGACTCGCGCCTATGCTGCCGGGGCTGGCACACGCCTGAACCTGGATTCGATGGAACATGCAGCTTTGGTTATCAATTACTCGAAGGATTTCGCCGCGCCTGACCAAGCAGCCGCGGCAACCGCAATTGCAACCGGTGACAGAGTGACCAATCGCGCAATTGCTACCAATGGCGACGGGAAGCCGATCAAGAGCATCGTCGAATTAGCGCGCGAACGCGGACGAGCCACAGGGCTCGTGACAGACACAAAACTGACTGATCCTACGAACGCCGTTTTTTACGCGCACCCGAGCGAACCAAGCGATGCGGAGAAGATCGCGGCTGAGTTTGTGGATCGAGGAAATATCGACATCGCGATGGGTGGCGGCGCAGCGCAATTTCTTCCAGTCACAAAAAAAGGAGAGAGACAGGATAAGCGCGATCTCCTGCTTGAGCTCCGCGGCAATGGGTTCGATATTGTTCGAACGCGAGCCGAGCTGGAAGCGGTTCCCGCGTGGCGCCGGCCGAAGCTCTTCGGAATTTTTAGCACTGGAGAACTCGCGTTCGCGAACCAAGTAGAAGAGAAAAGCCAGCAGCCGAGCCTTTCGGATATGGTGCGGCGAGCAATCCAATTACTTCAATACAACGTCGGCGGGTATTTACTCGTGGTTGACGCAGGGCTAATGCGCAAAGCGGCGCAGGAAAACAACGGGGAGAGAACGCTCGGCCAGACGGTTGAACTGGACCGCGCAGTTGGTGTTGCACGAAGTTACGGGGGATCAAGAGCGACGATCATAATCTGTGGTGATGTGGCAATCGGTGGATTTAGTTTGAATGGATTTCCTTTTCGCAAAGATAGCGGCATCGCGCTGTTAGGGTTTAATTCAGCGGGCCAGCCGTGGATCACTTGGGCGACCGGTCCTCACGGCGACAAATCGTATGGAGCGGCGAAAATACCTGGCAAACAAGACGGCAATGAGACCAAAGAACCGGAGCAGGAGCAGCCGGAGCCGGCAGCGTTCTATACGAAGTCCGCGCTGATCACTGTTGAAGATGTCGTTGCGTTCGGCAACGGCCCTGGAACCGACGCGCTGGAAGGTGTAGTGGAAAGCACAGCTGTTTTCGAGATTTTGCGCGACGAGCTTTGATCTGTGGACCGGATGCGACAAGACGTGCGCGAATATCACGGCGCTGCGTCTGCGGTTGTTTCAACGCCGTTTAAGCGCCGCTACTTTGGGGTCTCATGATAAGGCATGTGCAGTCGGTAAAGAGCTATCTGTTGCTCAAGTTCCGTGGCTAACGAATCATCGTCATGCATTCGCGCGAGTTGCACCGCCGTGCGGGCGCTTTCAATGGCCTTTCCGAATTGCCCGGTCTCCGCATACGCCGCTGCCAGAGTACGTAGCACAACGGTGTTCGTACCTCCCGACAGTTGATCCGCTTGCCTCGCAATCTCAACTGCCTTGCCACCGTTTCGCAACGATTCGCTGGGAGAGGTAGCCAGCAGCCAGGCTAGATTCGTTAAGGCAGAAATCGATTGTGGAAAAATTCGCAGCGCTTTTTCGTAATGTCGGATGGCTTCGGCTGTTTCGCCTTTTTCATCGAGGGCAGCAGCCAGCACGGTGTGACAATCTGCATCGTCAGGCCGGATCAACAGAGCAGCGCGGCAATGCGCGATTGCAGTGTCGAGTTCGCCTTTCTCGACAAACGCTCGGCCGAGACTATAGCGCGCGAGAAAGTGATCGGGCCATATTGCTATTGCTTTTTGGTAATGAATGATCGCTTCGTCGATTCGTTTTTTCTCAAGTAGAGCATTGCCCAAAGACACCTGACCATCTGGATCGTTTGGTTCCATGGCTACCGCTCTTTCGCAATGGAAAATCGCTTCGTCCACTTTGCCTTGTGCTAAGAGAGCCGTGCCCAGATTGTACTCGGCATCCCACGAATCGGGCTGCATTCGCAAGGCAGCCCGGTAATGAGCGATCCCATCATTGAGCTGGCCTTTCTGGAGGAGGACGATGCCGAGGTTAGTGTGAGCCATCCAGCATTCGGGATTTCTTGCCAGCGTGGTGCGCCACAGCGTTTCGATATCGCCATACATTGCGGCTTGTCGCCACGTCAACGCCGCCAGGGTGGCAACCACAACCAACGCCGTGCTCAAAATGAAGGCGCGATACTGCTTGAACACACCGGCCAGACTAAATACGCCTGCCGAGAAGAGAGCGATCGGCCCGATGCATGCCAGATACTGATAGTGGTCCGCGACGAATGTGTACCGAAATGTGAAGAGCATGATAAACCCAAGCACCGGGCTGAGCGTGGCTACGAAAAATGCTGCTGCGACTTCGGCGCTGCGCCCCACATAGCGCCTTACGAAGTAGATCGCTGCGCATAATACGATTCCCGCCAGCAACCAGGTGTAATCCAGCATGTGCTGCGGAGAGATGTTCCACCTTGGATAAATGAAGGTCAGATTAGACGGCCAGATCAGTTTGCTCAGATAAAACCACACAGCCCGGCTTGCGATGAGAATTCGCTCAATCGGAGTCAGGAATGCAAAGACGGCTCGGCTTGTGCCCTGATGGTATCGCTCCCACCAGACCGCGAGCAGACCCATGCCCATGCCCAAGATAACAAAAGGAAGAATCTGGATCAGACGTCGCGTGTTAATCCGCCTTTTCTGTAACCAAAGAATCAATAACAACGCCGCCGGCAAAGTACATGCCGTGCTCTTGGCTGAGAGCGCAAGTACGTAGAAGACCAGGGCCAGGCCATAAAAAGGCCAGGGCCGCTTCGTCCGCTCATCAATAAACACGATCCACGCCAGGAGCGTGAGGAGAAAGAAAAAGCCCATCAGCACATTTTTGCGTTCGGTGATCCAGGCAACCGATTCCACCTGCACGGGATGCAGAGCAAAAATCGCGCCCGCGAGCCACGCGCCCGGCACGTTCAGGCGCGCCAGCAGCCGCCACACCAACAGCGCGTTCGCAACATGAAGCAGAAGGTTAATCCAATGGTAGCCGGAAGGATGCAGTCCCCAAATTGCTCGCTCGAGGCGAAAGGTGGTATAGACGAGCGGAAAATATTGCGAAGGCGAGTCGAGCGAAAACCAAATCCGCCGTAAACCGTCGGATGCGGTCAGCAGATCGTTCTTGATGATGTAATCGTCGTCGTCCCACAGGAACCCGCCGTTCCACGCGGGCCGATACGCGAATATCGTCACGGCCGCCAACAACGCGCCGAAAACGCAGGCGCGTCCACGCGAAGAAAAGGCCAGTTCAGGAATCTTTCGCAGCATTGGCATATCAGACGCCGTTTTGAGAAACCGCAGTGCAATAGAAATCGCTCAGTTGCAAGCCGCCCTTTTGTATCGGAAAAACACGTTTCGTGGCGCATGAGATCGATAGAAACCGGAAAACGTTGCGTTTTGGCTGGTACGCGCTGGCTGTAATCGTTTTCGGCCTGGTAATCGCAATCCGGATTCGATTGCTGGGGATTCCACTAGAACGCGACGAAGGGGAATACGCTTATGCCGGCCAACTGATGCTGCAAGGCATCCCTCCGTACATGCTCGCCTACAACATGAAGTTTCCGGGCACCTATGCCGCCTATGCCCTCATCATGTCAATCTTCGGACAGACAATCTTCGGCATTCACTTGGGCTTGCTCCTCGTCAATACCGCCACAAGCGGGCTGATTTTCTTATTAGGCCGACGCCTTATGAATAATTCCACGGCCGGAATCGCCGCAGCAACCACGTATCTCGTTCTATCCGTGAGTCCATCGGTCCTTGGTTTGGCTGCTCACGCGACGCATTTTGTCATGCTGCCAGTCCTTGGAGGAACCCTGCTTTTGCTCAACGAATCGGGTCGCCAACATTCGGGTCGATTATTCGCAAGCGGACTGCTCTTTGGTCTTTCAGTACTGATGAAACAGCCCGCTGTTTTTTTTATTGTGTTTGCAGCGATTTATCTCGTCTTCAAAGATGTCCAGCGTGGATTCGGGCTAAAGAGCATCCTTCTGCGAACTCTGTTCTTTAGTACGGGTGTGATTCTTCCCCTTGGAATTGCATCCTTTTTTCTTTGGCGCGCAGGCGTATTCGACAAATTCTGGTTTTGGACAATCGACTATGCGCGCCAGTATGGCAGCTTGATTCCTCTCAGCCAGGCACCGCAAATTTTCTTGCGTAGCGTAGAGGAAGTAATTGGAGCTGGCTGGGCACTCTGGGGGTTGGCTGGGGTTGGCGCAGCTGTTGGCTTGTGCAACCAGCGAATGCGCGGCAGCACAATCGTTCTCATTGGCTTTCTTTTCTTCTCAGCGCTGGCTTTGTGTCCCGGCTTTCATTTTCGATCTCATTATTTCATCCTGGTTCTGCCGGCAGTCTCTCTCCTTGTCGGCGCTGCAATTAGCAAACTGTCCGATCTGGGCGTCGGCCGGATGATCCTAGTTAGATCGGTGCCGCTGATTTTGCTTGCCGCGACGCTGAGCATGCCACTTCTGTCGGACAAAAAAGTCTTCTTGGAGGTTTCTCCAAGTCAAGCTTGTGGAATGATCTATCCCGAGAATCCGTTCCTGGAGTCCATCAGAATAGCGCAGTATGTGCACGAACATACGCGGCCGGAAGATACGATTGCGGTATTGGGTTCCGAACCGGAGATTTATTTTTATGCGAAGCGACATTCGGCGACTGGATACATTTACACCTACAGCTTAATGGAACCGCAAATATACGCGCAAAAGATGCAACAGGAGATGATTCGCGAGATTGAAGCCGCGCGTCCAAAGTACCTGATCTCGGTCGCGATGTCTTATTCCTGGCTGCGGCGGCCAGACTCCGACCCATTGATCTTCACCTGGGCAAATGAATACATCGCGCAAAATTACGCCGCCGACGGTTTTGTGAACATTGCGCCCAAGGAAACCGATTATTTTTTTGGGAATGTTCCGCCGTCCGTCGAAAGCCTCAAAGACTACATCTTGATTTACAAGCGAAACCCTTAAGCCGCCTTTGCTGACGAAATTTTAGCGCCGCACGTGCACCGTACTAATTCTCATTCAATCGCTCTCCCCAAAACAAGCCGTCATTGGTTAACTGTCTGCGTTTGCGTCTTTCTTGCAGTGCTCACATGGATCGTGTTTGGGCAGACGCTACGGCACGACTTCGTTAATTATGATGATCCGCGTTACGTCTATCAAAACACTAGAATAACCAACGGCCTTGACTTAGCTGGCATTGCCTGGGCGTTCACACATATCCACGCTGAGAACTGGCATCCGGTGACGACGATCTCGCACATGCTGGATTGCCAGTTGTACGGATTAAAGGCTGGAGGGCATCACTTTACCAACGTGCTTCTTCATACGGTTGCCGTGGTCTTGCTGTTTCTCGTGCTCCAACAAATGACTGGTGCGATTTGGCGGAGCGCGTTTGTGGCCGCGCTGTTCGCTATTCACCCCTTGCATGTGGAGTCAGTCGCCTGGGTGGCAGAGCGAAAGGATGTGCTCAGCGGTGTTTTCTTCACGTTAACCCTGCTCGCCTATGTGCATTACGCACGCGCGCCGTCGATCTGGCGCTATGTCACAGTCGCGTTGACGTTTGCGCTCGGTCTCATGTCGAAGCCAATGCTCGTGACGCTGCCTTTCGTCCTTTTGCTTTTGGATTACTGGCCTCTTAAACGGATCAGAACTGAGGAATCACGCGCTGGACGTCAACTGTTGAGGCTCTTCGCGGAAAAGGTTCCGCTAATGGCACTTTCTGCCGTCTCAAGCACTGCCACATATCTCGCGCAGCGAGGTGCACTCGGTTGGACCGAGCAATTGCCAATATTGGCACGGATTAATAATGCCTTCGTGACCTACGTCATTTATGTGCGGCAGATGTTTTGGCCGGCAAAACTGGCAGTCTTCTACCCTCATCCTGAAAACCGGCTGCCGCAGTTGGAAATTGGTCTGGCAGTGGCGCTTCTCGCTTGCATCACCACGACAGCTCTTGTTCTGCGAAAAGTCGCGCCTTATTTAATCACTGGTTGGTTCTGGTATCTTGGAATGCTTGTTCCGGTGATTGGGTTAGTGCAAGTCGGATGGCAGGGTCACGCTGACCGATACACTTATCTGCCACAGGTCGGCCTTTATATTGCTGGCACTTGGGCTATTGCGGATCTGACTGCTTCGTTCCGGCGACGCATACTTCTAGGCGCTGCTGCGTTGCTGATAATCGGCGCGTTAAGCTGGACCGCCTGGATCCAAACGTCTTATTGGCGCGATAGCGAAATGTTGTTCACTCATGCGCTCGCTGTGACCGGAAAGAACGACGTTGCAGAGAACAACCTCGGCATAGTTTTTCTGCAACGGGGTGAGCTGGACAAGGCCATTGCGAGGTTACAAGCAGCCATCGATCTCCGTCCGGAAAATGGTCCTGCCCACAACAATCTCGCAAAAGCCTTCCTTCAAAAAGGCCAGCTAGCCGAGGCAATGATTCATTATCGCAAATTCCTGGAGATAGAACCCCAGAACGTAGAAGCGCGCAATATTCTGGGAACAGCACTCATTCAGCAAGGCCACGTAAGGGAAGCGGTCGAGCAGTGGCAGGATGCACTGGCAATAGAGCCAGAGAACGGCAATGCTGCCAGCAATCTCGCATGGGTGTTCGCAACCTCCCCCGAAGACTCAATCCGAAATGGCGCGCGAGCAGTTGAGCTGGCGGAAAGAGCGCTGCGCCTCTCCGGTGGTAAGATCCCAATGATTTTTCGGATATTGGGAGCCGCCTACGCAGAGAATGGGCGCTTTTTCCAGGCAATTGAAACTGCGCAGCATGGTGCTGAATTAGCTAACAGCCAGGGTAACCAGGGATTGGCGGCCGAGCTTCAGAGCAACATCGCTGTTTACCAGTCTGGCAGACCACTGCGCGACCCCAACCTAACAATTGGCAGTTCGTCGCCACACAGTGAATAAGAACAGGGGGCAGGTTGGCGACTGGCCGAGCCTCTTACCAACAGGCTTTCGAGGTCGTACGAGAATTATCGCTGTATCCCTGTTTCTTGCTGCAATCAGCCTGGCCGTATTCGGTCAAACAATCCGTTATGATTTCGTTAATTTCGACGACGACTTATATGTCTATAATGCACCGGCGATTCAGGCTGGATTAACGCGACAAGGGATAGCGCTTGCCTTTACTAGCCAACACGCCCGCAACTGGCATCCACTAGCGACTATTTCACACATGCTGGACTGCCAGCTGTATGGTTTAAAGGCTGGAGGCCATCACGCTACCAATGTCATTTTGCATACCATCGCGGTATTGCTGCTGTTTCGGGTGCTGCGGGAAATGACAGGCGCAGTATGGAAGAGCACGATTGTCGCAGCATTGTTCGCGGTTCACCCACTTCACGTCGAATCAGTGGCATGGGTGAGCGAACGAAAAGACGTCCTGAGCGCAGTCTTCTTTCTATTAATGCTGAACGCATACGTTCGTTATGCACGCGCACCGTCTATGACACGCTACCTTCTGGTCGCTGTCCTGTTCGCGGCGGGGCTCATGTCCAAGCCAATGCTGGTAACCGCACCCGTGATCCTTCTCCTTCTGGATTACTGGCCGCTGCGTCGCTTTAAACAATACTCCTCAACAACAGGAAAGGTCTTAAACTCCGGCAAACAACTGCGCACAAGGCAGCGGCTCTTCCTGGAAAAGATTCCCTTGCTTCTTCTTTCTGCGGGTTCCTGTTTCGTCACATTTGTGCTGCAAAAACACGCTACTGGCGCAATCCCGCCATTGCCGTTCCTTTGGCGCGTGCAAAACGCGCTCGTCAGCTACGCTTCTCGCCATCACTGTGTCAGCGATCGTTTTCCGAAACAAACGACCTTATGTGTTCACTGGCTGGTTTTGGTATCTCGTTATGCTTCTCCCAGTGATTGGCCTCGTTCAGGTTGGAGAACAAGGTCATGCCGACCGCTATACCTACCTCCCGCATATCGGGCTGTTTCTGCTCGCAGTTTGGTTGGCTGCTGACTTGGCAGCGGTCCATCAGACCAGATCGCGGCTTGCTACAGCAACGGCGGTGGTAATCATCCTTGCTCTGGCCTGGGCTGCATTCATTCAGACCTCCTACTGGCGCAACAGCGAAATTCTTTGGGCTCATGCACTCGACGTGACTTCTGACAACGATTTTGCCCACAATAATCTCGGGTATCTGTGCGTGGACCAGGGTGAACTGGACAAAGCGATCGCGCACTTTGACGCAGCATTAAGAATTAGGTCTCGTAAGCTGGATCCGCACTACAATGTAGGCTCAGCGTTTGTGCGAATGAACCTCGCCGATGCTCTGGCGCGAAAAGGACAGCCGGATGAAGCGATGGTTCACTACGAGGAGGCAATAAGATTGCAACCGAATTACGCAGACGCCTATTACAATCGCGGAAACGCTCTTTTTGCACAAGGGCGTATCGACGAAGCAATGGCCGATTGGGAGAAAACACTCCAAATACAACCTAATGACGCGGATGCGCACACATGCATTGGCAACGCTCTTTTGAGGAAAGGCTCACTCAAAGAGGCGATCGCCCATTACGAAAAAGCATTGGCATTAGCACCCGGAGACCCTCATTCTCGCAACAACATTGCGTGGGTGTTCGCGACATCCTCTGATGGCTCGATCCGTGACGGCGTTAAAGCAGTCGAGTTCGCGCAAGAAGCAGTGCAGCTTTCGAGTGGCAGAGATCCAAACTTCGTCCGGACACTTGCAGCTGCGTACGCGGAGAGCAGCCGATTCTCTGAAGCAGTCGCCGCCGCACAACAAGCAATCACAATAGCCGCCATGCAGGGTAAGACCGGACTGGCAAACACGCTGAGAAAAGAAATCGCGCTCTACCGCGGACACATGTCGCTCCGGGAAGTGGAACCCAGGAATTAGGAGCGAGCTTCCGCTTTCGAGGTTTTATTCCGTCGGCACGTCGCGAGACGCTCGAGGCATTCCTTTCGAACAACACAGTGCAATGGCTACAACACTCGTTTTTGCTTCAACCAAGACGGTTGAGAGCGAGCACGACCAATTTATCTAGGCTCCTTATGATAGGGGCGACGCGCCTCGTAAAGCCCAATTTCTTTTCGCAAAACGTCGCTCAACACGACGTTGCCTTGGTTATCGGCTGCCTGCAGTGCCTGGTGAGCTGTGTCTCTGGCCTCATCAAAGCGTCCAGCCTCAGCATAAGCAGCGGCCAAAATGCGTAGGATAAGTGGCCTGTTACGACCCGATAAGCGACTTGCCTGTTCAGCGAGCAGAACCGATTCCTGCCCGTTTCTGAGCGATGGGTCGGACGAAGTCGCCAACAGCCAGGCAAGGTTACTTTGAGCGGCCACATTTTCCGGCGCCACGCGAAGCGCGTCCCTGTATTGCGCGATTGCATCTTCAATGCGGCCTTTTGCAAGGAGCGCGCTGCCCAGATTTGCATGCGCATCCGCGTTTTCGGGAATCAGCTCAAGAGTTTTTTGGTAATGGGCAATCGCGTCATCTGTTCGCCCCCTTTGAAAAAGGGCGCTTGCAAGGTTGTATTGCGCGGCGGCGTTGTTGGGCAAGACGGCGACGCACGTGAGATAACAACCGATGGCGCTGTCCATTTCCCCTTTGGAAAGAAGCGCATCCGCCAGGTTGCAGGACGCTTCGGCGTAATCGGGTCGGATCGCCAGCGCTTTTTCGTAATGCGCGATGGCGTCATCGACACGCCCAGCTCGGAACAACGTAGCGCCAAGATTGTTGTGCGCTTCCGCATCAGTAGGATTAACTGTTAACGCTGCTTCATAATGATCGATGGCATCGGCGAATTCGCGCTTCTCAGCCAGCAGGCGGGCAAGATTATAGTGCGCCTCCGCATAACTTGGCCGTAGCGCGATGGCCTCGCGATAATGAATCATTGCGTGATCGGTTTCGCCGCGATCGTGAAGAGCGATTCCCAGGTTGTAATGCGCCA
>QHMR01000093.1:12178-13829 GCA_003217875.1 Verrucomicrobiota bacterium
GAAATACGACTCGTCGACCGAGCGAAGCTATGGCTAGCTGGCCGAAGCTTTCGGTTATGGCAGCGCCAGCTAACGCAAGCGGTCCCATGCTCGCGAGGTATTGGAAGTGATCGCTCACAAACGAATAACGAAAGAAATAGGCATCAAAAAAGCCGAGGACCGGAAAAAGTGAAATCGCATAGTATGCGGCAGCAAAAAATACAGCGCGACCCGCCTTTCCAGGTACCAACCACAAAAGGACTAAACCGACTGTTGCTGCCAGCAACGGCAGATAAGCTATCCATTGCGATGAATGAATCTCCCACCTCGGATAAATGAAAATGAGCGGATCAGGCCAGGCTACTTTCGCCAGGTAGAACCACATCGCCCATCCTGCGATGATAAGACGCTCTGGCCAGCTTTGCGCCCACTCCGGACCAATAGCGGACGCATGAAATTTCTGTTCCCAAATTGTCCATGCACTCGCGACCGCTGAGATAAGCAGAAATGGAGCGAGCGGTACTGCATCTCTCCATCCGATCCGTCCACGGCGCCACCAGAGGCACAGCGCAAGCACCACGGGCAGCATGACCACAGAAGGTTTACTTAACGTTGCCAGCGCGAAGCAGAAGAGGGAAAGGGCGAATAACATTAAGGAACGGCGGTTTCCAGTCCGTTGTCGGAGCGGTCTAGAAACCGCGCCTTCCTGGTCTCGCGGTTCTTCTTCATCCCACTTCAAAAAGAAGAGAATAGATAACAGATAAAACAGGCAGGACTGGGTGTTCTTTAGCTCAGTCACCCAGGCGACCGATTGCACCATCACGGGGTGCAACGCCCATAGCGCCGCGCCCAACCATGCGCCGCGGACCGCGAGTTTTCGGAGAACGCACCATAGTAATATCGCCGATCCCGCGTGGAGCAACGTGTTTAGCATGTGATACGGGAGGGGAACCAAGCCGACGAACTTATGCAGTGCCCAAAAGGTTGTCAGGACGAGCGGATAATAGACTGCTCGCGTGCTGGTCCAGATTTCCTTCAGCCCGAGCGGGCCGACTATGCATGGATTCCGGGTCAGATGTGATTCATCGTCCCAAATGAATCCAGCATCGAAAACTCGGGCGTACGCGGCAACAACAAGTACAATCAGGAGAACTGCCCAAATCCAATCTCGCCGCCCGAAAAATCTAACCACCAATGAACACTATGCACGAATAGCGAGAACGAAAAATTCGCGTCTCATTCGCGTCCATTTGTCATTTCACTTTGTTTAGCGATGCGCAGGTTTTCCTCGGCTTCTGGAAAGTCGGGATGCAGACGCAATGCCTCCTGGAATTGTAAGACAGCGTGATCGACGTCTCCTTCCCGCATAAAGACTTTACCCAGGTAGTTATGTGGTTGAGCAAGTTTTGGGTTGAGGTTGGACGCCTTCTGAAAGTGATTTTTCGCTTCGGCGACGTCGCCCTTGTCCAAAAGCAAACTTCCGAGGTCAATATGGGCGTCAACCAAACGTGCATCGGATTGCAGAGCTTCTCGGTACTGCGCAATTGCTTCGTCGACTTTGCCATGTTTTTCCAGGAACGCGCCATAGCTGTAATGTGCTTGCGCGGACCTGGGTGCTAGTCGAATAGACGCTGCGCATTCGGCAGCCGCTTGCTCATCATGACCGAGTTGC
>QHMR01000011.1 GCA_003217875.1 Verrucomicrobiota bacterium
CCGATTTCGCGGAGCGGCGAATCTTGCTAGCCTCCTCGTACATCTCAAACTTAGGCAAGTTTTGGAGTGTCATGCGATGCACAGCAACCGCCATTTGTCGCGCCAGCGCCCAAATCTCGAGATCTCGATAGCTCATTCCCCCATCCCGCATCGTGTACCTCGGATCCCGCATCCTGCACCTCGTATCCCACATCCCGCATTACAATTCCTCTTCGATCAGCACAGGAGTTCGCTCCACTCGTTTGCCGTATTGCAACGAAATCAAAGCTAGAACGTGTGTCGAAGCGGCTTCCAATTCTGAGATCAGCTTTTGCGCTTTACCGCGGAAAAAAGCATAGAACATCATCGCAGGAATGCCGATTGCCAGACCGGCGGCTGTGTTTACCAGTGCCTCGCTGATCCCGCGCGAGAGTGCCACGTACCGCGCCGAGCCGATGTCGGATCCCAGCGCGCCGAAGGAGTGGATAATTCCAAAGACCGTGCCCAAAAGCCCCAGCAACGGCGCAATCATCCCGATGTCGGCGAGGTAAATCACGCGGTTGTTCAGACTGGCTGCGACGCGTGTTCCCTCTGTCTCGGCGATTTCGCGGACATGCTGAAAGTCGGCGTGCGGATTTTTCGTCGTGAAATCGAGCATTTTTTGCACGACCCGCGCAATGGCTTCTCCGTGACGATTTGAGACGGCGAGCAAGCCCAGGTAATCGCGCTTCCGTAAGAGCGCATCCGCCGTAGCCATGTAACCGCTCGAAACGACGGCTCCACGGCGGATTGTCATCAAGTAAACAACCACCAGCGCCACGAAAAAGATCGATAATAGAAAGAGAGGAATCATTACCGGCCCGGCCTTGAGCAGCGTTTCCATAATGCTCTGCGAGTGCTCAGGCACGAGAGGCGGGGTAGGTTCCTGTGCCATCACAGGAGACGCGCTCGCCAGCGCGGTCAACAACAGGACCCAAATCTTCATGCCAGAAATTTCGTAATGATAGGCAGAGCGGTTAGTGGATGCAAATGCCCTCGACGTTCAAACACATACCGTGCGTAAAGGTTGCTGCACTGATAGGGTGCGACCGCCGGGCGCGCCCACCCGAGCTCAGCGGCGCACCAAAAAAATGTGTGCTGGTTGAACCTCCGGATCGAGTTCCACGTAATTGCGGCGACCGCGCCATGTGTAGGTCGCGCCGCTGAGTAAATCCTGCACTTTGTATTGATCGCTTTCCATCTGCCCAAACTGTTCAATCGGCACATCGACAAAGGAATGCTGTTTGCGATGTGGATTAAGATTCACCACAACCAGAATGATGTTGTCGCGCGCCGGGGTCATCTTGCTGTAAAACAGAATGGCTTCGTTCTCGGCAGGATAGAATCGCAGATTCGTATAGAGCTGAAGCGAACGGTTTTGCTTTCGAATTCTATTTAGTCGCGCGATCCAGTCCTTGATGTTTCCCGGCGCGTTCCAATCGCGTTTCTTGAACTGATATTTTTCCGAATCGAGATACTCCTCGCGATCAGGCAAAGCCTGGTTCTCGCACAGCTCGTATCCGCTGTAGATCCCATAAAGAGGCGAAAGCGTCGCCGCCAGAAGAACGCGGATCATGAATGCCGGGCGCCCGCCTTCCTGAAGAACAAACGGCAGGATATCAGGTGTATTTGGCCAGAGGTTCGGTCGAAAATATTCACTCATTTCGGTCTGAGTGAGTTCAGTAAAATATTCGATGAGCTCGCGCTTCGAATTTCGCCACGTGAAATAGGTGTAACTCTGGTTAAAGCCGGCTTTGGCCAGCGCTTTCATCATCTTTGGCCGGGTGAAGGCTTCGGAGAGAAAAATCGTGTCAGGATATTCTTCGCGGACGCCGGTGATCAAATACTCCCAGAAGGCGACAGGTTTTGTATGCGGATTGTCCACACGGAAGATGCGCACTCCGCGCTTGGCCCAAAAAAGCACGATGCTCCTGATCTCGGCCCAGAGCTCGCGCCAGTTCTCACAGCGAAAATTCAGAGGATAAATGTCTTCGTACTTTTTGGGTGGGTTCTCCGCGTACTTGATCGTGCCATCCGGCCGTCTGTAGAACCATTCGGGGTGCTCTTTGACATAAGGATGATCGGGCGAGCAATTCAGTGCAAAATCGAGGGCGATTTCCATTCCGCGTTTTCGCACCTCTTTTTGAAACCAGTCGAAATCGGCGAGCGTCCCGAGCGAAGGCTCGACCGCCTTGTGTCCGCCGACCTCGCTGCCGATCGCCCACGGCACTCCCGGGTCGCCCGCCTCGGACGTGGTCGAATTGTTCCGTCCCTTGCGGTTGGTGTGACCAATCGGGTGAATCGGCGGAAGATAAATAACGTCGAACCCCATCGCCTTTGCGTCGTCCAGCCGCGGCAGACAATCGCGAAAAGTCGATCCGCGATCGTCGCGGCCCTCTGCTGAGCGCGGAAAAAATTCATACCATGCTGCGAACAATGCAGCGGATCGATCGACGATAACCCGGGGAGCGGGTTCATATTGCGTCGCGTCGGAGCGATCCGGATATGTTGCCATCAGCACCTCCAGCTCCGCGGATTGCGCAATCGCGTAAATTTCTGAATTGGCAGCGGTGGAGATTTGTTCTGAAAATTCCAGCAACCGCGCCCGGTCCGCTCGATCGCGCGCCCGCTTGGCGGCAGCTTGCACCAAACCTGCACCTTCCAGTGCTTCGCTTCGCAAATCCGAAATGCCACCCTCAAATTTTTTTGCAAACTCGCGTTGCCAACTGCGAAAACTGTCTGTCCACGCTTCGACGGTGTATTCGTGAATAGCCTCGTCATAAAGCGTGCAAATTCCGCGCCAACGATCGTTATCGACAAAAGTCATCGGCGTTTCCCTCCATCCGCGTTGTCCCAGAACGCGCCATTTTAGAACGGCGGCCACCACGTCGTGTCCATCCTTAAAAATGTCCGCTTGAACGACGAGATCTTCGCCAACGATGCGCTTTATCGGATAACGTCCACTTTCGAGTAGCGGCTGCAGGTTCTCGATGGCAACAGATGGAAACGTGGTAGCCATGGACGATCAATCAACTGAGATTCACAAGGTGCGAAAGAGCAAATCGACCGCGTTGGACGCCGACAGGCCGATGCGCCGACATGGGACGTTGTTTTCCGGTGACAGAAGCTGTTCGCAGGAAACCGCGGTTTACAACCGACTGAGTTAAGGCACACGACGGCTCATGAGCCTTGGCCGAAACGCGCGCGTCCCGGTGATGCGAAGTTGTCTACAGCGCGAACTGGAACATGCACTCGTATAGTCCCGAGTTGCGTGTTACCTGCCGGCGCACACGGTTGCCCAGAACGGCTTCGAACATGTCCTGCTCGAATCGGCCGATGATCGGGTAATGCTCCAGCAAATTCATAATGGGCGAATGACACTCGAGGATTTGCGGGCCGTCTTTGTCGGTGATGAATTGGGCCATGTAACCTTCCCCGTCACGGACGTGGGCGAGCCATTTAGCGCGCTCCGCGACGGTGTTCCCCTTCACCTTAGCCTTGAGCGCCGCAGTCTTCCTTTTGAAAATATTGTAAAGGAGCTTCTCCGGCGCGTTTGTTCCATAAATTTCCTCGGCTGCTTTCAACAGGTCGAGAGTGAATTGATGACTATCGGCCTGAAAGAGATCGTGGCTCCGAGGCGTCAGGCGATAGACCATCTCAGGCCGGCCCATTTTTTGTGGGCGACGCCAGGTGTCCAGATAACCGTCCCGGTGAAGCGTGATGCAATGCTGCTTGATGCCCATGTAGCTCATGTTCATTTTTCCCACGAGCTCATTGACAGACATTCCGCTGGTGCGCTTGAGCGAATTGATAATCCCGAGCCTTTGAGTGCGGCCAATTTCCGCGATTAGACGTTGGTTCATACAATGAGAATGGTTGAGGAGGGTTGAGGAGAGAGGGAAAGGCTGACTTTACACGCCGCGATATTTAATACGCAAGCTTAAAGTTTACACAAGAATCGACAAGAAAAGAAATTACAAAAACAGGCGGCGTTTTTTTGCGAAGCGACAACGCCAAGAGCCGGGGAGATATTTCTCCCGGTCAACAAGCTAATATTCTCGACGCAGCCTATCCTGAGCGGAATCGAAGCGCTTGGAAAGAACCTAGGAATACAAATATTCGTCGTCGTATTCGCGCTGCGGCGCGAACTGGACATTCTCGTTTCCAGTTTCCGGGTACTCGAAGATCTTGCCTTCGTAATTGCGGATCACGATTTTTTCGTTGTCGTGATAAAGGACGTAACCAGGGTTGATCGGCACCTTTCCGCCGCCGCCGGGAGCGTCGATGACGTATTGCGGGACGGCGTAACCGGTCGTGTGCCCGCGTAAGCCTTCGATGATCT
This sequence comes from Verrucomicrobiota bacterium, assembly GCA_003217875.1. Lineage (GTDB taxonomy): Bacteria > Verrucomicrobiota > Verrucomicrobiia > Chthoniobacterales > UBA10450 > Udaeobacter. Next base: position 4,361 of record QHMR01000011.1, read on the forward strand.
CGATGCCTTTTGCGACCGACGTGCGCAAATGTGATGATCCATTGATCAAGTCGCATTGATAAATGTAATAGGGGCGCACCCGGCACATGAGGAGCTTGTGCACGAGCGTTTTCATTGTCTCAAGATCGTCGTTCACACCCGCGAGTAACACACTTTGGTTTCCGAGCGGAATGCCAGCGTTCGCGAGACGCTCCAGAGCTTGCTTCACCTCAATCGTCAGCTCACGCGGATGATTTACATGCACACTTATCCAGAGGGGATGATGTTTCGCAAGCATCGCGCATAATTCAGGCGTGATTCGTTGCGGCAGAAAAATCGGAACGCGCGTGCCGATGCGGAGAAACTCGATGTGTTTAATCGTCCGTAATCGGGAGAGCAGTTTGTCGATCCTGTCGTCGCTGAAAATGAGAGCGTCGCCGCCGCTTAGGAGCACGTCGCGCACTTCTGTGTGTTGTTCAAGATAACGGAACGCTTCCTCAAAATTGGTGTGCAATTCCTGTTCGCCGACGCCGCTCACCACACGGCTGCGGGTACAGTAGCGGCAATAACTCGCGCAACGATCCGTCACCAAGAACAGTACCCGATCGGGATAACGGTGGACCAGTCCCGGCACAGGCATGTGCGAATCTTCTCCGCACGGATCTGCCATGTCGTACGGGGACGCCCAAGTTTCTTCGATACGCGGAATCATCTGGCGTCGGATCGGGTCTTCTGGATTATTTCGCGGCACCAGGTTGAAAAAGTGCGGCGTGATCGCCAGCGCGAGTTTGTCGCCCGATATTAAGACGCCGCTCCGCTCCTCTTCGTTAAGCTGGAGGTGTTTTTCGAGTTGAGAGAGTGTAGTGACCCTGTTCTTGAGCTGCCATTTCCAATCGTTCCGGAGTTCTGGCGGTGTGTCCGACCAATAGCCCGGAGCCCAAGAGATAAACTCTTTTCCGTCCCCTTTCCCTGATGCAGGAGTAATCATTGTTCGGTAAAAAAACTAAGGCCCTTGAATGGCGCGTCAACGCAGGCACTTTTGAGTGCGCAGCGCACAACAGAGTTCCGGGCACAATTTCGGCGAAGGAAACGAGAAGCTATTTCCCGCCGAGCACACTTAGCTCCCAGCGGTAACCGTCGGGATCGTGGAACCAGAGGCCCATGTTTTTCGAACCCGGAGCTTCCGGGCCAATTTCGTCGCCCGGATCTTCTATATCGGCGCCGATGCTCTTTAAATGTGCGAGCGCTCTTCGCAACGTCGCCATGTCCGGCAAATGAAATGACATGTGATCTATCGTTTCAGGCGATGGCTTTCCTTTGAATAGCGCTATCGTGACATTCGCGTTGCCGACAGCGACGCCATTTTCGAACTCAAATTCCTTTCGCAATCCCAGCGCGCTCTCAAACCATTGTGCACTTTTCTTAGGATCGCGAACAGCCAGACCAAAATGACCAACCTCTCCGAGCGTGAACGGAACTTTCATGAAAAATCGCCGATCCTTAACTCGGTCGCCTAATGTGGTTCGGAGCCGTTTCGAGAAATAAGCGGTTCCATGAAGTTGCGATTGAAATCGTCGAGTGCCTCGCGCGGTGTATTTCCTAGTCCGCTGGCGCCCCGTCGGACCTCACGCCCGATAAAGGCCAGCCAGATGTCGCCGGCCATTCCCATTCTGGGGCGCAGCCGCGCGGCTGGGCTGGCCGGATTGTTTGCGAGGTACTCCTCTACGTCCTCTTTTATCACCGTCGGAAGCTCTTCAATCGTAAGTGAAGTCACATCTAAGAAAACGTGTATGAGCTGCAATTTGGACTTGAAGACTCCGAAAACGTGGCGCGCTTATGAGAAATTGAGAGCGATGCGCTGGACGCATCGCCGGAGGTACGGACACTGTGCTTCGTCGCTATCGCCCTCGTCGCGGGATCAGTCTCGTCCCCAGACCATGGCGACTGAAGTCGTGAGGCTGCCGCCCATATTGAACGTGAGGAAATTTTTTGCGTTCTCGATCTGGCGAGCGCCAGCTTGTCCAGTGAGCTGCTGATATGCTTCGAACACCTGCCGAACGCCAGTTGCGCCTACGGGATGACCGTCGCCGATCAGACCGCCGCCCGCGTTCACCGGAATATCGAATGGGGCTTTGGATTTTTCTGGACGCACCTGCGGCAGCGTCGTTGCGCCGCTCTTCACAAGCTCCACGCCTTTGCCGGATTCGGCGAGCCCAAGAATTTCGTAAGCAACGATTTCAGTGATGGAAAAGCAATCGTGCACCTCGGCGCCCTGCAGATCGCGTGGCGTCAGGTTTGCCATTCGAAAAGCTCTCTCGGCTGCTTTTCGCGCCGTCGAAAATGTTGGCGCATCTTTTTTGTCGAGCGGTAAATAATCGGTCGTGTGGCCGTAACCAAGCAGTCGGCCGGTCTTATTTCTGTCGCGACCGATTTTGTCGAGATATCTTCCAGAAACCAAAACAACCGACGCCGCGCCATCAGTGATCTGCGAACAATCGGAAACCTTAAGCGGCGGCGCCACGCTCGGGTTTTTATCAGAAACTTGCGATGCACAATCAAACGTAAGATCGGCGTCGCGCATTTGCGCGAGCGGGTTCAACTTCGCGTGCGCGTAATTTTTCCATGCAACCCGGGCCAGGTCCGCTTCGGTCGCGCCATATTTTTCGATATAAATTTGCGCGATGCGTCCGAACAATTTTGGAAACATGAAATCGCCATACTCCGGCTTTTCATTGTGGTAATCGGCAGCCGCGCCGAGTACGTCGGAACCATCGAGCGACGACATCGTCTTCTGTTGTTCCGCGCCGACGACCAGCACGACGTCGTAAAAACCGCCTATGATCCATTCGGCGCCAAGTAGGACCGACAGTGCCCCGGACGCGCAGGCCGCTTCGGTGTGCATCGTTGGGATCCCGTGCAGTTTCGGATCAATCTCCGGGATAAACGCGCCGAGCTGCAACTGTTTCGTGAACTGACCGGCGTTGAAATTGCCCACTGCTCCCGCCTGAATTTCCGCCGGATCAATCTTCGCGTCATCGATCGCCTTTTTGCCGGCTTCGATGATGATGTGCCGGATTGTTTTCCCTTCTTTCTTGAGGTTGCGCTTAAAATCCGTGCGTCCGCCGCCGAGAATGTAAACTGACTCGCTCATATTTAACCTTAACCCATTTCTTCAGCGAGTCATCCCGACCCAGCTACTTGGCTTGACCTTGAGTCGCTTCCGTAAGACAACCGAACAAGTAGCTGGGGAGGGACTCTCATCGAAGCCACACGTCACACCAGCTTGAGGATCCTTCGGTCGCTCCCGTCTTACCCGGCAAACGCATCAACCCCTGTGATGTCTCGACCGACGATCAAAGTATGGATGTCATGTGTGCCTTCGTACGTGGAGACGCTCTCAAGGTTCATGAGGTGCCGGATGACGGGGTAACGATCCGTGATTCCAGCGGCGCCTAGTATGTCCCGCGCCTTGCGAGCACATTTCAGCGCCATCCACACGTTATTGCGTTTCGCTAGCGAAATTTGCACAGGACGCGCGGAGCCAGCCTCTATCATGCGCGTGAGACGCAATGCCAACAGCTGCGCCTTGGTGATCTCTTGTAGCATCCAGACAAGTTTTTGTTGTACCAATTGGAAACCGGCGATCGGGCGGCCAAATTGTTCGCGTCCTTTGGCGTACGACAGCGCTGTTTCATAGCAATCAACGGCTGCGCCGATGACACCCCATGCGATTCCTACCCGCGCATGCGAGAGACATGATAACGGCGCGCTGAGCCCAGATGCTTTGGGCAGGCGATTCTCCTCCGGTATCCGGCAGTTTTCGAACCAGCATTCCGACGTGCGGGACATGCGCAGACTGAATTTCCCCTCAATGTCGCGCGCGCGAAATCCCGGCGCGTCCTTTTCTACAATGAATCCACCAACACGCCCGTCGTCGTCTTTCGCCCAAACAACTTTGACGTCTGCAATCGACGCGTTGCCGATCCAGCATTTGCTTCCGTTTAAGATGTAATTGTCGCCATTGCGTTTGGCGCGGGTTTCCATCCCGCCTGGATCTGACCCGTGCCCATGTTCCGTCAGTGCGAAACAAGCCACGCGCTCGCCTGACACCAGCCCCGGCAGCCAGCGCGCATGTTGCTCCGGCGAACCGAACGAATGGATGGCCTGGATGGCCAGCGCGCCCTGGACCGACGCCAGCGAGCGCAGACCCGAGTCGGCGCGCTCCAGTTCTTGCATGATCAGGCCGTACGCTGTGTCGCTAAGCCTGGCGCAGCCGTGCTCTTTCAGATACGGAGCATAGAATCCCAACTTACCCATACGCGGCGTGAGATGTTCCGGGAACTTGCCCGCGCGATGACATGGAACGATCTCGGACAACACTTCCTCCTGCACAAAGCGCCTTGCCCGATCGCGCGCTGCGCGTTCCTCGTCCGAGAGAAGCTCCTCAATGCCGTAGTAATCCAGCGAAGTCATGTCGTGTGAGTCGCAGTGATGCGCGCCAGTTTAGCGAGCGTGCGTCGCGACCACAACGCTCGCTCTCTTTGGCCAATGCTGCCCAGTATGGGCGGACAAGCCCAGTTATTTTGTGCTCGGCAGCCCAGCAGCTTTCCAAGCTTTGAACCCGCCGGCCATGGAGCGGACGTTTTTGTAGCCCATTTTTTGCAGACTCTCAGCGGCCAGCGCAGAACGGCCGCCTCCGCCGCAGTGGCAAATAATCGTTGCGTTCATATCGGGAACTTTTTCTTCGACATCGAGCTCAAGAGTGCCGCGACTCAGGTGAATCGCGCCGGGAATATGTTGTTCGTCCCATTCGTCTTTCTCGCGGACATCGACAATCACCGCCTCGCTGCTTTGTAATTTCGATGCCGCATCCTGTGGCGAAATCTCAGTGATGTTTTTCTTCGCTTCGGCCACCAGTTTTTCAAAACGATTGTGCTCTGCCATTTCTAATAGAATCGACGGGCGCGGCGATGATGGTCTCTACCAATTTATTCGTAGCGCAGGGCTTCAATGGGATCGAGCGCGGCGGCTTTGCGCGCGGGATAAAATCCAAAGAACACGCCGACGGCTGCGCTGAACAAAAATGCGATAGCAATTGAGCTGATCGAGATGAGCGTGGGCCAATGCGCGTAGATCGATAAGATGCGGGACGCGCCGATACCGCAGATAATCCCAATCAGGCCGCCAACGGAACTCAGCGTCACAGCTTCAATGAGGAATTGTGTGAGAATGTCGATGCCATGCGCGCCCACCGCCATGCGCACACCGATTTCGCGCGTTCGTTCAGTCACGCTCACCAGCATGATGTTCATGATTCCGATTCCGCCGACCACGAGCGACACACCTGCGATTGCACCGAGCAATACCGTCATCACTCGCGAGGTGGCCGTGGCAGCTTCGGCGATTTCCTGTTGAGTGCGCACAGTGAAATCGTCATCGCGACCGGGCCGAATGTTATGCCGTTGTCGCAGCAACGAAATAATTTGCTGTTGCGCCGATGCGATCTGACCCGGGTCGCCCATTTGCACGTTCATGTTGCGCAAGGTCGTGCCACCAATCACACGTTTCATCGCGCTGGTGTACGGCATGACGACGATGTCGTCCTGATCCACACCCTGTGGGCTCAAGCCTTTGGGTGTCAGCACACCGGTAATCGTGAACGGCACATTTTTGATGCGCAAAATCTGGCCGATGGGACTTTCGTTTCCGTAAATCTGCGTCGCGGTGGTGCGGCCAATAACGCACACTTTGTTCGCGCTCCGCACGTCCTGCGCCGTGAATGGCGCGCCGTCCGCCAGTGGCCATTGTCGAATATCAAAGTAATCCGCAGACTCCCCGAAAATCCGGGTGAACCAGTTTTGATTTCCGGCGGCCACCTGCGTAGTCGAGACAACTTCTTCGCTTACGCCGATTACACCGGGCACTTCGCGCCGGATCGCCTCGGCATCTTCGATCTTCAACGTGCCGGCGCCGCCCCAGCCGGTCCGAATACCACTTGCAGTCGTGCTCCCGGAAAAAATCAAAATCACATTTTCTCCGAGGCTGGCGATCTGTGCTTCCACCTGCGCCTTCGCGCCATTGCCAATCCCGACCATCGCAATGACTGCGCCGACGCCGATGATGATACCCAGCGCGGTTAGCACCGAGCGCATTTTGTTTCGGCGTAAAGCGCGCAATGCAACGTTAAATGTGGGTGCGATTCTCACTGATTCGTTAAATCATTGAAGCGTTGAAGCGGGTTCCGGCGCGCCCTCGCCGGGGCGAGTAGTGTTTGGTCGCGCCCTACCATTTTGAAGCTGTGTTGCTGCAGTGGTCCGTTTTGAAACGGCATGATCCTCCAGAATTACGCCATCACGCATCATTACACTGCGTTGCGCGTACGCGGCGATGTCCTGCTCGTGTGTCACCATGATGATTGTGATTCCGCTCTCGTTGAGCTGCTGGAAAATCCCCATGATCTCGACACTGGTTCGGCTGTCGAGATTCCCGGTCGGCTCGTCTGCAAGGAGGATTTCAGGCTCATTGATTAACGCCCGCGCAATTGCTACGCGCTGTTGCTGGCCGCCAGAGAGCTGGCTGGGATGATGATCTTCACGACCTGCGAGTCCAACCGATGCGAGCACGCGATCTGCTCTTTCACGAAGCTGCGCATGTGACAAGTGCTGTGTGCTGTAAACCAGCGGCAATTCCGCGTTTTCCCGCGCCGAAGTGCGTGGAAGGAGATTAAAATTCTGAAAAACGAAACCGATTTTGCGATTTCGAATGTCGGCGAGTTGATCGCGATCTAGTCCGGAAACATCCGCGTCATCGAGGAAATAACTACCGGAAGTCGGCCGGTCGAGACAGCCGAGGATATTCATGAGCGTCGATTTTCCCGAACCACTCGCGCCCATGAGAGCGACGAATTCGCCGCGCTTGATTTCGAGCGATACGCCGCATACAGCACGCACTTCCATTTCGCCCGTCTTATAGACCTTGTGCACGTCAACCAGCCTAACGAGCGCGCCGTTGTTTATATCCATTGATCAAATGTTGTAGCTGCGTCTCTGTGAGACGTGTGACGCGAGCACTGTAAACACCTCAGCGTTCTCGCTTCGCATAGCGAAGCGGCTACAGCGAGCTGCGATCAACACGACGAATTCTCTTTGCATCATCCTCATGGAAAGCGCCGCGGTCCGCCGGAGAACGGATTTGCCGCCGGAGATGCTGCCGGCGATTTCGACGCCAACTCGGCAGTGATAACGCGATCGCCTTCCTTCAATCCTTCCATGACTTCCGTCACGATACCGTCGCTGATCCCTGTCTTGATCTGCACGGGTTGCGGTCGGCCACCGGACAAAAGATAGACGGTCCGCGCACTGGTGCCGCGCTCGCGTCCTGCGCCGCGTTGCGCACCGGTTGGCGTGCGCGGTTTCGATTCATTGCTCCCGGCTCTCGGTCCAGTCATTTGTCCGGACGCCGCTTCTGCCGCGCGATAGCGCAGCGCCGCGTTTTTGATCTGCAACACGTTGTCCTTGTGCGCGACGACAATTGAAACGTTCGCCGTCATTCCGGGCTTCAACTTCAAATCCGGATTACTTACACCGATCACCGTGTCGTAAGTCACCACGTTTTGCACCGTGATGGGTGCGTTTCGCACCTGGACGACTTTGCCGTGGAAAGTGCGCATTGGGAAGGCGTCCACAGTGAAATCGACATCCTGCCCAACCTCCAGAACACCGACGTCAGCCTCAGCCACATTCGCGTCGATCTGCATTTTAGTCAGATCGTTGGCGATCTGAAAAATGACTGGCGCCTGCAAACTGGCCGCGACCGTTTGCCCGACATCCACGCTGCGGGAGATCACCACACCATCGATCGGCGATGTGATTGTGCAGTGGTCAAGGTCCGCCTTTGCTTTATCCAGCGCGCCTTGTTTAATTTTCACATTGGCTTCCGCTTGGTGCAGGTTTGCTACTGCCTGATCGAGATCCGCTTTGGATGAAGTTTTTTTAGCAAACAGCTCTTCTGTGCGTGTGGCGTTCAGTTTCGCGAGCTCCAGCGCGGCCTGCGCGCTGGCGAGATCGCCTTCTGCCTGAGTGACTGTCGCCTGAAAAAGTGCTGGATCGATTTGCGCGACCACGTGGCCTGCTTTGACCTGTGAATTAAAATCTGCAAACAACTTTGCGATATTTCCTGAGACCTGGCTGCCCACCTGCACGTTTACGACGGGGTTGAGCGTACCCGTCGCGGTTACTGCCTGTGTAATCGGACCGCGCGTGACAATGGAGATCTGATAATTTTCAGCCACGGCGTTGCGGCACTGGCGCACCACGGAGGCGACAATGAGCAGCGCGACGATGAGGACGACCCACGGCAAAAAACGTTTCATTCAAGTGGCGGTTGACTGCGCCTACAAATAGCGACAGGAACAAGCGATGCGCCGTTACATCGAAATCTATTCCATCATGCTGCGCAACTCGCTCATTCGGGAGATGAGTTTCAAGGCGAACTTCCTCCTGTGGATGATCGTCGAAGTTCTTTGGTTCTGCGGCCAGATCGTCTTTTTTAGCATCATCTTCGGCAATGTGGACCGAATTGGCGACTGGACAAAGTGGGAGGTGGTGCTGCTGGTAGGCACGCACCAGATGATCGCACAACTTTTCCAGGCGTTCTTCTTCGTGAACGTCGCAAACATTCCAGAGCTAGTGCGCACCGGAAGGCTGGACTCACTGCTCGTCCTACCGATCGACAGCCAATTTGCCGTGTCCACGAAACAATTCGGTCTGGACAGCATCGTCAACGCGGCGCTCGGAGGCGTGGTAGTCTGCTTCTCCCTTTCGCGCCTAGACCTTATGCCGAATCTCACGTCAATCTCGCTATACCTGATTGCACTCGGATTCGGCATTGCCGTGCATTATTCGATCATGCTCGGCCTGGCGGCCATGAGTTTTTGGATCATCCGCGCGCAGGGACTGGTCTATGGCTATTTTAATTTTCTGAACATTGCGCGTTATCCGGACGCGATTTTCCCGCGACTCTTCCGCATAATTTTTGGCTGGATCATTCCGGTAGTCATTATTGCGAATATTCCCGCCCGACTGCTTATCAAATCACTTGGGCAACCGTTTCCACTGATGCTTCACCTGGTTCTCGCATCGAGTGTTGTGTTTTGGCTTTCGCGTGTCTTCTGGAAATTTGCTCTGCGGCATTACTCCAGCGCAAGCTCGTGAATGCAGGGCGCAACGTAGCGAAAATGGCTGTAGCGTCCGCTGTCCTCAGCTGATGATCGTTCGAAGCCGCAACTCCGCTGCGTTGAGGGCAGAGCACGCTACAATCAAGATTATAAGCGACACAGCTGAAATTTTGGCCGAATCCGCTTGCGCGCTCGGCGAAATGTTCTTAATTAAGCGTCCATTTTTCCTGCGCTGGGCGATTAGAAGGCGCTTACAACCATGGCAAGACCAACCAAAAAGAAGAGTTCTGCAAAGAAATCGGCTGCGCGTAAGCCGCGACCAGTCCGCAAGATTCGCGCCAAGAAGGCTCGGCGTCGCGAGCCTGCGTCGCGGCAGACGGATTCGAAAAGGAGCGCGCGTGGCACCAAGGCCGCGCGACCTTCGGCGAAAAGCAGACGGCAAAGCACCGAGTCGCCTGCGATTCTGCTGGGTCTGAATCACCGCGAAAAGAAGCTGGACCCATTCATGCACCAGCAAAAACAAAAGCTCCTCCAGCTTCGCGATGCGATGGTGGATTCGATGGCCGGTGTAGCCCAGGGAACTCTGCGCTCCCGCGCTGAAGGCAGCGAGGCCTCTGCATTTGGCATGCACCAAGCAGATGCCGGATCGGACGCGTACGACCGCGATTTTGCGTTGAGTTTGCTTTCGCAGGAGCAGGACGCGCTTTACGAAATTGACGAGGCTCTCAAGCGCATCGAGCTGGGGACCTACGGAAAGTGCGAAATGTCCGGAAAATCAATCCCGCGTGCGCGACTTGAAGCAATCCCGTTCGCTCGTTTCACCGTCGAATGCCAATCGCAGTTGGAAAGGCAGAATAGAGCATCCCGCGTTCGTCAATCGGTCACCTCCTTGTTCGGCCTGACTGAGGAAGAAGGGGGCGACGCCGAGGAAGAGGAAGCTGCGCCAACTGAAGTGAAGGAGTAGCGGAAATGGCGCAGGAAATTGTCACTCTGGAATGCACCGAGGCGAAAGCCTTAGGCAAACCGACTTCGCGCTACATGACCACGCGAAATAAAAAGAGCCCGCGCACGCCAAATCGGCTCGAGAAAAAGAAATACAATCCGTTTCTGCGGCGACACACGTTGCACCGCGAGACCAAGTAACCGTTGATGCAGCCAAAAACGCCAAAACGCCGTTCCGCGTTCCGTCGCGCCAATCGTCCAATGCCGCGGCGCCGGATCGATATTGCTCTCGAAGCAATCGATTACAAGAATCCCGATCTCCTGAAAAAATTCGTTACTGAGAGCGGCAAGATCCTGCCTCGCCGCGTGACCGGCATGCCGGCATACATGCACCGCAAAATCACGCGGGAGATCAAGCGCAGCCGCTCGGTCCTGTTGATGAAATAGATGTAGAGGCGCTTGTGCCAAGCGCCTGTTTTGCCTGGTTGTCGGGTTCGGCGTTTGACACAAACGCCGCTACACCGGCAATTGACGTTAGAGATTTGCTTCGGCGTTCTTGGTTACGCCTTCCGCGTCTTCTCGCCCTGCTCGATTAACTTCCAGAATTCGCGCGTCTCGCCCAGTTGGGCATCTTCAGAAACGGGCAGTTTGCTGCGGAAAAGAAAATCGCGAAACGTGTTCTTGTGTAAAACGCGGTGCACCTTGATGCCTTCGTCGGTCTTCGCGAAATAAATCCGATAATCTTTTGCGCGATAGCGATACAATTTTTTTCCATCGCGCTCGATCACGCCAAATCGTTCCGAATCGACATGCTCCAGGTCCTCTGGCAAAATTTGAAATTCGGCAAGTAACTCGAGCTGCAATTTCTTCGGGAGCGCCGAGATCTCGGCCGCGCTCAGCTCGTTGAAGATAATTTGGAACATCGGCGATCAAACATAAACCCGTCGCACACGCGTGCCAATGCGGGTAACGATTTCCCATGGAATAGTGCCGGCCTTTTCAGCGAGTTCTGCGCAGGTGACTTCCTCACTCCCATCGCGCCCCATGAGAACAACGTCGTCACCGACTTGCACAGCCTCGACCTTGCTTACGTCGATCATCATCAAATCCATTGTTACTCGGCCAATGATCGCGCAGCGTTGACCTCGCACCAAGACGGTCGCGTCGCGGTTCGAAAGATGCCATGGATACCCATCGGCGTAACCGGCTGATAGCGTCGCAATCCGCATTTTTTGCGGAGCGATGAAGGTGCGACCGTAACTGATGGAGCTCCCTTTTGGCATGTCGCGCACCAGAGCAATTCGCGTTTTCCATGTCATCGCTGGCTGGAGCAGCTTTTGAAATTCCGGCAGTGGGGAAATCCCGTAGAGAACGATGCCTGCGCGCACAATGTCGAACTCCGAAGGATTGAACGCCAGCGTGCCTGCGCTTTGCAACACGTGCGCTTTGTAAGGTCCTGGAACTTCAGCGCGAATCTGCTGAAGGATGTTTTGAAATCGGACAAGCTGGCCCCGCGTGTATTCCGCATCTTCGTTAGACACTGGCAGATGGGTCGAGATGCTGTGGATTGCGATGTTCGGCAACGCTACGACCCGTTTGAAAACCTCGGACGCTTCACTTTCCACCACGCCCATTCGCCCCATGCCAGTGTCGATCTTGAAGTTGATAGCCGCCGACCTGAGTTGACTGAATGCTTGGGCTTCTTCGAGACTGGAGATCGTGGGAATAAATCCGCATTCCGCGATTGTTGATCTCTCCTCCGGAGTTGCGGGCCCGAGAATCACGACCGGATGCGGGACGACTTCGCGCAGCGCAAGCGCCTCTTGCAGATTTGCGACGCCAAATAGTTGTGCGTCATCTGCCAACGTCTGGGCCACGCCGATCAAACCGTGACCGTAAGCGTTGGCTTTTACCACCGCGAGCATTTCGGCGGAACCGATTCGATCACGCACCACCTTTGCATTGTGCCGTAGTGCATTTCGATCGATTTCAGCCCAGCAACGAAAAGTTTCTTTCATCTTTAATCGCGAACAACATGTCCGCACAGCGCACTGGCCACAAGGCTATGTTCCTGTCTTCGGAATCGTGACGTATGGCTCGCGAAGGTAGATTGGCTCGAGGGGAGGCAATTGAAAATCGCGTGTCGAATCCCGGGCCAGGCGCGCGAGTACGCGCGCAGAGGGATACTGAACGACCGCTGTTGTAAATTGGGCCAGCGATTCAGAACAAAAAATGGGCGTGTCGAGTGTGGTGAGTTTTTTCTGAAGTTGCTTTTCAGAAAACAAAATCGGGCCTTCTAAGAGTTTGCGGTCGCGGATTCGCGCGAAGAAAAACGAATTCCTGCGGGCATCCCCGATCGCACAGTATTCTCGCCCGTCGGACTCCATGGCGCAGATGGAAGGAAAACCAATCAGGCGCGCGCCGGAAGAAACTTGCAAGCCGATTGCAGCGGAAATGGCGATGCGCGTCCCTGCGTACGAACCAGGGCCAAGGCCAACAAGGATGGTGTCTGGCGCGCCAAATTTTTTCATTACAGCATCGAGGTTCTCGAAAAATGCAGCAGAATTCTTTCGCTCGTTTGGCCATTCGCGTGCAACCTCAACTTCGCCATCCAGCCACGCCAGGCTACCCCGCGACGTGGAAAGTTCTAACGCGAGAATTTTCATTGCAGGGTAATCGCCCGCTGATTTTCCGATTTTATCTCAAACAAAATCCACCGCGCTTGTTCGGGAATGAATTTGGGAAAACGGTCGGCCCATTCGATTACTGAGAGGCCGTCACCGAAGAAGTAATCATCGAGGCCAAGTCGTTCGACGGATTGTCTGTCTTCCACACGAAAAAAATCGAAATGATAAACGGGTAGTCGTCCTCCTCGATATTCGTGCAGGATGGTGAATGTGGGGCTCGTCACACTGGCACTGCTATCCAACCCGGCGACCAGACCTTTGACGAAGGACGTTTTACCGCTCCCCAAGTCTCCCTTGAGAGCCAAAATTGATCCGACGCTGATATGCTCTGCGAGTCGCCGCCCAATCGCTTCCGTCTCAGTCGGACTGTTGGAAATGAACGTAGCCACCTGGTAATTTTCGATTTTCGATTTTCGATTTTCGATTGAGCGAACCAATTCGAGTCAGTGGCAGATTTGGAAATTTTCTTCGCCAGCTTCGCACCAGGCGGTCGTTGTAGCGCGGTGAAATTGCGAAGAGCAATTCGTAATCTTCGCCTTCAGAAATTGCATCATTGATATTTGCGCCACGGGTGAGCGGCAGCTTTTTCGTGTCGATTTTGAATCCGACTTTACTGGCACGCGCCAAACGCGGAAGATCCGTTCCCAAGCCATCGCTCAGATCCATCATCGCGTGGATGGAGAAATTATCCGTAAGCCAGCGCGACTCCACGATTCGCGGAATGAATTGTAAATGTTTTTTTTCCAAGGAACGCCCGAGCCGGCCAGTAACGAAAAGATCGTCACCCGGCTTGCCGCCCCGGCGCGATATCGCGCGCCTCTTTTCAACAAATCCAATTACGCTCACGGAGATGGCGATTGGCCCGGGCGTGCTGCTCGTCTCGCCGCCGACTATGCTGACTTGAAACCGCTTCGCAGCCCGGCGCAGCCCGCGATAGAGCTCTTTCATCCACCGTACTTCGGTTTGTTCGGGGACCATAAGCGTAATCAGCGCGAACTCAGGCAGCGCTGAGGTAGCGGCAAAATCGCTGAGCGGACGCATCATTGCTTTCCAACCAACGTCCCGCGCATTCGTTCCCCAAAAAAAATGCACCCCTTCCACAACGCAGTCAGTTTTTAGTACAAGAAAGCTGTCGCGATTCATCGTTTCGACCACAGCGCAATCATCGCCCATGCCTGCAACAACCGATTTTCCGCGCGGAAGACGGGACAAAAGCTGATCGAGAAGCCGGTCTTCGCGCAGATCACGGAGTTTCATGGAGAAAAAATCTCCGGAAACGCCAGAGCGGTGAGGGTTAGCGAATTGAAGAGCGAATGCATTGTCATGGAGACCAGGATCGAACCGCTCCATTCGTAGGCAATCGCGAAACAACTTCCCAGGACGAACAATGGCACGAATGAGGGCAAATGCGCGTGGGCTGCTGCAAACAACAGCGCGCTGAATGTGATGCCCAGAAGACGGCCGAAATAACGCTTGAGTACACCGTAAATAAAAAATCGAAAAAGAAACTCCTCAACCACCGGCGCGATTGCTATCGCGAAAACGATGATCATCATGCGCTGCTCGATCGTGCGCGATCCGCTGAAAAATTCGACGATGTTTTGCTTGCTCGAGCCACCTCCGAAAAGCCGCTGCGTGATGGCGTCGGACAACAAGATCAGTGGATACGCAAAAAACAGCAGGATCGCTCCGGTGCTCAAGGTCCGGGCAAAACTTACTCTGAAAAATCCGCCTAACGCGCCGACATCGAATCCGCGAAGATGAAGGAATGTCACTACGAAGAGCACTACGAAAGCGGTGAGAAGGAAATTTCCAAGAAGATTGCGCGCGTTGAACTGGATCGAGGGCTGCGAAACGGATGCGCCAATGTTTAGCAAAAGGAAAAGAATCAACAGCGCAGCAAGTATTGCTTCCGGAAGCCCGAAGCTTCGCGCCGGTGCGTCCGCGCCAGCGGTGTTTGGTGTTCGCGCGCTGATCTGATGAATCAGCGAAATGTAGACGTAAAGGCTGGCAAGAAGATAAAGGACCGAAAGGACGCCTAAGACGAGGCTTGGGGCGGCTCCGAATGCCGCAAAGAGGCTGGCGGATGGCATGGGACCCCGCCGCTACGGTGCGTAATAGCTTGGCAGAAAATACGCGCGCCCCGATTCCAGTTGCGGAATAAGCTGCTTCGGAAGCTGGAGTTCAATCTTTGCGTCAGATTCTCCGAATATTCGCAGGAAACGGCTTAGACTGAAAGGCGGACCGTACTTCACCACTTTGGCATCCGGCGCGTTGCCCAATTCTTTGGCTTTATGGAAAGCGTCGTCCAACTCACCAAGGCCATCGATCAGTTTGTGTTCGAACGCTTCCTTGCCGGACAAAATCCGGCCATCGGCAATCGTATTGCGCAGCTGATCGGCTGGGAGGTTCCTCTCGTTCGCAACGATGCCGAGAAACTTGTCATAAGTTTTCATGATGAAGTTCTGCACAAGGTCGCGTTCTTCCGGCGTGATTGGTCGTGCGCCATTAAGCATGTCTTTGAATTTGCCGCTCTTAAATATAACGGACGCAAGGCCCACCTTGTTGAACAGCTGCTCATAATTCAACGTTTGAATGATGACGCCGATGCTGCCAGTGATAGTTGTTTCATTGGCCATTAGGAACTGACCGCCGCATGAGACGTAATAACCGCCGGACGCCGCCAGCGAATCCATATAGACGACTACTGGTTTCCTCGCGCGCGTCTTGACCAGCGCGCTGTAGATCGCATCCGATGCTGTCACTTCTCCCCCGGGAGAATCAATCTCCATCACAATGGCTTTCACCCGGCTGTCGTCGCGCGCCTGTTGCAGCGCCGCGCGCATGTCATCGACCATTGAATCGCTTACGTTGCCGGGGATCGAAGAACTGATCAGGCCGCGCATGGTGATGACAGCGATTTTGTCCAGGCTGGCGCGCACGCCTCTTTGGAGCAGGATCTCGCGGAAACGCGGGATCGGTTCTGCTTCCCGGATGCCGCCCAGGCGCTGAAACGCCGCAATCATCAGGACAAAGTTGACGAACAGACTGACGCAAAGCGCGACAAACAAAAAAATGCTGAGACAACCGAGCCCGCGATTTCCGGCCATGACAGGACGAAACTGGCGGAGAACCGCCGCACGCACAAGCGCTTTTAGCACGGACAAATGCCCTAGAGCATTTTCAAATATTCGAGCAATTTCTCTTTGTCTTTCACTAAGCCCAAAGTTTTGAAACGCTCGCTTCGGGGAAACTTGCGGTTGTCGAGCATCTTTAAGAGATCCATCAAGCCGTAGCTGTCCTGCGCGTCCTGATTCCAAAAATGCTGGTTGCCTCCGCTCCAGAGGTTCCACGTGTTGCGTCCCGTGATTTCCTCGGGGGAAAGATCAATGCCGCCGTGCATCGGCTTGAAAATGTCGGCAGTGATTTGCGGAAAATCGGCAGTGGTCCTTCCAGCCGCTTTCGCTTCGTCAATTGGCTCGTTTTTCTTGCAGCTGGAAAAAACGACAACCGCGCATGCAACGAGGCAGCTTCCGACTCGCGCGAGGCGGAGAAGATCGTCTCTGGCTTCCCCGAACGCCTTCACCGAGCCATTATTGATACGTTGGTCGAGAGCTTTCTGGCAAGAAAATTCTAGACGCTATTGCTAAGGCAGATGCAGCGCAGAGGCCGGGCCCAATCTTTTCGTTGCCTAGAAAAACTCGAACAAACGCTGGCCGACCGCAAGGAGACCAACGGCGGCGCCGGGAAAAAGTACGGCACGAATGAAAGGCTGATCAGTCAGCGGCGCGAACGCGCCCGCCTTGAGATCGCGGATTTCGGCGATCAGCTCATCGAATGTCTGCCGTTTCGCGTCGCTTTCCTGACCAACGAGTCGAAACCATCGCAAATCATTGAGCGCAGTTTCGCGCAATTGTTCGGCCGCGCGTCTGAGCAAGATGGCGCTGCCCAGCGCCCAGGCGGCCGTGATGGCAGCGATCAGAACGAGACTGGCAGGCCACGTCCAATTATCAAAAAAGGATGAACGCGCGACAACCAACAACGTGAGAACGAGCAGCGGATACCAGATGAGGGGGGCCACTACTTGCGTGCGCTGCGCGACAAAAAAGATCTCATGGTAGGCGGAAAGTTCCTTTTCGGTCAGCGGCGGTTTCCGGTGAGATTGCTCGACGACCTCACGGCTCCACCTGGTTACTTCCCTGGCAAACATGCGAATAAAATTGCTGTTCAACTGGATCGCATCGACCACGTAGAAGGAGAGAAGCAGAAGACTCGCTCCAGACAGAAAAGAGACAACCTTGTCGATCTTAAACGCCATCTCACCGCGAGCGGGGGCGGGTGGCGGCGGAAAAAGCTTGTAGATTACGAAGGAGAACAAAAAGTACAGAGCAAAGAGAACTCCGATCCGAATAAAGCGGGGCCAAAATTTATTGCGGCAAAGATAAGCGTGCCACGCTTCTTCCGCGGAAAAACGCGAAGTTCGCGGAGGCTCCTTCATCTGCCAGTGTTCGAACCCGATGCCAAGATCCCGCCATCGAAATCGCGTCAACGGTAATGGAGCAAAAGAAAATTCTGCTTCGATCTTCTTTGCATTGGCGTGGAGATCGAAGCTCGCTTTGAACATGAAAAAAATCGCAAGCATGAAGGCGACCATGCGCAGCATTTCACTGGGCCAGATGCTGATTCCGGAGAAAAACGCCAGCGGCTCCTGAGGAGCCCAGTACTGCGCGATGAGAGCGAGCAGGAAAACTATGAGTGGCCCCCCGCAGACTAACCAGAAAGTCGTGCTGACGAGCGCGCGTTTTAGACGCTCAAGAACAGTACCACCTCCGGGCAAGGTGCGTCGCGCGATGCTCACACTTATCCAGGCAGCCATGGCCAACACTGTGAGCGCAATGATGATCAGCCACCAGATAACACCGGGCGCAAGCAACCACTCCCGAAACCACGTCTTGTCTTTTTCATTCTTGCCGTAGTGCGATTCAATCTTCAAGTCCCCGTTCGGTTTCGAGAGATACCAAGGGTGACTCAGATCATAAGCGCCGCGCCGGCTAATCTCGAAGAGTCGCGGTTGCCAGGAAAGACACCACGCCTCTTCGTTTTTCATTCTAGTCGTGGCGACAAGCGTGCCGACGTACATCGAAGTTTGATTCGTGTCGCGAAATGGGGCGATGTGCTGCTGAAGGTAAATGTCGGGCAACGCGCTGCCAAAGGGCGATGCGATGATGAGATTGTGTGTGTCATCCCAATCGTCGCGGCGCTCAAAATGCGCGTCGTAGTTGTTGGTGAAAAAAAGTGCGCCGGGAAATTCCGGACGCAGCGCCCGCAGAATCATCAGCTTATCGTAAATGTCTGAGCCCAGCAGACCGATCGCACGAATTCCAACGCCATCTTCGCGCTGCCAGCGCGCGTTGTCCTCTTTCATCTGCCGCGCTAAACGGCGCAGATAATCAGATTGATTTAGTCCTTCGGTCGCTTCGATCGCGACGGTGTTTTGGCCGAGCTGACTTTTTTGTGGTTGCTCGTGCTGACTTTCCTTGCCGGATTCGCCCGGCAATTGGCCGTCAATGCCGCGAAGGTAATGGTAAGAGTGAATCCATGATGGCCGTTTGTCAGGCTGCTCGAGGATCTGATTAACGGTTTGGCCGGAAGCCTGTGCTTCAAAAGTTGCGCCTAACGACCGGCCATAAGGAGTGTCCCATTCGCTCAGAATTACGATGTGGGGCGGCTTGAAACCTGCCTCCGCGTTAGCCCATGGTTGTTGCACTACCGGAATGCGCCGACGCTCCAGTTCGCAGATCAGTTCGCACAATACTTCGTCGTCGGGTGCGACTGTTCGCACAAAGTGCAGACCGCCACGAGGGCCGAGTCCAGTCGAACCTTCAAGAATTTTCTCGACCATTTTGTTTTCCAAAAGACCGGCGCAACTTTCGCAATCGCGAGGCAGTTGACCGGAAGCACCAGTCTCGTCTGGAATATTTGCTGCAGCCAGAAGTGCGGCATTCGGCGCCGTCGCTCGAGGCGAAATAATCAAGACCCCGTCGAGCGCTTTTTGCGTCGGGGCGCTTAAGCCGTCCCATTTTGCTTCGCGAACCATGTTCTGCAGGCCGGTGGAATTAGCCGGGCCGATCAGTTTGACGGTGACGCTGTCGCGGATGTTCTCCGGGTCCTCAGGCAGAAGCTCGTCCACAAGAGCGGCAAAGCGGCGCAATGGGTTAGGATTGAAATTCCCTGCCGGCAACCAGACTACAACAACTCGGGTCGTATCCGGGGGAAAAACTCTTTTGGTATCGCCTATTGCTTCGCATTCTTCCCACGGAAGGAGCAGCGCGCGCTCCACCGCAGTTGAAGGCGCGTTCGCAGGCGGCAGTTGATTTTCTGGCGGTGGCGGCCAGCTTCGCGTGACGAATCCTATGTGCTCACCATCAACCGGTGTAAATCCGCTTTCGCTCAATCCTTCGAGAACGGCCTGGCGCGCGCGCACTCGTGACTCAGCTTGTTCGCTGTACGGTCCGGCGTCGAGCATCACTGCAAGCAAGAGAACATGAAACGTGCAGGCACGGTCGCGCAGAAGCTCGGCCAGGGCGCCGACTTCATGCCGAGCCTTAATCTCCGCTTCGAGCGAAAGTTCCTGCTTTTGCGCCACGGCGATTGGGTCCTGCCACAGCCGAGCATCTACGTCTTGTTTCGCTGTCACCGGAATCGCTTTTTCGCTCGGCACGGGCGGACGCGTGCTGACCAGCGGTTTATATTGCGCGATTACTCCGGCGAGCACTGCGAGGAGCGGCAACAGGGTTCCCCAAGGTAAATCAAACTTTGATTTGTCGTTGTCCGCCATGATCACTTCCGTTCCGCAGTGATCTGCGGAAAATCCGAAGTTGTCTTATCGGCCGCCTTTGCTTGCCTGACGTGCTCGTTCGTTTCGCGGGCATCAAGCGCGAGCAGCCCGCATATAGAAAACCGGCTTCCGACTCGCGCGAGAGAGAGAAGATCGCCTCTGCCTGGCAGCAACGCCTTCACCGGGTCATTATTGATATGTGATTCGTGAACAGAGTGGCAACAAAATTCTAAAAGCCTGTGCGTTTGCAGAATCTGGGCAGTGCCGGGGGTCACCGACCCGGTTACAACGCGGTCCGGTTCATTCGACGAATTCCAATTCAATGGGAGCGTCGATGTAGCCTTTGGCGCGTGCGTGAGTTAGAAATTTGCGGATAGCCGCGCGTCCAACTTCACCATAGTCGCGGGTAAATTCATTCACATACATGCCGATGAATTTACTGGTGAGCTTCGTGCTCATGCCGCGGGCGTAGGCAAGCGAATTACGCACCGCCTCATCTCGATTCGCCAGACCATAATCGATGCTTTCGCGAATAATTTCGCTGAGATCGTGCCGGATTGCTGATGGGATATCTTTACGAATCACATTGCCACCCAGAGGCAACGGCAAGCCCGTTTCGCGCTTCCACGACTCTCCAAGATCGACAACCTTCTCAAAACCTGATTGCACATAGGTGAGTTGTCCTTCGTGAATGATTAGACCGGCATCCGCTCGCCCTGCTTTTACCGCATCGAAAATTCGATCGAACGGAACGACGACGTAATCGAACTCGCCCACAAAAAGTTGTAGCGCAAGAAATGCGCTCGTCATCTTGCCCGGTACGGCGATTTTGCTGCCCACTAAAAATTCCTTCACCGTGGCTTCTTGCATTCCATTCTTATTGAGCGTTGAGCGTCGAGCGCTGCGCGTTGTCTGCTTTCTAAAGCGCGTACTTGTGGGCCACGTATGGATACGCGTGGATCGAGATAGCTGATATGTGCAGCTCGCTGCGTCGCGCTCGTTCATTCAGCGTCTGAATATCTTCCAGCCGATGGTCGAACCGATAACCGCGGAGATCGATCTTGTTCTCCGCCATCGCATAGAACATGAACGCATCATCCGGATCGGGGGAATGACCCAGGGTAAAGCGGTCGGGGATGTGCTTCGTCATTTGTTCTGACCTCTAATCATTTGCCTGTCAGGTTCCGTTAACAATAGACGCCTCGACGATGAAAGCGATGCGAAGACGCGTCGCAGTCCCAAAGCACTGCGTTCGAAAAGCGTGGGGACCGCATGTTCTGTTTTTTGCGAAGCTTTGGAGTGCATACGCGTCCTCGCGTCGCTTTTGCGCGATCGCGCGCTTACCAAACCGCCCCCTCGATTTTGATTAGGAGATCGCTCTGTCGAAGACGAGAACAACGCTTCCTTCATAAAACAAAACAGCCGCCGCGCGGTTCGGCGCGACGGCTGTTTGTTACAACTGTGTCGAGGAAGGTGCTGACTTCTCTACAGCGCTCCCTCCACAGTCTTATCGATTCTCTACTACTTGGGGCGCCGGCTTGATCATTTCAATCTGGGCGCTCACCTTTTGGATTTGTGCGGCCTGCTCCCTCAGGCTTGCAGTCAGGGCTTTAATTTCTCCCTCCTGTAAGGCGATGGTAGCCTGCTGTTTTTCAGTCGTGGCCTTCAACTGTTGCACGGTCTGATGCTCTTTGAGGAATTCGTTGAGCAACATCGCGTTGATCTGGTTGTAGCGGACGGTGTAGGGTTTTCCGTCTTTGTCCACCCCTATCAAGGCGGGATTCACCTTTGCTACTTCTTCGCTTCAACACCGGGGTCGGTACTGGAGCGCTGGCCCTCACGAGCGGTGCCGGGTCGGATTCCAATACCGCAGTTGGCGCTGCAGCGATGCTGCTGAACACCACCGGCGATCGGAATACGGCCGTTGGTCCCGTGTCTGTTTTGGAACCTTCCGCGTTGGTACTGAATTTCAGCTTTTAGTGTCAATACTTTTTTAGAAATTCTTTTTGGAGGAGTACAGGCAGCGCCCTGCTAAGCGTCGAATGCTCGGCTCGGATTGCTGTTTGCCTTAATAAAGCTGTTCCGTTAGCCTCAGGACCGATGGCTCGCTCCGGTTTGGGTAAAGGTCTTGGCGCGCTGATTGGTCCGCCTTCAGCCGCCACGGGCACAGAGGTCACTGAATCGGGCGAGAGAGTGCACCAGATCAGTTTGGCGAGCATTGTCCCGAGCGCGTTACAGCCGCGCAAGGATTTTGGGCGCGAAGCGTTGCAGGAACTGATCAATTCGATTCAGCAGCACGGCATCATTCAACCCCTCATCGTCCGCCTCGCCACAGCGAGTCCGTCCAGTGGCGGACAGATGGGCGCGCGATTTGAGCTTATCGCAGGCGAACGCCGCTGGCGAGCGGCACAGGAAATCGGCCTTGCGACCGTGCCCGCGATCGTTCGCACCGCAAATGACCTGGAGGTGCTCGAGTTATCGTTGATTGAAAATCTACAGCGCGCGGACCTAAACCCAATCGAAGAAGCTCAGGGCTACGCGAGGTTAGCTAATGAATTTGGAATGCGACAGGAGGACATCGCGGTCAAGGTCGGACGTAGCCGGGCGGCAGTGGCGAACGCGCTGCGGCTTTTGGATCTGCACCCACAGGTGCAAGTCTGGCTAGCTCAGAACTTGCTTTCGGTTGGTCACGCAAAAGTGCTGCTGGCATTAAAAGCTCCAGAGGAACAACTATTGGCTGCGGAAACAGTTTTGCGACGCAATGCCACTGTGCGTTCCACGGAGCGCCTGGTCGCACGCCAGCTCGGGATCGGACGGTCACGGCGAAGGTCTCGACGGATGGCGGCCGAATTGCCCGCCGCGGGGACGGCAGTGGAAGACTTACAGAACCGGCTGCAACAACATCTGGCGACGCACGTCACCATCCACCACGGAGACAAACGCGGGCGGATTGAAATTGAGTACTACGGAACGGACGATCTCCAACGGATCGTTACTGCCCTGGGGCTGCCGCCCAGCGAGACCTGACCTTGCTGCACTGCGGCAGCGGGGGAACAGTTGGATCGTTGAAGCATTGAAACGATGAACTGTGCGATTGCATACGCGAGATTGGTTCCGTTTTTGCTGTTTGTGATATTACTGGCAAAGACAGAGACCCCGAAGATCTGGGAGGAATTCTCCGGCGAGAAAGCTTTTGGTCATGTTCAACGGCTCGTTGATTTCGGGCCGCGCCCAGCTGGATCTACGGCTATCGAAAAATCCAGAGATTACATTGAGGACCAACTTCGTCGCTCTGGCTGGCAGGTAACGCGTCAAGCATTCAGTGACGACACCCCGCGGGGCACGATCCAGTTCGTAAATTTGGTTGCCCAATTTTCCGGCCAGGGGAAGGCGGCGTCCCCCTCGTTTTTGTTGTGCTCGCATTACGACACAAAAATTTTTGACGCCATTCGGTTTGTCGGAGCTAACGACGGCGGCTCTAGCACAGGCCTGCTCCTGGAATTAGCCCGGGTAATCGGGCAGCAGCCAAGTTTGGCTAAGAAAATCGAACTGGTGTTTTTTGATGGCGAAGAAGCTTTTGAACAGTTTTCTCAGACGGATGGTTTGTACGGAAGCCGCTACTTTGCCAGGCGACTTCAAAGCGGCGGCGCGAAACAATTTCGCGGCGGGCTGTTGTTCGACATGGTTGGCGACCGGTCTCTCGGCATAACGCTTCCCGCAGATTCCCCTGCCGAGATTGCGCGAGGTATTTTTGCCGCGGCAGAAGCGCTTAAGTTGCGAAACTATTTTACCTACCTGGGCCGGGAGCTCATCGACGATCACGTACCGCTGAACGCGGTCGGTATTGCGACGGCGGACATTATTGATTTTGAATATCCCTGGTGGCACACAGCCGATGACACAATCGACAAAGTCAGCGCGCAGAGTCTCCAGACCGTCGGGTCCGTCGCCTTGTATTACCTGTCTGAGTTCGCGCTAAGGTGAATGAGTAGCGCGGCACAAGATGCGCATCGTCGCACCGCTCTGGCCGTCAATTGCAAATTTCCAGATTGCCTGTTGCCATCTTTCCCGGCAGTCTGATTGTGAATTGCCGTCTCAACGGAGCCCTTCGTATCTATGTCCCGTCTAACGCAAAAGAACATTGGGGTGATTGGCCTGGGGATCATCGGTCGGTCAGTAGCCGGGAATCTCCGCCGCAGAGGGTTTCCGGTTTTCGTTTGGAACCGATCGCCGCGGTCGGTGCCAAATTTTGTCGGTTCGCTTGGAGAACTGGCAGAGGTTTGCAATTACATCCAGATCTTTGTGTCCGACGACGGAGCTCTGCTGCAGACTGTTGAAGAGCTAAGCGGAGACCTTGCGCCGCGTCATCTCGTCCTTGCGCATTCGACGGTCGCTCCGGATTCGATGCGTGCTGCGGCAGAAATTGCCGAACGTCGAGGAGCACGCTTCATCGAGGCGTCATTTACCGGGAGCAAGGTTGCAGCCGAAAAAGGTGAACTGGTTTATTACGTCGGCGGAACCGACACAGCGTTGCGAGAAGCGCGTCCCATTCTTGAGGCTAGCAGCAAAGAGATCATCCACCTCGGAGCTGTCGGCGAGGCGAGTGCCATCAAGCTCGCCACGAACATGATCACTGCCGCAACCGTCCAAGCCGCGGCGGAAGCTCTCGCCCTGATTCAAGCATTAGGCTTGCCGCTGGAAAAATTTGTCGAAGCGATGCATGCCAATGCCAGTTATTCTGGCACTCTAGCGTTGAAACTCCCGAAAATGCTCGAGCGGGATTTCGAGCCGCACTTTTCCGTTAAGCACATGCTGAAAGACATGCAGATCGTCAGTCAGGTTGCTTTGTCGCGTTATTTGGACTTGGGAGTGACCGCCGCGGTCCACGACCAGTTGCTTGAGCAAATGCAGTGGGGTCACGGAGACGATGATTATTCGTCCGTTGTGCGCAAATATTTGCACGACCGTGGTGCAGCGCTTTACGAAGAGCCGCAAACACAAGAGCAGGATGAGAAGGCCGACGCCGCTGAGCCGAATATTGCCCTAGCAGAATCGGAGCCGGACAAGGTTGCAGAAGGTGGGGGTCTCGCGACGCGACAGCCTTTGCTCGCTTTCGGAGAGGCAGGTGGTGCAGCGGCTGACGCAACGACACGATTGCGCCGCGGTTTTCTCAAACAACTCCTGAGCCGGTTCTCGTCTGGACAAGAATGATCCAGCCCTCCCGAGCTGGGAAGGCCAGCTCCCTCGATCTTTCGGAGCGCGCGAAGTTTCGGATCACCGGGACGGACCGGTTTCGATTTCTCAACGGGCAAATCACAAACGATTTGCGCAAAGTCAGCGAAACAGTCGCGATCGAGGCGTGCGTGCTCAATGCGAAGGGAAAAATGGATGCGCACATTTTCGTTGGAGCATTGGGCGAATCGTTTTTGGTGGATGCCGAGACGGGTGTTCGAGAGAAACTCCGCGCCAGGTTGGAGCGCTACATCATCGCCGATGACGTTGAAATTCAAGACGTCACCAATCAATTCTCGCTGTTTCACGTTCTCTCACCGGAATCACCAACAGCAAAAGATAGCAGGCTTGTTTCTGCGCGTCGCTTTACCGAGCAAGGTTGCGACATATGGAGTGACCGGGCACATCACGACGCCTTGTTGCAACAATTGTCTTCCACATTTGCTCCTCTCGATTCTGCCGCGGCAAACATCATGCGAATCGAGCAAGGTATTCCTCAGTGGGGCTCAGAGCTGACCGAGGAGATTATCCCCATTGAAGCGAACCTGGAACAACGCACGATCGATTACCAAAAAGGCTGTTACATCGGTCAGGAAGTGATCTCACGAATTAAGATGTCAGGCCAAACAAACAAACGCTTATGCGGGTTGATTCCGCTCGATAACGTTCCGCTCCAGCCAACAATGAAACTTGCAGCTCCGTCGATAGAAGGGAAAGAAGTCGGCTGGATCACCAGCGCAACCCATAGCGAGCGAATGGGAAAAGAGATCGCCCTCGGATATGTGAAACGCGGCTTCAACAGCGTCGGCACGAAATTAGATGCGCTCGTGGCGGCAGATTTCGCAGCGCAAAAACCCAACACAATTTCAGTCGAAGTGGTTCCGCTTCCGTTTGTCTGAAGCCTCACGACAACGAAAAAGTCAGAGAGCGTGTCATTCCAGGCGTTGCTCTGCGGATTCAAAGACAACCTCGCCGCCGATCATGGTCATCACGCAGCGGCTCTTTAGGATCTCCGGCTCCGGGATTTTCAGGATGTCCTGCGAGAGAACGGTGAAATCGGCGAGTTTTCCGACTTCGATCGAGCCCTTGTCGTTTTCTTCAAAGACGCCGTATGCGGGCCAGATCGTGAACATTTTCAATGCCTGCTTGCGAGAGACCGCTTGCTCCGGATGCCAACCTTCAGCTGATTCGCCTCTGATGCTTTTGCGCGCGACTGCTGCATAAAATTCAATCATCGGTTCGCCGCGTTCGACTGGCGCATCGGAGCCGCCGCAAATGATCGAGCCGGATTTCAGAAACGATTGCCACGCATACGCTGCGGCGAGCCGATCAATTCCGAGACGACTCAGTGCGAAAAATAGATCGCTTATTGCGTGCGACGGCTGCATTGAAGGGATCACACCTAGTTTCGCGAAGCGCGGAATGTCCACCGGATCGACAATCTGCGCGTGCTCGACACGCCAGCGCGGCTCGCGAATTTTTCGCGCGTTCGGCGGCACAGCTTTGAACGCCTGTTCGTAAAGATCGAGGATCAGCCGGTTCGCACGGTCGCCGATTGCGTGTGTCTCGACTTGAATGCCGCTGCGAAGCGCTTCTTCAAACATCGGCTTCAATTCTTCCGGCTTCTCGGTCAGATAACCGGAAGTATCAGGCGCATCGGCGTACGGTTTGAGCAAGGCAGCGCCGCGCGAACCGAGCGCGCCGTCGAAGATCACTTTGATCGTGCGCTGCGTGAAATGATGGTCGAACGCGTTAATGGTTGCTCCTTCACGTAAGAAATTCTGCGCATCTTTACCTGGGCCGTACACTGCGTTTATGAATCGGATTTTGATCTTGCCGGCTTCAAAATCTTTTCGGAGAAGGTCGATATCCTCACTGTCGCTGCCGGCGTTTTGAATTTCGCACCAGCCCAGCCCAATCTCGCGATTAATTCCGCGCAGCAACGCTTCCTCGCGTTCTGCTTCTGTCGGCTTCGGAATATTTCTTGAGACCAGTTCCTGCGCGTTATCGAGCAGCATTCCATTTGGCTCGCCACTGCTTTTCAGAATTTGTCCACCAAACGGGTCTGGCGTGTTCCTGTCGATTTTCGCGATTCTCAGCGCGGCAGAATTTGCGACTGACGCATGACCGTCGGCGCGCGTGAAAAAAACGGGATTATCCGGCGCGATTTTATCGAGGTCCTGTCGGGTGGGAAACTTTGACGGTTTCCAAAATGTTTCGATCCAGCCGCGTCCGGTGATCCATTTGCCGATCGAAGTTTGGGCGACGCGCGCTTTCACTTTGTTTAGAAAATCGCCAAGTGTGTTCGTGCCCTCGAGGTTCAGGCGCATCTCGCGTTCGCCGATCCCAAAAATGTGGCAATGTGAATCGGTCAATCCCGGCACGAGCGTATGTCTACGAAGATCGATGACTTTCGCGGCGTGAAATTTCTTCGCGTCTTCATTCGAGCCAACGAAAACTATTCGGTCGCCTTTTACAGCAATTGCTTCAGCTTTCGGCTGTTTGTCGTGCTCCGTGTAGATGTTTCCATTGGCAAGCACGAGATCGACATCCTGAGCGCGAATCATTGCAGTCACAGAAAATGCGGCGAGACAGGAAAATAACGATTGCGCCGCTCGAGGTGTTTTCACCATCTCTGAATTTTATTTGTACGGGAGGCTAACAGCTTGCCCTACAGGGTTTGGTACACAATCGGCAGGATCAATGTCGATCTTACGGACTTGACGCTTTGCCGAAGTTCTGACGTGATCAGGTGTCGCGGAAGTTTTTGGATCGATATGAACAGCGAAATTTATTTTGCCCTCCCGCAGCGCATTTATAGAATCCGTTACTCCTCGGACAAGCGATTAACCTTAACCCTTTGCAGCGTCTGAACGAGATAGTTTCTGAGCTCAGTTTCCTTTTGTTGGGAGCGCGGAGATTCAGCTCCGTCAGCCGGGCTGTCGATTACTGACTATGGCAAATTTCTTTCCACGCTGGACGAATTGGGTGCCGATCAAGCTCGTGGTCTGCGGCATCGTGCTCGCATGTGGGCTGAGTGGCGCCACCTGGTACTACGCTACGCCAAAATACACCAAAGTAGGATATCAACCGATCCAACCCGTGCCGTTTCCGCACGATATTCATGTTACACAGCTCGGAATGGATTGCCGTTATTGTCACAGCTTTGTGGAGGTGGCGGCGCACTCCAATGTGCCGAACACGCAGACCTGCATGAACTGCCATACGCAGGTGCAAAAGGACAATCCAAAGCTGGAGCCGGTGCGTGCGAGCTGGAAATCAGGCGATCCGGTCGACTGGGTGTGGATCTATCGCACGGTCGATTACGTTTATTACAATCATGCCGCACATGTGAACCGGGGCATTAGTTGTTTCAGTTGTCACGGCCCCGTCAATCACATGTCGACCGTGTATCTGGCTAAGCCGCATAGCATGGCGTGGTGCCTCGACTGTCATCGGCATCCGGAAAATTTTCTGCGGCCTGAAGAACAGGTTTTTGATCTCGATTGGAAACCTGAAGACGTGAAGCCGGCGGAGTTTGTCGCCAAATACGGTCAGCCAAGCAACGTGCGCGAAGATTTTTCCAAGAAGAAAAAACTCACGCAGACCGAGATCGGCGAGACGCTGAAGGAGCGCTGGAATATAACGCCGCCGACAAATTGCCAGGGGTGCCATCGATGAAACGCGTCTTCCAACATCCGCCGGAGCCATTACACGGAAAGCATTACTGGCGCGGTTTGGGTGAGTTGAACGATACGCCAGAATTTCGGCAATGGCTGGAGCGTGAGTTTCCCCCAGGCGCGGCAGAGCTGAACGGGGACGAATGGTCGCGACGCGACTTTTTGAAGTTAATGGGCGCCTCGATGGCGCTCGCAGGCGTTGGCCTGACGAGTTGTCGCAGGCCCGAGCTGCATCTCGTTCCGTTCACAAAGAACGTTGAATGGACGATCCCCGGGAAATTTCTCTACTACGCCACCGCGATGCCCCGACGCACAGGCGCAATTCCGCTGATCGCCACAACCGTGGATGGGCGCCCGATAAAATTGGAAGGCAACCCGTTGCATCCGGCTAGTGGCGGCGCCACGGACACATTTGTTCAAGCATCAATTCTGGACTTGTACGATCCATCACGCTCGCAGCGTTTTGTTCACAAGGGAAAAACGAGCAATCGCGCTGATTTTGACGCTTACGTAGGAACTCTTCGCAACGCGCTTACGAGCCAACGTGGAGACGGTCTTGCATTCCTGGTTGGGGAAACGAATTCCCCAACGCGTGAACGACTGTGCAATGAACTCGAAAAAATGTTTCCGAGCATGCGCTGGTGCGTTTATGAACCGCTGCTGAGTCATGAGCAGGCAACTGCTGCGCAAAGCGCGTTCGGAGCCGGCGCGCGGCTTGTTCCGAAATTGGATCGCGCAGACGTAATTTTCGCGCTGGATAGCGATTTTCTCGATTGCGGCCATGGCGACCTCGAATCGGTGCACGCGTTCACCTCGCGCCGAAGAGTGAAATCCGCGGCAGACAGTATGAATCGGCTTTACGTCGTCGAGAACCGCTTCACGCTCACCGGTGCAATGGCAGACCACCGGCTCCGTTGCCCCGCGAGCCAGATTGCCGCGTTCGCGCACGCGCTTGCGAAAAAAATTCTCGCAGGAACAAACGATGCCGGACTAGGCGGACTCGTTAACAATCTGCAGACTCCGGCAGGCGGCGCAACCTTCAATGAACAATGGCTTGGCGAGGCCGCAAATGACCTGCTCACAAAACCGGGTGCGAGCTTGGTACTCACGGGTCCAAATCAGCCGAGCCCAGTGCAATTGCTTGTTTATGCAATTAATGCTGCGTTGAAAAATATCGGCCAGACGTTGACCGTCCGACAATTACCGCACAACGCGCGCACGATAGGCATTTCACAATTGGCGTCCGACGTAAAGGATGGGCGAATCAAGCAACTTTTCATTTTCGGCGGCGATCCCGTTTACAACGCACAGCGCGGACTCGTATCGGATCCGCAAACAAAGCTCCCGCTCGACTGGGCTGAATTGCAAAAGAAGGTGCCGGAGATTGTGCGACTCGGTTATCACGAGGACGCGACGTCCGCGCTCAGCCACTGGCAAATTCCGCTCGCGCATTATTTGGAATCGTGGGGCGACGCACTCACATCCGGTGGCGATTACTTGTCAATTCAACCAATGATCCTGCCGCTCTTTGGCGGACTTTCGGAAATCGAACTGCTCAATGCGTTGCTCGGCGGCCCAAAAACAGAAGGGCCTGAACTCGTGCAGGAAAGTTTTCGCGCCACAAATCCGCTGGGCGATTTTCAAACTGCGTGGTCCCGTTTCTTGCACGACGGTTTCGCATCGCACGTCCAACCGCGTGATCAGACCGCTTCGTTCAATGCAAACGCGATCCGACCGCAGTTTCAAAGTTCATGGACGTTGCCTCCAGCGCCAACGCCGGATTCGCCGGAGATTGTGCTCACAGGCAGTTATTCAATGGACGACGGGCGTTACGCCAATAACGGCTGGCTACAGGAATTGCCCGACCCAATAACCAAACTCACCTGGGACAACGCCGCGCTCATGAGTCCTGGCTTTGCGAAGAGGCTTGGTGTTGCAACCGGCGACCTGGTGCAGATCACGATCACAGCAAAAAGCGCCGCGTTGGAACCGATCAAACGTGAGTTGGTCATCGCCGCACTCGTGTCGCCCGGCCATGCGGACAATTCGATTACCATCCCGCTGGGTTACGCGCGGAAGATGCCGCAATTTTACGAGCTTCCGTACGCGGGCGGAGCGCTCAAGCAAAGACCTGGAATCGCGGAGCAATCCGGCTTCAATGGTTATTTCCTGCGAACAGTTGCCAATCCGTATTTTGCCGTCGCAGGAGCGCCTGGGATCGAGAGTGTTCGCGTGACCAAAGTCGGCCGCACGTATCCGTTTTCGATTACGCAGGAGCACTTCAGCATCGAAGGCCGCGGGCTTGTCCGCGAAGCGACGTTGGAAGGTTACCGGGCGAATAATGAGTTCGCGAAAAAAATTCCGGGCGAAGAAGAATTGCCACATCCTCCGCCCAGCATTTACACCCATCCGCCGCTGGACGCGCCGCAGCAGTGGGGGATGAGCATCGATTTGAATGTGTGCACTGGGTGCCAGGCGTGCGTCATCGCCTGTCAGGCGGAGAACAACGTTCCTGTCGTCGGAAAGCTACAAGTCTCGCACGGCCGCATCATGCACTGGCTGCGCATCGATCGTTACTACGCCAGTCGTAAACCATTCAATCAAGACCGCGGCGAATGGCCGGATGATCCCGAGATCGTGCATCAGCCGATGCCGTGTCAGCATTGCGAGAACGCTCCGTGCGAGACGGTTTGCCCCGTGAACGCGACCCTCCACAGCGAGGACGGATTAAACGTCATGGCTTACAATCGTTGCGTCGGCACGCGATTTTGCTCGAACAACTGCCCGTACAAAGTGCGCCGATTTAATTATTTCGACTACAATCAGCGACCAGTCGGCAAGAGAAAGGTCGTGGGCGCATTCAATATCTACGAAGAATATTTCGCGCCGCTGACCACCAAAGGCGCGCCCGACACGATCAAGATGCAGAAAAACCCGAACGTCACCGTGCGCATGCGCGGGGTGATGGAGAAATGCACCTTCTGCGTGCAACGTATCGAGGAAGCAAAGATCGCGGCGATCGCACGCGCAGGCGCTTCACCGGACAAACGTATTCCGCGCGATTCGTTTACGACCGCGTGTGCGCAAGCGTGCCCCACCGGCGCGATTGTCTTTGGAGACATCAAGGATCGTGAAAGTGCGGTCTCAAAAGTGAAACAGCAGGATCGCAATTACCGCATTCTCGATTATTTGAACGTTGTCCCGCGAGTCAGTTATCTCGCGCGCATTCGCAATCCAAACCCGAAAATGCCTGACGCGGAAAACATCGGAGTCGCGAGTTTGGTAGAGAAATTACCGGAATAATGAATCTCCGATTCTCGATTTTTGATTTTGGATTGTCGCCGTTGGCAACTGGCGATTGGCAATTGGTAATTTCGTGATGGACGGAGCACCCGCAGCAGCACCAGAAAAAATCAAAGAGGCCGAGCAGCGAATTGCGCATGTGCCGTTGGTTTTAAACCGGCGCAATTTCAGCTGGCTGACCGAGCGCATTTCCGGTGTCGTCGAACAACCGGCGCCGCGCTGGTGGTGGGTGGCGTTCACCATCACTGCAAGCGCCGCGACGTTTGGGCTTTTTTGTATCGGCTACCTGATTTCCACTGGCGTCGGCACATGGGGAAATCAAATCCCGGTGGGCTGGGCTTGGGACATTACGAATTTCGTTTTCTGGATCGGTATCGGACACGCCGGCACACTGATCTCGGCGATCTTGTTTTTGCTTCACCAAAAATGGCGTACTTCGATCAACCGCTCGGCGGAAGCGATGACGCTTTTTGCGGTGATCTGTGCCGCGATTTTCCCAGGCATTCACGTCGGCCGGTTCTGGATGGCCTGGTATCTGGCGCCGGTGCCCAATAACTGGGCGATCTGGCAAAATTTCCGCAGCGCGCTGATGTGGGACGTGTTTGCGGTATCGACCTATTTTACCGTCTCGGTCCTATTTTGGTACACCGGTTTAGTTCCGGACTTGGCGTCTTTGCGCGACCGGGCAACCACAAAGATCAGGAAGTTCCTTTTCGGAATCTTCGCGCTTGGCTGGCGCGGCTCGAATCGGCACTGGCGCCATTACGAAATGGCGTATCTGCTTTTGGCCGGCCTTTCGACACCGTTGGTTCTCTCCGTGCACAGCGTGGTATCGTTCGACTTCGCCAGCACGGTCGTGCCGACGTGGCACAGCACAATCTTCCCGCCCTACTTCGTTGCAGGCGCAATCTTCGGGGGCTTTGCCATGGTGCTGACTCTGCTGTTGCCGGCCCGCGCCATCTTCAAGTTGCAAGATGTCATCACACCGCAGCACATCGACAAAATGGCGAAGATCATTTTGTTGACTGGCTCATTCGTCGGTTACGCCTACACGATGGAGTTTTTCATCGCGTGGTATAGTGGCAATGCTTACGAGCGGTTCGCGTTTTGGAATCGCATCTTTGGTCCTTACTGGTGGTACTGGTGGTTCGGCATGCTCTTTTGCAACGTGCTTTCGCCGCAACTGTTCTGGTTCCGGTGGTGCCGGTACAACGTGTTGGTCGTTTTCTTTGTCGCCATGTGCGTGAACGCCGGCATGTGGTTTGAGCGCTTCATCATTATTGCCGGCGGTTTGGCCCGAGATTTCCTGCCATCGTCATGGAGAGTTTATCATCCGACGTGGGTGGACATCTGGACATACATTGGCACACTCGGGATTTTCACTTCGCTGTTTCTGCTGTTCATCCGTTTCCTGCCGATGATCGCGATGTCGGAAGTGAAGACAGCCGTGCCTGAGGCAGACCCGCATCATGATATGCCTCTTCAATCGGTATCTCCTGGTGGAAAGGAGCGCACACGATGATCAAAACTCCGTACGGTCACAAAGTTTACGCCATGGCGGCGGAGTACCAGAGCGCTGCAGCGCTTTATGAAGCAGCCAAGCGCGTCCGCGACGCCGGCTTCCGGCGTTGGGACGTTTATTCGGCATTCCCAATTCATGGGATGGACGAAGCCATGGGTCTGGGAAAATCTTGGTTGAGCGGCTGGGTCTTGTTTGGCGGAATTTCGGGACTGCTCACGGCGGCGCTGGTCGAGTTTGGTCCCTCATCGATTCTTTATCCGGTCGATGTGCACGGAAAACCAACCAACTTTTTCACTGTTCCCGCGTTTTTCCCGATCATGTTCGAACTCACGGTGCTTTTCGCCGCGTTTGCGGCGTTTTTTGCTTGGCAGGGAATGAACCGGCTGCCGCGCTGGAATCATCCCATGTTCAACTGGGAGCGGTTTAGCCGCGTTACCAATGACGGATTTTTCCTCGCGATCGAAGCGCGCGACCCACGATTTACCGAGACTGGCGTGCGCCAATTATTGGAAGAAACCGGCGGACAACACATCACCATCGTCCACGAGGACTAATTATGTTGCGCGGATTTTTCGTGATTTTTTTTCTATGCACGATCGCGATCATCGCGGTGTTCGGATTTCGCGGGCAAATCAGCACACAACCGCCGACTGAAGTTTTTCCTGACATGGTGCGCCAGCCGAAAGTGCGCGCACAAGCGCCACTGGATTTGTTCGCGGACGGGCGGGGACCACGCTTGCCGGTTCCTGGCACAGTTCCGATTGGGTACGAAATGCCGAAGCCTCAGAGCGCTGAAACGCAGGCCATCGAAGTCGGTCCATGGTCGCATCCGCACAGCACTTTCAGTGTTGGCACCGATTACTACAACACCGGCAAAATGGCCGACCAGTGGGGAACAGGTATTCCGCTGGAAGTGACGCGCGAGTTAATGGAACGCGGACAACAGCGTTTCAACATCACTTGCGCGATGTGCCACGGCGCTGCGGCTGCGGGTAATGGAATCACCAAACAATATGGCCTTGCCACTGTGGTCACGCTTCAGGACGAACGCATTCGCAAAATGTCGGACGGCGAAATTTTCAACACGATCACCAACGGTAAAAACACGATGATGGCTTACGGCCCAAACATCATCGTGCCGGATCGCTGGGCGATTATTGCTTACCTGCGCGCTTTGCAGCGTAGTCAAAACACGAACGTTGCCGATGTGCCGCCAGAGCATCGCGCCGAACTGGACAAGCCGGCCGAGAGCAAACCGCCGGAAGCGAAACCCGCAGGGAAGCAGGAGGCGCCAAAAAAATGAGCGAACGCTTACAGACTGTTCCGACTCCTGAAGGCGAATATTTCGACAGCGGCCGATTCGCTGGGCTTTCGTTCCTGCTTGGACTGGTTGCAGTAGTCGCGCTCGTCCTCTGTGTTGTCGGCGCAGTCCTAAATCCACATCAGTTCAGTTATTCCTGGCTCTTTGCGTTTGCCTTTTTCTTTACGCTGTGCGCTGGCTGCTTTTTTTGGACAATCGTGCATCATGCGACCGACGCCGAATGGAGCGTGGTCGTGCGCCGTCAGCTGGAAAATCTTGGCGCATTACTGACGGTCCTGGCGCTGCTGTTTGTCCCGATTCTTCTACTCCGCCATCATTTGTTTGCGTGGATGGATATTCCGCGCGGAGTCGAAGAATCACTCGATACCAAACGCGCCTATCTCAACTGGCCTTTCTTTCTCGTGCGCGCGGTAGTGTTTCTCGGGTTTTTCCTTCTGGCTGCGCTCGCCTTGCGACGACTTTCAGTCCGGCAGGACAGCGATGGCAATCCGTGGTTCACCATTGGAATGCGCAAAGTCTCGTTCATTAGTCTGCCGATGTTTGCGCTTTGTCTGACTTTCGGCGCGTTCGATTGGTTCATGAGCCTGAACTACCGCTGGTTCTCAACCATGTTCGGTGTTTACATCTTCGCGGGCGCAGCCGGCAGTTCCATGTCGCTGCTCGTTCTGGTGATCACCGCATTGCGGCAGGCTGGCTACCTGAAGGACGTCGTCACCGTTGAACATTATCACATCATGGGAAAATGGATGCTGGCCTTCTGCGTTTTCTGGGCCTACATCGGCTTTGGCCAGTATATGCTCATCTGGTACGCGAACATCCCGGAAGAGACGCAGTTTTTCATCACGCGAAACACGCAATCCTGGTGGGTGTTGAGCATGCTGTTGGTCATCGGGCGCTTCTTCATTGCCTTTCCAATCCTGCTCATGCGCTCCATCAAGAAGCATCCGCACCAGCTTTCTATCGTAGCTGGTTGGATTCTGTGCATGCAGATGCTCGATATCTACCTCATCGTGCTGCCTGCGTTACACGGCACCGGGTTTCGTCCCAGCATTTGGGATTTGCTTTCGCTCATCGCCATCGGCGCGACGCTCGGGTTCGTCTATCTGCGTCTCGTGCCCAGGACTTCGCTGTTTCCTGTTCGCGATCCGCGGCTGATCGAATCTCTGCAAACTGTAAACTGAAATGGCAAACGCTGAATCTATTCGTCAGATTGCACGTTCGCGCGCTCCGTTGTCCACGTGGTTGGCGGTCGTGCTCATCTTTGCGTTGTTTGGCGTAATCGTGCTCGCGATCATTGGCCCAATGCCGCGGGGAAGTGACTACGAAGAGACGCGCGCCAAAAAGCGCATTGAAAAACTTAAAACTGTCCGAGAAGACGCAGAGAAAGCTCTGAACACGTACGCTTGGATCGATAAAAATAAAGGCGTCGTTCAAATCCCGATCAGTCGCGCGATGGAGCTGACGACCGCTCAGCTTGCACAGCAAAAACCAGCGCCGGCAGGTCCAATTGCTACGCCACAGGCGCAGTCTCCGGCCGCGCCCAGTTCACCTGCTCCTGCAGGTTCCCCGAAACCTGGCGCGGTTCAGCCGGCTGGCTCGCCTTCGGCGCCCGCACCCGCTGCGCCGGTGACTCAACCTGCTGCATCGCCTTCACCAGCGGCACAGGCATCGCCACCTGCAGGTGCTTCACCCGCCGCGGCTTCGCCGTCACCTGCGCAAAGCCCATGAGTGCTCTACGATTTCACGATTCAACATTTCAACGGTTCAACGAAGGATGAACGCCACTGGAATTCCACTGAAAGAACCATCCGTCTCTGCCGCCGCGGGAGCGACAGAGCAGTTGGAGCGCGCGTACATCGACGCGTCGACGCGTGTGCCAGTACTGATGTTCTACACCTCGGCAATGGCGTGGCTGATCCTCGGCACGCTGCTGGCGGGTTTCGTTTCATTTAAACTTCACGAGCCCGATCTGCTGTCGAACATTAGTTTTCTGACGTGGGGACGCGTGCGGCCGGCGCACATGAACGTGATGGTCTACGGCTGGGCTTCCATGGCCGGAATTGGCACTGCCATTTGGCTCATGGCGCGATTGTGCCGGACCGTTTTGCGATATCCGCTGTTGCTCCTTGCGGGTGCTTGTTTTTGGAACTTGGGCGTGCTCCTTGGCGTCTGCGGAATTCTTCTCGGCGACAGCACCGGTTATCAATGGCTCGAATTTCCGGGCTACGCGGCGATCATTCTTTTTGTTGCGTACACGCTCGTTGTTTCGTGGGCGGTGCTGATGTTTCGCTATCGGCGGGGCGAACAAATTTACATTACGCAATGGTATTTGCTCGGCGCGTTTCTCTGGTTCCCATGGCTATACGCGGCCGGGCAACTGATGCTTTTCGTTGTGCCGGTGCAGGGGGTCTTGCAGTCGGCCGTCGGCTGGTGGTACGCGAACAATCTGCTCTTTCTCTGGTTCGGCGCCATCGCTCTCGGCACGGCGTATTACATGATTCCCAAAGTGATCGGACGCCCGGTGTACAGTTATCATCTGGCGACAATTGGCTTTTGGACCTACGCGCTTTTCTCAAGCTGGACCGGAATGCAGCGGCTGGTCGATGGGCCGTTTCCAGCGTGGATGATCACGGCCAGCATCGCCGCGATGATTCTGGCGATGATTCCCGTCGCAACAGTCGGCCTTAACCATCACATGACGATGCAGGGTTATTTTCCGCTGATGCGCTACAGCCCGACGCTGCGGTTCACCGTGTTCGGCGCGATGTCTTACACCGTCTTTAGCGTAGTTGGCCTGTTGATTTCACTTCGCTCGGTCGCGGGATACGTCAACTTCACCCAGACGAGCATCGCTTACTCGCATCTCGGTCTTTACGCGTTTTTCACAATGGTGATTTTTGGTGCCATGTACTACATCGTGCCGCGGTTAGTCGGCCGCGAATGGCGGTACGCATCGCTGATCAAACTGCATTTCTGGGCATCGGCTTACGGCATCGGTTTAATGACGCTCATGCTGCTCGCTGGCGGCTTTCTTCAAGGCGCAGACATGGAGAACCCTACGCTCCCATTCAGTGAGACCGTGGAAACAGTGCTGCCGTATCTGCGAGGACGCAGTCTCGCTGGTATTTTGCTCACCGCGGCACATTTCATTTTCGCGTATCACTTCGGGTTGATGCTCTTGGGCTTAGGGCGCACATCGACTGTTCCTACATTTCTCAACCCAGTCGAAGCAGAGGAAACTTCAGGAGGACACTGATGAAAGGTCTCGCTCCTCTCTTCCTTGGAATCTTCGGTACGTTCGCTTTCTCATGGGTGGGATTGACCGTCCTCCCGAATTGGCAGATCGGACATCTGAATCCGCAATCCGACGAGGAAGGCACCGATATTTATCCGCAGCCGCAATCAGGAATGTTCGAGCGCGGCGCTCGCGTTTATGCTGCAAACGGCTGCATTTACTGTCACAGCCAGCAAGTGCGCCCCGCTTACGCCGCGGCCGACATCGAACGCAAATGGGGTGACCGCCGGAGCGCACCGCGCGATTACATCTTCGAACGGCCAGTGTTTCTCGGGAAAATGCGAATGGGCCAGGACCTCGCGAATATCGGCGCCCACGCGTCTGCGGAACAGGCGAGCCCGGCGCCAACCGGAGCGGCGCCTCCTGGAGGTTCGCCGAGTGGAGGAACAAGTCCCGCGGCTTCGCCTGCGCCACAAGGAGGAGCACCAGCGGCTGCTTCACCAGCGGCGAAACAAAGTCCGAATCCCTCTCCTGCAACACAAGGTGCCTCACCCGGGCTAGCAGGTTCGCCCGCAACTGCGAGTTCGCCTGCAACAGCAGCTGCTGCGTCGCCCGGCGCGTCACCAGGATCATCATCGCCGCCCGCGGGAGCGCCACCGCCCGGCCCTAAGACAGGTCTCGCCTCGCCGTCCCCTGCAGCAGCAGCGAATGCGACGCCGGGAGGCGTGACTGCCCCGTCATCCGGTTCGCAGACCGCAGGCCCGCCGTGGCCAATTCAAACGATTGGCGAACCACCGATGTATTCCGCGGCCTGGCATCATGTGCACCTTTATTCGCCACGCAGCATCAACTTCGATTCGAACATGCCTGCTTATCGTTTCCTTTACAAAAAGCGCCGCATCAGTGACGCACGTTCAGCGGAAGCCCTGCAGCTCACTGGCTCCGACGCGCCGCCTGAAGGTTGGGAAGTTGTTCCCACTTACGACGCGAAATGCCTTGTCGCTTACATGATGGCGCTCAATCAATCGCATCCGCTAAGCGAAGCGAGATCTGCCGGAGGTGCACCGCCGGCCGCAGCATCACCAGCCGTATCACCTGGTCCCTCAGCCGCCGGGTCCCCCGCGCCAGCAAAATGAAAACGCAATGAACGAAGAACCGAAAGAGCCGGCGCGCGTGGGACAGGGAATGGATTACGGCGAACAAGCCGACGTCCAGCAGGTACACGCTGCTGTTCAACGTGAAAAACGCGAACCGCGCGTCGGTGCCGAGCCGCTCTCGATTTGGCTCATCGCGATCTACGGACTGGCGATTTTTTTTGGTGGCGCGTATCTCGGCCGTTACTCGGGCAACTTCAGCAGTGGCGGGCTCGACCCGATGGGCGCGCCGCCTCCGGCAAAGAAAGCAGTGGCGGGTCCTGCTGGCGGCGAGCAGGCGGCGGAATTATCGCCCCACGATCGCGGCAAGAAGGTTTTCTCGGCGAATTGTCAGACCTGTCATCAAGCCAATGGTCAAGGCGTGCCGGGTCAATATCCGCCTCTTGCCGGTTCCGAATTTACAACTGGCGGCTCGCGACGCATGGGCATGATAGTACTCAAAGGTTTGCAGGGCCCGGTTAAAGTTAAAGGCCAACAGTACGGCACCGCTGTCATGCAACCGTGGGACAAAACTTTGACTGACAAACAGATTGCCGATGTCATGACTTACGAGCGAAGCGAATGGGGCAACAGCGCCAGCCCGCTCACACCCGAACAAATTGCCGCGTTGCGCAAAGAGCTGGCCAATCATCCCGAATCATTCACTGAGCACGATATTCTTGCCGCTCCTGACGAAGATCTTTCCGGAGGCGCACCGGCAGGCGGTGCGCCAGCAAAACCGGGGGAAGCCTCAAAGCCGGGCCAACCTCCGAAGCCGCACGGATAGCGTCTGGCGACAAGGTAGCTAACAAAGCCGGACGAGAGATCAAAACCGAAACATTAAACGCTGTGAGCTACAAACCGCCCACGGTGAAGTTGCCAGTGCCCTTTGAGAAAATCGACGGACAGACGGTGACGTTCAGACCGATGCGAGACGGAATAAATTCGGAAGTGTCAGGTGTGATCCAAGTCATCAAAGAAGCGGACGGATTTAGCGTTAATGCCTCGTACATCGTCGGCCAGGATCCGCCGAGTTCTCACGTGTATTGGTTCGATCAATCCGAGATCGATGCGATCACCAGGTCGCTGGTCAAAGAAAAGCGCCGTATTCTTGTTGTTGACGATGATCCAGACAGCACGCACCTGCTCAAAATCCTTCTCGAAAAGACCGGCAACTATGTCGTGCTCGAAGAGAATGACCCTGATGAAGCTCATCAAAGCGCTAGGAATTTTCGGCCGGATGCGATCTTGCTGGACATTATGATGCCAAAGACAGATGGAGGCGAAGTAGCAGCACAAATCGACACCGATCCAGAATTACGTAGCACGCCGATAATTTTTCTCACTGCGTTAATCACAGAACCTGAGACAAAAGCTGGTCTCCGCATCGAAGGGCATCGATCTCTCGCGAAGCCGATCAATATTCCTGAGTTGATCGACCAGATTGAAGAAAGCCTGCGCGCGCTTGGGCCGGGGACGTAAAGGTCGCTGAGACACCGCGATCTTTCGAGGCCGTCGCGCTTGCTGACAGAATCGTGGGGAGTAATTACTGCGCAGCGGGTTTGGATGCGATCACCTAAGTTTTTGGTCATCATTGGTGCCGGTCTCGGGTCGGCTGCGTTCTCGTATTTGGGCACCGGCCTTCAGCCAATTTGGTGGATGCTGTGGTTGGCGCCTGTTCCCGTACTCGCGATCGCGCCGCGAATCCGTAATAGCACAGCTTTTCTGCTCGGTTCGGTCGCGTGGCTCATTGGCGAAATGAACCAATGGAACTACGTCAGGCATGAGATCGAACTGCCATGGCAAATCATGATCCTTTACTTTGTAGTCCCTGCTGCGGTTTTCGGTTTGGGCGTTCTATTCGTGCGTAGCTTTCTTCGCGGTGGATTGCTCTTCCTCGCGGCGCTTGCTTTCCCAGTTTATTGGGTGGCATACGAATATCTCACCGCGATCGCGTCGCCTCATAGCACCTGGGGCAACCTCGCTTACACACAAATGAATTGCCTCCCCGTGATCCAGATCGCTTCGATCATTGGTCTTTGGGGGATTAGCTTCATCGTGTTTCTGTTTGCCGGCACGATCGCAGCTCTGTTGAGCGGCATCGGAAATCCGCGGCAACGTGGTGCGCTTGTCGTCACTATCGGCATCGTTGTTTGCGCGTTCTTTCTTTTTGGCGAATGGCGGTTGCGGTCAAATCCTTCGGCTGAATCTGTAGCGGTGACACTTATCGCTAAGGACGTGCCGATGAGCGTTTACCTCGGTACCGAAGAGCAAGCGCTAGCACTGTTGCGCGAGTATGCTGGCGAGGTCCGGCGTGTTACTCCAACTGGAACGGAGGCTGTTGTTCTCCCGGAAAAAATCGCGCGCGTTAGCGAGAACGCGTTAGCGGAGGTGGATGCGCTCTTTTCTGCAACTGCTGCTGACACACGCGCGGCGATTGTCCTTGGCCTTGTTCGGCGAACGCCATTCGGCACCTTTAATTCTTCTCGCTTTTATTCGGCGGACGGAAAATTCGAGGCGAACTACGATAAGCATCATCTGGTACCGGGCGTTGAGCCCGAAAAACCCGGCGACAAACGAGTGCTTCTCGACCAAGTGTCGGGACGTTGGGGATTGCAAATTTGCAAGGACATGGATTTCCCGAAGCTCAGCCGCAAATATGCCGCCGAAGGCGCCACCCTGCTGCTGGTGCCTGCATGGGACTTCAATCTCGATCGCTGGCTGCACGCGCGGATGGCCGTGCTACGCGCGGTTGAGAACGGTTTTGCGCTTGCTCGTTCCGGGCGCAACGGACTCTTAACCCTTAGCGATAATCGTGGTCGGATCGTCGCTGAGGCCGCAACCGTTCCCGGCCGTTTCGTCTCGATTACAGCAAAAGTAAACGTTGGGTCTGCACAAACGTTTTACACGCGAGCTGGCGATTGGTTCGGCTGGGTTTGCGTCGCCATTTTCGTCAGCCTGGTCGCATTTCGGCTCCTTGCGCCATCGCGAATCGGATAGAAGAAGGCGCACGCGGAGTCGTGGGCACGCGAGCTAAGACGCCGTCGCGCTCGCTGGAATGAAAGTTTCCGGTTCATCGAATCGAAGTCGCTTCCGCAGCTCGTGCCGGAGCAGCAAAAGATTAACGCACATCTGCAGAATGATGGATCCAACCGACAGATACCATACGTGTTTTATCTCAAACCCAGGCGTTCGTGATATGAGCAACGCTGGCACAGCGAACACTGCCAGCCGTGTCATCGAACTGAACAGCGGCGGCAGCGTGTTACCGATTCCTTGGAAAATGCTGGAACTTACAAAGACAATCCCCGCCGATATGAAATTCAATGAGACGATCTGAAGGTATTCGCCGCCAAAAGCAATCACGCGCGGATCGCGTGAGAAAACGCGAATCAACGTCGCCGGCGCGAAATACG
Source organism: Verrucomicrobiota bacterium (assembly GCA_003217875.1). Taxonomy (GTDB): domain Bacteria; phylum Verrucomicrobiota; class Verrucomicrobiia; order Chthoniobacterales; family UBA10450; genus Udaeobacter. The sequence goes on from QHMR01000011.1 coordinate 46,824, forward strand.
TGATTAACGTGAGCACCAGCATCATCAGTGACGCGATGCCAATAGCCGAATAGACGGAACGCCGGACTCGATCGGCACGACGTCCGCCGAAGTTCTGTCCCACTACAGGTGAAACAGCAAAGCTGAGCGCCACCACGGGCAGAAAAAGAGCCTGCATCACGCGCGCGCCGATTCCGAAACCCGCCTGAGCCGCAGGTCCAAACCCGCGGATGATCGCGTAAACCAGCATGATGTAAACGAAGAGCAACAAAAATTCCGCGCCCGCCGGCACACCGATCCGCAGCATCCCGCCCCAAATTTTTGTGTCCGGGCGAAACAGCGGAAACCGAAACCGCAGGTAATGATATTTCTTTTTGAAATAAATTACCATCAGCACATCGGCGACGAGTATCGAAACAAACGTGGCAAGCGCTGCGCCGGTCACACCCAGTTTCGGCCATGGACCAATTCCAAAAATTAGCAATGGAGCGAGCACGATGTTGAGCAGCACGCTCAGAATCTGGAATCCTACAGCTGGCTTTATGATGCCAGTAGCGCGCAGCGCCGAACCCAGCGCCACGAGAGGAAACTGAAGTAAGAGTCCAGGAAGAAACCAGAGCAGATAAGCTTTTGCCAGGATCGCCGTCGCCGCGTCCGCGCTCAACCATTCGCAATAGGCAGGACGCACAAGGAACCCGACACCACCCAAAATGATGGCAAGTAAGATAGACATGACAAAAGATTGGTTGAACACAAGCTCGGCGCGCGGTTGGTCCTTTCTTCCGGCGGCGTGCGCGATCAACGTAGTGGTTCCGACACCCAGCATCTGGGTCAGCGCCAGCACAATCATCATGATGTTTCCCGCCACGCCAACGGCCGCAATCGCTTCCTTCCCGAGGTGTCCAACCCAATAAAGATCGGCCAGTAAATAAAGCGTTTGCACCACCATGCTCGCAGCCAAAAACGCAGACATATGCAGCAAATGCCTGGTCACTGAACCCGTCGTCAGATCTTTCATAAATTAACTGCGTCTACAATGCGTGCTGCGTACCGAGCCTTGAGTAAGATCTTTCATTCGGCCCGAAGCTTCGCTCAACGTTTCAGTTGCTCGAAATTCGAACTACGAGGGTGGCGAGCCGACGATCATCACCGCTCATGTTTTTCTCGCGCAACTTTTGCTACTGGGGAAAGATTCAAATCTGTATGAAGGCGTACACGAAAGTTCTCTTTTCCGTTTTCGCAGCGATCATATGCGCGACTGCACTCGCAGCAGATCAGCCCGCGTGTAAAGAGACCGGCAAAAATTGCCCGATGAATAACGGTAAGGCGTGCAATTGCGGCAAGAGCTGCGATTGCTAGGCGAATACTGTAGCGGCAGGCATCTCGCCTGCGATCATTACTGTAGCGGCGGTTTGTAAATCGCGGGTTCATCTCTCGCCGTGCCGAAGCTTGTCACACACAGGTCAGCTGCGTTGTAGCCTGCCTGCTCGCGAAGAAATTCGGAGCTGTCGGTGACTCCGGCTTATTCCAATCTCGAGACCCTGACGCAGATCAAATCTTCGAAGGCGAAGCTTTCGCCTCTTTAAGGCGCGCTGCTTTGCGCGGCAATTCGCGGAGTGAAGCTGGCGATGGCGTATCGTTCCATTCCATCAGCATCTTTTCCATTTTCGGGCCGTTGTCCTTTAACCAGGCACTCATTTGGTCGCCGACTTTCTCGCCGTAAATGCGATGTGAATACACGATCGCGCATCCGGCGCCGTCCACTAATTTAAAGCGAGCAAACGCCACCTCGATAAAGTTTGACCGGCCAAACACCACCGCGATGAAATGCTCCGCGGGCCGATCCGGCGTCCGAGGAACTGAATTGGTTCTGAGCACCGTGCCGTTGTGGCTTTTATAATTTTCCAGGACCGCGTTCGCTTTTGCTGCCAGCGCGTCACCATCATGAGCATTCGAGTAAACATTCATCGTGATCATATCAGACCATTTCTCGAGGTCCTCTTGACCGCCAGGCGTAAATTCATGCTGATCATTCATCGACCAGCGGTGGAAATAACTGACGCCTTCGAAAACGAACGCTGGCTTCGCTGCTGTAGCGGCCGCCTGCGTCTCTTGCGCATACAGTGCGATGCTCGCTACAGACTGCACGAGAACAAGCTGAAGGATGTGAATTCTCATAATCTTAACCGTGCCTGGTCTCTCGACTCTCAATAATCGACGATCAACCGTGACATCATAACCGCTCAAGCCGGTGATGGCGGCGAGGGAATCGGAGGAGTAACTCCGGGAGAGACTCGCTTTCGCCAGGCTACACGATGCAGGATGAGAAAGATCAGCCAGCTGACAAATGCGACTAGTCCTCCGGGAATAGTAACGAGCATGAACCAACCCATCACGCCGAGATCGTACAGAAGCTCGCCATAATCGTGCCCGTTGATAATGCAGGGATGCACTGAACCTTCATCGACCTTGCAGCCGTACGCATTAGCAATCCAAGCGCACAACATCACAGATCCAATCGGCGCAAACGCAAACGCCAGGATCAGGAAAAGCGCCAGCAGGTACCAAACCCACGGGAAACGTTTTCTCCGTGGCGAAGGTGGCGGGTTCATATCAACTAGCTCCAAGCTTTAGCCACAGGATGGACACACTTGGAACACCGATACAAGACTGTTCGCAGATACGCAGACGATATAGCCAGTCGCTGATTGCCACGCCGAAGCTCAGCGGAGCGGGTGCGCCATCTCACATTCGATCAACGGATGGTGGACGCGAATGCGTACACGGAACGCGCCGAGATTGCTCTCGGCGCGAAGCCTTGATCTAATTGCGAGTTCGCGATCAGGTCTGCGTGTCAGCTTTCTCGCCTTTCTTGCACTCGGCTTTGAACTTTGCGAACTGCTCCGGAGTCAGGATTGCTTTTGCCTCCTGCCTGTATTTGGTCTCGCTCGCTTCGGAGCAACCCGCCTTCTGATGCTCGGTCATGGCCGCATCCATCTTTGTCTTCTGATCAGCCGTCAGGTTCAGGCTCGCCAATGAAACCTGACACGCAGCCTTCGCTTCGTTTCCGACTTGTTTTGTGCAGTCGCCATGTTCACCCGCAAACATCGTGCCTGCCACAAACAGTCCCGCCGTTACTAACGCAATGAGTTTCGTCATAGTGGAAGCTAGACATAGCCGCAGCGATCATCGTTCAAAATCCCTCTGGAATCGCGATTGCTGGCTGCCAGGTCCAACCTTCATCGTTCTCGCGCAAACTTCTCGATGTCACTTACCACCCGATCGAGCTCGCCGACGAGATCGGTATGATCGCCATGCTGGCGAAACGCGGTGACAAGCGCGCGGTAATACCAAAGCGTGCCGTCTTTCTTACCGGCGAACCGCTCGAAGACCTCCAGACCGTTTCTTCGAAGTTCAGCCAGGATCGCACGCGTATTATGCAACTTATCGGACGCTGATACCAGCCGTGTCGAGGAATCGGAGTCTTTGAGGTGCTCGATGTAAGCTCGCTTTCGTTCCAACCATGGCGGCTTTGGCGTCTCATGGGCATCGGTGCAACCATCAACGATTCTGGCGACATCATCGCCAAATTTTTCTCGAATCTCGCGCAATCGTTCCGCGCCGCCGCAATCTTCCACCGTATCATGAAGAAGCGCGCCGATCGCTTCGGTTTCATTCGCGCCGTACTCGAGCGCGATAGCGGTGACGCCAAGGATATGCGCGATGAACGGAATCCCCGTTTTCTTGCGCGTCTGATTACCATGCGCCCGGGTCGCATAAATCAGCGCTTCCTCAAATTGCCGGGAAAACTTCATCTCGATTTTCGGGTGTAACGGTTACAACCCTTCGGCGAAGGAATTTCAATCTGTGTTGATCCACGGCGAACAAGTCCAATTGAGTAGTTCATTGCTGGGGATGCGTCTTTCTGAATCCGTCCGTGTACCCCTTTTCGAAAGCCTGCTTCCGAGCCTGCAGCCCGCCCGCTGGCGAAAGATTTCGGAGCTCGTCGCCAGCCCCCTGGTGCTCGAGATACTTCTGAGCCATCATGTTCAACTCAGCGGCGCTCGGCAATTTTGCGTCGCGCGGGGATTGCTCGCCCGCTTTCTCCCCAATTTCGTACGCCGCCCGCTCCTCCGCTGTTCTGCCATGAGCGGCGCGATGAGTATAAAACACCGTCACGCCGCACACGACAAAAGCCGCCACTCCCATCAACACAAAGAATCGCACTGGCTTGAATTCTCTGGGCATGAGTCGGGCTAGATAATCAAATGCGGCAAGCCGTTGTTCATGGGGCGTTCCACAGTGAACGTGGCGTTTCGGCTGAACCGGTAAAGTAGCAGCCCGACCAGATCGGATAAGCTGGATCGCCTTGTTCGAATTCGATCCACACGTTAGAGCCAATCTCAGGTAATCCGCTCCCGACATCATCGGAAAGCGGTAGTGTCACACAAGGCATCGCCCACGGGGTATCGGCCTCGCCTAAAACGTCAGGTACTCTGGCGCGAATTCGCCCCATTTGCTCTGGGTCGCGATTGTCTGTGACGAGACCACGATATTTGCCGAAATATTTCACGCTCATTTCTCCACGTCCTCCTTCGCCGTTGCGCAATGAGTGGTGGTGGCGCTGCGCCCGACAAATGCCACTCCCATCAACACAAAGAAACGTACCGGCTTGAATTCTCTGGCCATACTCGGAACTAAACAATCACACGCGATTCTTGCTGGCAATGTTCCATGTCAGCGAATAGTTGGAGGCTCCCTTTTCGCGAAAACAACTTTCCGTCGAGGCGACCACGTGCGGTTTCTTGTGCAACTTCGCAGAGATTGTTGGGTTCAATCGGCCAAACGACAGGAGGACTACTCATGGGAAAGAAACTTATTGTGATGGCATCGGCCGTCTTCGCGTTCGGCTTTGCGTTAGCACTGCGCTCGAATGCGGGGACTGAGATGATCGAACCGTACCGCGCGCCCGCGCCGACTTATGGTTACGCGCCACCGCCACCGCGGCCGATCTACTACGCGCCTCCTCCGGTGGTCGGCGTCGTCGTTGCTCCAACCTATGGTTATTATGGCCCGCGGTTCGGGTTTTACCGTGGCCACCGATTCAACGGGCGACACGCGTATTGGCGTTCTCATCATCACTGGCGATAACCCACACCCAGAGCGCTGAACACGTGACGCAGCGACCGCGCTGTGTTCGGGGAAACGGGTGGGATTAACGAACGGAGCCGCTGTAGCGGCCGAGGCGCGTGCCATGTCTAAGCTTGGTAGGCGGCGTTATTTCGCCGTTTTCTCTTTGTTTTTCTTCGTGGTGGCGAGGCGTTCGGCCTTTTTGCGACGAACCGCGCGTTTCTTAACGTTATCTCTACCGTAGTTGTGTCCCATAGGGGTCAATACTCGCCCGCTTGTCACGCCGTAGCAATGCGAAGGAGGATTCTCCGTCGGTTCCAACCTATTTCGGCCGTCTCGCCTTGGTCGAGATGGTCAAGACGACGAACTCGGCGCGCCTGAGTGGCGCAAAGCCGACCACGACATTCACCAAGCCCGCATCGATATCGTTCTGCGTGGTCGTAGCCGCATCACATTTAACAAAGTACGCGTCACGGGGTGTGCTACCCTGGAAAGCTCGTTGGCAAAATAATTGTTGCAGAAAAGCTCCTACGTTCAGCCGGATCTGTGCCCAGAGAGGTTCGGCGTTCGGCTCGAAGACAGCCCATTGGATTTCGCGATAAAGGCTCTCTTCAATGAAGAGTGCGAGTCGCCGCACCGGAATGTATTTCCAATCCGACGTAGACTCCTCAGTGCCTTCCAGTGTCCGTGCGCCCCACACGAGCGTGCCTGTCGGGAATACGCGCAGGCAGTTTATGCCGAGCGCGTTCAGCGCTCCGTTTTCCGAATCCGTCAGATTGTAAGAAAGGCCAGACACGCCGATCACAGCAGCGTCTGTGCCTGCCGGCGCTGTCCAGACGCCTCGCGAATTATCGGTGCGTGCGAATAAGCCGGCGATGGAGCCGCTTGGCGGAGTCAGCCGGAGTTTTCTACTGTTGAGAGGATCAGGAATCTTGATCCACGGAAAATATGCTGCGCCGTAGCTAGTCTTTGGCAACGTGGCGTTCCGGACGGCTTGTGCCATTTGCGCGGGTGTTTCCGCACTCTTTGGGGCATCCAGGATAAGAAATGCGCGCCGCTGCCGACAGTAATCGGCTGCTGCGGAAAGCGCTTCTGAATTCACGACTCCTGGAATCACCAGCAGATTGAAAATGTCCACGGCATCGAGCGCGTGGATGCCTTTGATAACCTTGGCGGCGGTGAGCTGCCGCGCCACACGCACGACCCAAGCGTCTTTGCCTCCATTGAGAAAAAACTGCTGCACGGCATAGCCGAGATCGTAGTTCGAAACCAGTCCGCCGAACCGCTGTTCAAACTTGCGGAAGCTATTTATGCGCACCGCGCGATAGCTTCTCCCGCGACTTGCCGCTCCCACAAACGCGGTGACCGAAGTCGAAACTCTGTCAATTGTTCGCATGCCGGTCGGCACCTCTTCAACAAAGATGCCGGGATATTTTGGATGGGGAGTCATCGGGACAAAGCGTAACGTTGGTTACGCCGCGATCCTTGCAGTTCCAAGCTCTCACAAGCGCTCTGCTGTCGACCGTAACGGCACTCATTTCAGTTCAACCCTTAACCCCTTAGCTTTAGGCGCTCAACCAGGCCGGTCGCTGATCCACGCGATCAAATACACTCCCCACGCGAGAATCAACATGCTTGCAGAATTTAACGTCGAGGTGTTATAAGGGCCCCGTTGGACTCGCGATTACGATTTATTTCGATTTCAATCTCCGCCACGTCGCTGGTCGCTTGCACGCAACTTTCGCCGCTGCGCGAAAATACCGATGCGAATCCCCACAACTCAGTAGTGGTCGGGACAGGTTATAAAGTCGCATTCATCGAATTTGGCGAGCAAGGTTCCTACCAGGACACATCGCAGTTGAAGAACGCCATTGAGTTGGTTCAAAACACGAACAAACCGCTCGTAATTACGTACGTTCATGGCTGGCAGAACAATGCCGAGTCAGGCGATGTACAAAGATTTTCGGGATTACTTTCGCGCTTGAATCAAGCATCTGCTATCCGCGATGCGGGATTCAATGTGATAGGTGTTTATATGGCGTGGCGTGGGAAGCTCAGCTCAGTGCCGGCTCTGAAGGAGATAAGCTTTTGGAACCGGAAGGCCACTGCTGAGCGTATTGCGAGTAACTTCGACTGCTACGATGCAATCGCAGCCTTGATTGTCGAGCGTTCTGTCGCTCACGCAATCAACGCCGAGATGCACGGACATGCCGATGCGGACCGCAGTTTGCCGGCCGATCTAATCTTGGTTGTCAACCCCGCTTCCGACAGCGTTCTAGCGCGCCAAATGATCTCGGCTCTTTATAGCCGCAGGACAGAGAACTCTCGGCCGATATTTGTTTCAATTACATCCACTAGTGACACGGCCACAAGTCTGGCTTTTCCAATCGGTACCAGTTTAGCGGCTACTACGAAGGGATTTAACAAAGTACCACCACCGGGTCCTGAGAAAAGTCTGCATAGTGAACGCGAGTTCTACACGTCGACGCCTGGGCACAATCAGATGCTCATCAATTATGTTACCGAAAAGCTTCCAAAAACAATCCCATCCCATGGATTGCCGGCGTTCGAGACAAATCTGAAGCATAACTTAGTCGGCGACGTGTTTACCTTGGACGGTCCAAACGGAAGCCTTGAGCTTTGGCATATAAAACGCGTCAGTGCCGTGGACGTGCCATATTGGGATGTAAGTGTTGATCCCAGCATCATAAAGAATCATGGAGATCTTTGGAACGAACGAGCCGAAGCCATGATGGCAGCAATTTTCCGCATCGCCAACCCGAAGCTCAATCGGTACGCAAAGCCGAGAGCGATTTTGCAAAAGCCGCCCGATTTCAATCGGCTTCAATACCGCCAGCACTAATCGCTAGCCGAGGTACCGCCTGAACAAGGATAGCAACTCTGGCAATCCTTATATTGCCTGGCTCATGACTGCCGATTGAATCTGCTCGCACCATTCCTGTCGAGATCATCAAACGCTCGCTGGAACGGCTGCTGCTATTTGCTGTCACTTCGTCTGGCCGACTATCCCATGTGTTTCGGCCCACTCCCAGAGCGGCGCGAACTCCGCCGGCGCTCCCTGGCCCTTCGTGAAGTGTTCCCGATGCTGAGCCAGCATTTTCGCGAGCGTCATTCCATCAGCGGCGACTCGGTTCGGATCCGCGCCGCGTTCGAGCAGATGCAGCGCATCTGCGTACTCGCGGCTGTCATGAAGCCCATTTTGGGTGGTGTAAAGCAATAACGTATAGCCCGTGCTGTCCGATTCTGTTTCGGGCACCGTGGAGTTAATATCGGCGCCGCGGTCAAGGAGCAGGTCGAGCCGCGCGCGCTCCTCATCCTTGTAGTAACCGAGCTTGAAATGCATAAAGACGATCGGCCACCCGAACTCGTTCCGAGCATTCGGATCTCCGCCGGCGTCGAGCATACTCTGCAGAAGACGCGCAGACCCATGCACGGCATTGCCCATTGCGAATGAATCTCGATGGCCATTGGTGAAGTTCGGGTCGGCGCCGAGCGACAACAACGTCTTCACCGAGTCGACTAATTGCGGACGCTGCCAGGTTTCCCTGACGGCCCAACAAAGCAGCGTTGTCCCGTCCCGCCCGGGCGCCTGCAAATCTGGAACGGACTTCGCGGCTGCGCGGATCGCGTCCTGATCATTCGCGGAAATTGCCTGCGCCACGGCCAGAAGCGCCGGCTGATTGCCAAAGTCATATCTTCCGGAGCGAATCGCCTCGTCGATCTGGCGTCGATGCACGTCCCCTTTTTCCATGTCGATCCAAAACGCCGCGACCAGCGCAAGCGGAAGCCCGGCAGAAAGAATCAGAGGCGCGAGAATCAACCAGCCTCGCGATTTGTTAGCCAGAAAAGTCACGAAGGCGGACACAGCGCCGATGATCAGGAACATCAAGCCGAACACCATGTCCGCTTCGCGGGCACTGCCCAGCATGCCTGTGATGGCGACGACACCCACAACCGCGTAAGCGGCGGCGGCGAGCCAGAGCACGATTTGAAATACCTTCCAGATCACGGTCGACGTTTTATCAGCCGGTGACGCTTTGCGCAAGGAACCTGCGCGTAATCGGCACGCCATGTGGCGCCGTAATAAATGAAGGAGGAAGCGTCGGCAAGGGCGGCCGTTCTGGCTTCTGGTCGGCTGCGATTTGACTCACTTGCTCCCGCTCGTTTCGGCCCCTCGGCTAACGGGATTTTCTAGAAAAAGGAAATGTAGTTAGTGTGGCAATTTGGTTGGGTTTATCGACACCCTCGATCACCAATTCCCTTAGGCAGAACGCTCTCTTTTTGGCCATTTTTTGGGAACCGCGAGACTGTCCGCATCCGATTATATTATAGAGGGAGATGCGCATTCTGCGGCGTCGAGGAAGTTCGTAATAGGAGCTTTCGTCCCTCGCAAAACAACAAACACGAAGGGAGAACTACATGAAAAAACTTCTCTTAATTGCATTGGTGGTAAGTGGATTGGCTTTCGTCCCCGTGCAACGTTCTGACGCTCAAATTTCAGTCGGAGTTGGGGGGGTTGGAATTGGATTTGGTTATCCGGGGTACGGATATAGCTCTTACGGCTACGGCTATCCGGGCTACGGATACGGGTATTATCCATATGGATACTACCGATCATATCCGTCCTATAGCTATTACACCGGTCCCTCGTACTACTGGTCCGGTGGGCGCCGGGTTTATTACCGCCACCACCGTCATCATTACTACCGTCACGGGTACTAAGCTGACGTAGAAAAGTAGAATTCACTGAGCTGGCTTGGAAGAGATTCCGAGCCAGCTTTTTTTTGACTAAACCCGGCGGAATGCCTGTCCGCCGAAAATAATCGCCAGCGCAAGGAGAATAACTGCGACCGGCACAAGTGGCGCGCCAGTGAGATAAGTCGCTAAGACGAAGAGGATCGCGATGACGGCGAGGATTGTTGCGATGTTGTAGTTCATAGTTTTCCGATCGTGGGTTTGTCGACGCTACCGTGTGAGGTTATCTGGAGCAAGATTCTTGAACAGAAGCGGCCATCATAAGCTGCTTACGATACATGTGCTGAACAGCTGTAGTGCAGCCGTGGCAGCCGCAAAACTGCCTGTCACGCCGAACCCCGCGAAGGCGGATCAACTCCGTAAAGGAGCGTGGCTCCCACGAAGCTTTACGCTCTCCACCCTCGACTATCCACAATTCTTGGGCTGCGATGTCGCTTGTGCTGATGTAATCCGCCGGCGCCAAACCGATCAATCGTCCGGATGCGATATAACTGGCAGAAGCATTCTCATAGAAACGCAATACAGTGAGTACAACAGCACTGATCATTCTCGCCGTTGTCATAGTGCTCGTCGCGATCGGGCTTTTTTTCTTTTGGCAGCGCCGCCGCACGCAAAATCTGCAAGAGCAATTCGGACCCGAATACAAGCGCGCTGTGGATCAATATGGTGATCAGCGCAAAGCAGAGGCGGAGTTGGCCGCGCGAGAGAAACGCGTTAGCAAGCTTGAGATTCGCGTCCTCGCGCCTGCGGATCAGAGCCGCTTTGCCGAAGCTTGGAAGAAAACGCAAGCGCGATTCGTGGATGAGCCATCACAGGCGGTGCGCGATGCCGATGGGCTTGTCAAAGAAGTCATGCAAGCTCGTGGTTATCCGGTAGGCGACTTCGAGCAGCGCGCCTCGGACGTCTCGGTCGATCATCCCAACGTCGTGATCAACTATCGGGCCGCGCACGATATTGCGGCACGCAACAACAGCGGCAACGCAACCACCGAAGATTTGCGGCAGGCGCTGGTACACTATCGCTCGCTTTTTGAAGAACTGCTGGAGCCAATAGAAACTGTAACACGCGAGGAGGCAGCCTCATGAAAACTGAAGAAAAAACTACTGAAGAAACAGCTGAAGAAAAAGATAGAGAACCACACAAACAAGATTACAAGGTCGACGACCGACGCTCGAACCGTCCAACTTCCACAGCGGAAGTCGCCAGAAACCTTAAGCGCACTGAAACAGGGCGTAAATCCGACCATAAATCCGGCGATGCCGCGGCGACACTGTTCCCGGACAATGAAGCGAAAGATTTCCGTACACGATGGACGGAGATTCAGACAGCTTTCGTGGACGAGCCACGTCGAGCTGTCGAACAAGCGGATGCGCTCGTCGCTGAAGTAATCCAGCGATTGGCCAACAGTTTTTCTGAAGCCCGGACCAACTTGGAAGGACAATGGGGTCGCGGCG